>JAGQOU010000370.1 GCA_020427145.1 Planctomycetales bacterium | reverse complement strand
CGGGCGGTGCTGGACATCAGCGGGCCGACGACGGCGAGATGCGCGGCGCTCGTGGGGATGACCGTTTCGGCGAACTGGCCGCTGACGACGTCAATGTCGCCGTCGGCCGTTTCGCTGTTAAAAAAGGCCCAGCCGACCAGCCCCAACGCATGCCCCAGCTCGTGGAGCGCAATTGAGTAGAGGTCGTAACTGTTCAGCGCTTCGGGCGTGGTCCCCGTCATGTCCCGCTGAATCTCGACCAGCCCGCCCCCCAAGTCCGCGAACTTCTGTTGCGACCACGCAAACTCCTCGCTGGCGGCGGGGGTGGGGTCGAGATAGAGCGGCTGCGTGCGGCTGTACTGACTGTTGAACGCGATGCTGCCCGAGGTCTCGCGCTGCGGTGCGCCGCCTGCGCTCACGCCCTGATGGTACGCCGTCTGTGAGATCGGATCGGTCGGATACCACCCATACTCGATGGTGAGCGTCCACGAATCGTGGATGAGCGCTTCCCACGCGTCGGCGGCGGCCCGAACGATGGACGGCAGGTCGCCGCCGCCGACCGTGTTGTCCGGCTGCGCTTGGGCGACGCCCACCGACGGGATCGTTTCCCCCGCCGGCACGTATTTGGTGACGATGGTCAGGCCCTGACCGACGGTCGCGACCTGCCAGGCGAGCGCCAGCAGCATGGTGCGCAAATTCGTCCGCAAATTCAAGCGAGGATTGGCCACTTCTGCTCTGCTCTGCGCCCCGGTTGCCGCCCAGTCCGGACCGAACCTACAAGCCCAACGGAAGGTTGTCAAACCTCATCCGTCACTGCTGGCGCGGGCGGGCCGTGGCGATCAGCCCGGCCGCCGATCATGCCATGCGCGGCCGAAACAGAAGGCTGATTCCGGCGTCTTGGCGACACGCCCCCTGGGGCGGCGCCTGAGGGCGGCTGTCGCGGATGCTAGCATATCGGCGTGAACGGCCGAATTGTGGCGCCAGCGGAACGTCGCGCAGGCGCTGCGCGAACATCACGGTCAACGGACGCCACGCCCCCGACCGGCGCGATGGAGCAAGGGGTCGCGCGCTGGATGAGAACCCCTCGACCAGGGCCGCGAACGAAACCTCCAGGACGCGTCCCATCGCCTGGCCCCCCGGCCCTCCCGCGCAGCAGTTTTGAACCGCCGTCAACACCGTTCGCCGCGTGAAAGTCGACATTCGATCCTTTCCCTTTGCCATATCAGTTCAGGGCGGTTTACGGCGACTACGCGGACGGACCTTCATGCTAGCCGGCAGTTTCGCTCTCCAGGAGACCCCAACAAGTGCTCTCGAGACCGGCGGCAATGGCGCCACCATTGCATTGTCGGTCTCAACTCCAGCCACTGGCGGCATTCCTAAATCCTTGCCGAAGAAGTGATTCTGCTTCCACGTAATGCCGTCGAGGGGGCAGCGAGCTTCGACCACGGTATATTTTTCAGCCACAACCACATTTCCCGTAATGACGGTCTCAATGGGGGGGAGCGTCGCCTTGCGGTCGTCGGACAGTCCAATCAGCAGCGTGTGCTCGCACTCGACGAACGTGTTGTCCTGTACGATTGCTCTCTGGACCTGGAAGTATCGATCAGCAGGAGAGTTCGGGATGCCCATCATGAAGGTGAGGGCAGAGCGGGCGTCGTCTCCCGTGAGCTTCTCAAAGTAATTGCCGCGGACGATGTGGTCCTCGCCGATGATGCGCACTCCGCCAGTTCCGCGCGCTTTGTTTCCCAAAAACACGTTTTGCTCGACGAGGCAGTCGTTGCCGTGCCGCAACGTGAGCGTTCCGCTGACCTCGAGAAACGTGTTGTGGCGATAAGTATTGCCGCAGGACTTATTGGAAATGCATTCCGTCTCGCCGTTGCATCTTTCAAATAGGTTGTTTTCGACCACGCAATCGCCAGCCAACATTGAGGTTTTGCTATCGCCGATACGGATCGTTTCACCGCCATTCTTGCCAAGTTTTTCTCGGGGACCAAAGTAGTTTTGTTCAATCTGATGCCGGCCATCGCCAGTGTTCACCAGCCACACGACCAGCGTGGAGCCCTTGCCGGACTTTCCCTGGAACGTGCAGCGATCGACCCGATGACCCGAGCCGTAAAGATTGACCCACCGACTCTCCTGCGAGTTTTCGACTTGCAGCGTCGAGATGACCGCGCAATTTGTCAAACGGCAGTTGAACGCCAACCGTTTGGAATCGACGCGAAACTGAATCAGGTCGCTGACAGTGGCCGCCGGATTCTGAAAAAGGAGGCCGTCGACGACGAGATTCTCACCGCCGAGGCGCAACTCGCTCGCCCCCGTCATCACTGTCTTGCCCGGCGCGGCGGCTCTCAAGGTGATCGGCGCGGCCTTCGTACCCTGGCCACTGAACACGAGCTTAGCGTCTCGCCACTCGCCCTCGGCCATAATCACGTGGTCGCCGGGCCGCGCAGATTTCGCGGCCAACTTCAATTCATGGACATCCTTGACCAGAAATTCTTTGGCCACGGCAGGCGTGGCCGCCAATTGCAGCAGCGCCAGCGCCGTGAAAAGCGAACTTAAAGAACCCCTTCGGCCGGCTCCCGGTTGATGCATGGAACGAGCTCTCAACGCCCAATGGTCTCGGCCAAGGCGCTTCATCATTCCATCCTCGACCGCAGTTGCGGCGCCGGGGCAATGCGGATGACTCGGTGGCGGACTTGTGCCTCTTGAGCCGTGCTTCTTCATCCCGCCATACGGGTTCCGCCAGCGGTGGTACGTCGCCTCGCTCACTTCCAACGCCTGCAGCACCGCGACCAAGACCTTGCCGGCATTCAGCAGCGGCATCGCGAAGCTTCCGGACAATCTGCTCCGAGCTGCGCCGCTTGCCTCGCGTCGTCGACATCCTGAGTCTCCTTCTGCCCGCCCACGGGCGGTTGAGACTCTCATAACACACGGATCAGGTTTTGGGGAGCAGGCCGGCATTGTCGCGATATGGCGCCCTGTGCAGCGCCTGGCTGTTGATTGGATTGTCCTAGCGGGTCTCTGCCATGCGATCTAACTGCACGATCGGCGACCTGAGGCGATCTCGTTGTCGATGCTCGTAGCGCCATTTGCCTTGTCTGTTGACTCAGGGTGCGGCATCGGCCCGGCTGACATTGAGACTGGCTTGTTTGTGTGCGACACGCCGCCGGAGGTCAATGCCCATCGCCTCGCTATGGCAAGCTAGATACGCCAATGCGTCGAGACCGAACAACGATTGATTCAAGGAACGGTACGGTTGAGTTCCGCCGGCGCCGTCTGGTCGGGCACGAGAGGATCTCGAAGCGGCTTCTTCAAAATCGCCTTGGCGATTTCCGCGTCGGCCAACAATCGCTTCAGCTGATCGTTCTCGTTCATCAGCTCTTTGAATCGCTTTGCCTGGCCTAAACGCCCATCCGTACGCATTCTTCCAGCGGTTGCGGGTCGCCCGATGTGCTCCGCCGCGGGGATCTTCTTGGCACGAACTTACTCGAACTCGGCCGCCCGCCCGCTCGCAGCAATCTCTTTCGGCTTGAACAAATGACCTCATGGCATGGGATTGCTCTCCTATGACGGTCGAACAAGAAATGGTGGTTCCTCGCTCCCAACCGGAGCTCGCGGGAAGGGCTATGTCGTATTCGTCGTCGACGACAATCGACCGGACGGGGGTTGCTTCGTTGCGCGCCAAGGGCCGCCCGAATGCCGCAAGGGCCTCACTCGTCGCAAATCGTCACTTGTATGACTCGGCCAGGTCGGTCTCATGGGGACTCCTGCGGCAGGGCGTATCAATCCGACCCGCGAAAATCGATGACCTCTGCGTTCGGCTCGAAAGCTCGGCGGAGCAGGTTTGCATGGGCCTTCAGTTCGCTGCCAAACGTAAGATCGGCTGATGTCTTCAGCGTCAAATCGGCGATGCTGGTCCGTCGCTCTACCAACGCAGCGTCGACCACGCGAAACAAGGGTCCCAGGCGCAGCCTGTCGACGCCCACGCCCTTGATCGCCCCCCCCGCATTGCCGGTCACCACGTTGTCGATAACTGACGCCTCCAGTCCGATGTCGTAGAGATCTCCGCGTGCGGCGCGCTGCTCATGGTCGTCCAAGCGACGCGAGGCAAGCTCGAAGCCGAAGCCGCCGTTCGCAACGACCGTGTTGTCGACGGCCTCGATGGCAACGCTGTTGCGAACTCGTACGCCGGACAACTTGTTGCGCAGCACCAGGTTGCCGCGAAGGTCGTTGTGACTGCTCTCGTAGACGGCGATTCCCTGGCCGTTCCCGTAAACGTTATTATCCTGCACAATGTTGTTCGTACAGGCACGGTCGAGCATGATCCCGGAACCGGCGTTATTTCGCGAAGTATTCTCGACAATACGGCTCTGCGAGATGCGGCGCGAACCAATGATGCCGTGTTTGATTTGCGTCCTCTCGGTCAAGTTGCGGGCGATCACAAATTGCGTGGATCGGTCGTGCGGGTCAATTCCGTACAGAATGCACCGCAAGTAGTGATTGTCGACGATGTAAACGTTACGGGCCTCAAACGAATAGAAGCCGTAGTAGAGCCCGCGAAACTGATTGCCCGCAAGTATGCCGGTTGGCCAATCTCGCTGCCGCTCAGGTTGCTCGCGTTCCGGCTCGCTGGACAAGCTGATGCCGTAACACGTCGGGGAGTGGTAGCCGAGATTTACGAAAACGCTGTCGGCCAAATAGGTTTCCGATCGAATCAACGAGGCGATGTAGCTGCGAAACCTCTCGGGGTCGGGCAAATCGGAGGGTTTTTCGGCGCGCTCGTCCCACGCCGTTATCTCGGCGTCGATCACGAATAACCGACCGGCATTCAGCAACAAGGCGCCGCGTTGACTGCTGAGTCGGACGTCTGCGGCCTCAATCAGCAGCGTCGCGCCAGGCGCGACCAGCAGCGGCGCTCGCAGTACGGTCGTCGAGCCCGTTTGCATTACCAGGTCAGCGTCGTCGACTTGCGAAACGATATCGTTCCAGCGCACGTTTCCCGTGATACGAACCAGCGGAAAACGTTCTCCCGATGTCGCGTCCCACGCGCCGCCGCGTTGCATCCCCCGGGCCGCTTCCTGCAAGTAGTCGTCGCGCGGGTCGAGGGATTCGATCGTCGCCGCTCCGGTCCAATCGTTTGGGAGAAGCTTGCGAATTGCCGCCGGCGTGGCCTGAGGCAAATCGTCCGGAGTCGGTGCGCGACCGACCTCGGCGACGCTCATAGCCGCCGGCGGCGTCACGAGCGCGGAGTAATCGTAGTCGATATCGCGATGCGGCATGCGGGGAATCAGCGTCAGCCAAGTTGGATCTCCAAAGGCCCGAGACGCTTGGCGAAAGAACAAGGCGGTCGACGAGTTAATCTCCACGCGCCGAATTTGCTGGTGCGGCCACGCCTGCTCTCCCGCAAGATAGGGCCGGACGTATTGCAAACCGGCCAAGATTGCGGACTGTCCGTCGCCGGCGTTCCAGACGTCGACGGCCACCCGATCGCCAACTCGCGCCGCGACGCCCAACGCCGTCAGATTGAACAAGCTGTAGTGCAGCCCCATCGTGCGGGCCAGTTCCTCCGGCTGGGAGCCGTCGGGCCTGAATTGCTTGGGCAGGCGCTCGGTGCAAACCTCTTTGAGAATCTTCACCGCCACGATCGGCCGATCGACAAACAACGCGATCCGAGAGGACTGCGCGGCGTACCAACTGCCGTGGTTGTTTTCGGCTTTGCGTTCCTCGCATCCAGCCGAACTGACGAGGAGCCAGTTGAGGAAGTCGTCAAACCACGCGTGCAACGCCGCGTCGAGTTCCGCGGTGTAGCTTGGAGCCGTCTTCAGCAACGCTACGCCGTCTAACAAGGTCGCAAAGGCCCGCGTGTCGATGATTCCGGCCCCTCGGCCGTCGTGCCGACCGGGTACGTTTTGCGCGAACCGCAGGTTTGGATTCATACGCGTCGCTTCGTCCAGAAACCACGCTTCCAATAGCACGCACGCGTGTTCGGCGTACCGCTGATCGCCGAAAAAGAAATAGGCCAGGGCAAGCGATTCGACGTCGTCGGCCAGGAGATTGATTAGCTCACGGTCGCCTTTGGCAACTTGACGGCGATTCGTGACGCCGTCGCGACGTATGAAGGGCTTGCCGTCGGGCTTGTCTGGATCGGGCCACCAGTAGTTGGCGAAGCTGATGTAGTCGTGATCGTCGCCGCTGGGGGGCGGCTCGCCGTGCCCAACGACCGAGTAGGGACCGCGTTCCAAGGCAACGTCAGCGTTACGGCGAACGCGAGCGAGGGCGTCCGCGACCGGTCCGTCCGCTTGGTCGTGATTCTGTCTCAACGCGACAAGGCGTTCGGCGTCCCAGATCACGACGCCGTCGACAGCGTCGGCGCCAGGAGGGGCCGCGTCAGCGCCGCACATGCCAAGCCACAGCGGCAGCGCGACCGTCAGCCACGTCGCTTGGCGCGCCCGAGGGATCCAGTCCTTGTTCATGACGTCCCGCGCAGTTGGCCGTGTTCAGCGGCCGGAGTCGGCAGCTCGCGGGCAATTTCGTCCAACCGATAGCCGAACCCGGGCCCGCACAAGGTGGATAGATCAAGGCGCCCGCCGCGGCGGCGGTAGATTCCGGGATGCACCGCCATCTCCGGTCGCGACGCGGCTGGGTAGAACTGCATGGCGTTCGATTCGACGCCCATCATGGTCTCGGCATGCGCGGCCAGCAGAACATGCGGCACTTGAGCAAGCATGGGATTGGTCAGATCCTGGACCATCACATACATGCCGTGGGCCTTGGCCCAGCACAGACTCAATAGGGCGCCGGTCTGCGTCTTGCACGTCTTGAGCGCTACACCCGTCCAGCCCAGCGTGCGTCCCAATCGGACTAACTGCCAATTGTGAGCGCTCTCGTCCATGAGCAACGGCTTGCGCTGCGAGACGCTGGCGACATCCAGTTGATTATGCTCGAGTTCGTAAGGAAAAGGTTGTTCGACGTACAGGATCGAATCGTAAACCGCGGGTTCATCGGACCGGAGCCGATCGAGTACTTCGTTCACGTAGGCCGGATCGCGGACCGTGCAATTGAAATCAGCGGTTAGATAGCGAACGCCGCGAGGGAATCCCACTCGGCTGACGGCCACGAGCCGATCGTAATCCCAATTGAGGTCGTTGCCGCGCAGTTTGATCTTAAGGCACTCAAGTCCGTCTCGGTCGATCCATTCGTCAAGTAGATAGGGTTCATCGTCGTCGGGACGGGGGGCGTCGACGTGGTCCGAGTCCAGCGCATCGAGACCGCCCACCAGATGCCAGACCGGCGGGTGGTCGTCGCGAACCGCGGCCAAATAATCCGCCGGATACCGACCCGCGAACGATACGTTCGATCCGGCAGCCGGTTCGAGGAAGCCGGCCAAGTCCCGACTCATGAACTCGCTGGTATACGTCTCGTAGGTCGGCCTTCCCAGCAGCTGACCGTAGGCGTCGTGCAATGCAATGTCGAACGGCGAGCAGCAGACGAGCGCCGCCAGCAGCGGCATCTTCTCGGCCGGCGGACACGACCGGTTGTAGCCGGCAAGCAACGCCGGGAGCTGCCGCTGCTGAAAATCGGCGCCAATTTCGAGCGGATGTCCTGGGTTGTCAAAGGTCGCCCAGGCGAACGCCAATTGTTCCGTGAAATCGCGGAGCGCCGAGTGGCGGGATTCATACGAGATTTGACTCGGCCAGACCCACTGCACGCTGAGCGGCGTTTCCCCCCATCCTTCGGCAGTGCGCCCGGCGCGATCGGACACGACCACGCAAGCCCGCGCACAGGTAACGGAGGTCAGCGTCTCAGCGCCGAACTTCAGCGGCATCCGCGTCTGGACCGGGAGAAAATATAATTTGACGCCCACCACCGTCGCATCCGTAACTTTGGCACGGGCGTTTGAGATTGCAGACGGGTTCTGGACGGGCGACGGTTTCAATGTTTTTGACCGCAGAAGAAGGGCGCACGCAAGGTGCGATTGACGCAAGGCGACTCGGCGTCGCGTTATACGGCGGATGGCTTCCAGGATTCACGGACGGGGCGACTGAGCATATTGTTGGCTGCTTCGCTGCCGACAAAACGCTCGGCCTGCGGATCCCATTTCAGCTTCTTACCCAGACGCAAAGCGATATTGCCGATGTGGCAAACCGTGGCGCTGCGATGCCCGACCTCCACGGGCGCCGCCGGCTTGGTCCGCGATTTGACGCAGTCGATGAAGTTCCGCTGGTGGTCGTCGTTGCTGGCATAGACCTCGGGCACGTCGTCGCCGAATCGGTCGGACTTCAGGTCGCTGGGAATCGTGACGAACTCACGCCCCTGATTATCGATGCGCACCAACCCCTCGGTCCCTTCGAAGACGCAACGTACGGACGGCTCGCCCGTGACGCATTCCAGCGAGACGCCGCCGGGATACTTGCAACGGAAATGCGTGAACGTGGCGGCGTTGAATAGACTGCCTTTCGGGAGGAATTCGGCGTAAATTGATTCGACCTCCACGGGACCGGAGTCGTCCATGCCGAGCCCCCACTGCGCGATGTCCAGCGAGTGGGCGCCGAAGTTCGTGACCTGCCCCCCGGCATAGTCGTAGTTGAACCGAAACCGATACAGACATCGGTCCTGGTGGTAAGGCGCCGTCGGCGCCGGGCCGAGCCACATGTCGTAATCAAACCCCTCGGGCACCGGCATGGGCTGCCAGCCGGGACCGGGGCCGATCATGTTGTGCCGACCCACGTTCGCGACCACTCGCTTCACCTTGCCGATCGCTCCGCTGCGAACCAGTTCCACGACCTTGCGGACGTTGGGGTTGGAACGTTCGTGGCTGCCGGTTTGCAGAACGCGATTGTGCTCCCGCACCGCACGCACCATCGCCTGTTGATCGGCGATCGTCAGCCCCAACGGTTTTTCACAATACACGTCCTTGCCGGCCTCGCACGCTTGCACAGTCATGGTGCTATGCCAATGATCGGGCGCGGCGATCACCACGGCGTCGATGTCGCCGCGGGCCAGGATCTCGCGGAAGTCGTTGTAGGCGTCGCAGCCCTTGTAGCCGCCGCCCGACTTGGATTTTCCGTAATGTTTCTCAACCGCCTCGCGAGCCGGTTCACGGCCCAAGAGCTGCCCTTCGTTCTTGTAGCCGTCGCTGCCGCGGTTGACGTCGCACACGGCCAGCACCTGGCATTGTTCGTTTTCGAGGAACCGCTGCATCACAGGGTAGCCCTGGTTGCCCAGGCCAATGCAACCCAGCGTGATACGATTGCTGGGCGCTGCGGCGCCAAAGACGCTCGCCGGGACAATCGTCGGCGCGGCCAGCGCTGCGGCTGCGGCCGTCGTTCGCAGAAAATCTCGGCGGGTGCCGGCAGATGAACTCTGTTCGGGATTCATGAATGGCTTCCTCGTTCAAATCTGGACGCGACGCCCTGCCGCGTTGCAGCGGATTGTTAGTAACGCCGCGGCTCCGAACGCCAGCGCTGCCAGTGAACTGGGTTCTGGCACCGTGGCGGCCGCGTCGACGCTCGCGGAACCGCTGAGCTGACGTTGCCAAAGCAAGAGGTCCGCGCCGCTAACGGTCCCGTCGCCGGTGGCGTCCCCCTGGGACATGGTCGCCGAGCCGACAAGCCCGAAGTTCTGCTGCCAGACGGTCAGATCGGCGCCGTCAACCACGCCGTCGCGATTGAAGTCCGCCTCGCCGTAGTTCACCGTAAACAGCGCGTCGAGTTCCGATGCGGTCAACGCCTGATTCAAATGCAGCACGAGCGCATCGAGGCGGGTCGCCTGCTCTCGCTTGCCAATGCGAAACTCCAGCGGCATGCCGACGTTCGCGCTGTCGATCGTGAACAGCCCGCCGAGTTCCCAGCGATAGGACCCGTCCTGGCTCGTGGAGTCGGAGTTGTCGGGGTCGATATTGAAGTCATCCGGCACGTAAATGCTGTCGGAGCTGCCATTGTCCCCCGCCGCCCGATAGTAAGCCCGGTAGACGCCCTCTTGTTGGAACGACACTTCGTACACGGCCAGGGCGTCGTGCGTCTCGGCGGGCAGGTCGATGCGGTCGCCCAACGGGGCCCGCAGTGCTGCACCGCCCAGCGCGGTCGGGTCGGCCAGGACGGTCCAGGTGAATCCGTCGTTGTTGGGATCGCGCAGATAGGCGAAATCCTCAGCCTGAATGGCGCAGCCGTCGGCAAAGCAGCCCCCGCCGCCGCCAATCGGCGGACCGACCGTCAGCCAGCCCGGACCTACGTCGTTGCCGGTGAGCGGTCGTCGCACGATGGTCGCCATCGACAACTCGTCGGCGCCCACGTCGTACAAACCGATGCGCGGCTGGCCGTCAAAATCGTCTATCACAACGCTGCTGTAGCCGCCGGCGGCGGAGTCGATGGCGGGGCTGCCGGCTGCGAGTCGCCAGACGCCGTTGCCGTCGAGTTGCAGTTGCGGATCGGCCACGGTGATCCCGCCGGCTCCCGCCTTCGGGCCAAGCGAGCCGCCGAATGCGAGATTGCCCTCCCACGTCCAGTCGGCGCCCTCGGCCCCCTCGAAGACGGCCGGGCCGTTGCTGCGGAACAGGTTGTTGGCTACGGTGACATTCTCCGGCAGAAGCGAGCGTCCGCTGCCGCCCAGACCGTCGTCGAAAGTCACCGCCGGACCGCCGACGTCGACGACCGTATTGTGCGCGATCAGGGCGTTGCGCACTTGGTAGTAACCGTTGAGCGGAGAGCTGGGTACGCCCGCAGACAGAGAGATTGCGCCACCGGCACGGTCGTCAACGCTCGCAATGTAGTTGTTGACGACCGCATGCCCCTCGCCGATGACGCGAATCCCTCCACTGCCGTCTTTGTTTTCGCCCAGGAAAAAATTCCCGGCCACGGTAGCGTTGTTGCCGTGTCGCAACGTCAGCGTTCCGGCAGACTCGCGAAACGTGTTGTACTGATAGACGTTGCCGCCCGACTTGTTGGAGATGATTTCGATCTCGCCGTCGACGCGTTCAAACAAATTGTTTTGAACCGTCGTGAACGAATCGCTCAAGGACTCGTCGCTCGTGCCGATCCGAATCGTCTCGAACCCGTTGGTGCTGCTGGGATTGACCGGCGCCGGACGATCGACGAAATGGTTCGCGTCGATCAGGTGATTGTCGGGGCCGGCCGAGTCGCGCCACACGGCGACCGTGACGCCGGAATGGTCTTGCCCCTCGAACCGGTTGTGATCGACCCGATTGTTCTGGCCGTACAGCGAGACCCAAAAGTACCGCGTGTCGACGTCGGCCGGGTTGTAGTCGATGATTGCCGAATTGGTGAGCCGCGAATTAATCGCTTCGCCCTTTGACCCGCGAAACTCCACGACCGCGTCGCCGGCCGCCAGGGCTCCGCCCTCGAACCGCAGGCCGTCGACGACCAAGTGATTGCCCGAGACGTTGAGCTTGGAATTGCCGTTGAGCACGACCTGGCCCGGGTTCTGCGCTCGCAGGGTAATGGGCTGAGCCGCCGTGCCATTGGCCGCGAATTGGATGCGCTGGTTGGTCCAGACGCCGTCAGCCATGAGCAGCGTGTCGCCCGGTTGGACCGTTGCCAGCGCGGACGCGATTTGGGCCGCCGTGGAGACCACGATCTCGGCGGCGGACGTCGCAGTCGCAGGCAGCAAGGTCGCAAGCCAGACGCACGCAAGCGACGAGCCGAATGCAAACGGCATTTTGGCGCGAGCGCCGTCGCGCAGCAGCGGCAGAGCAACAAGTACGGGGGCGTTCATTCGACAAACGGTTTCCCGCCATCCCAGGTCAGTTCGATCCGCAAATCGTCGTTCGGCTCGGTAATGTCGTACTCCAGCCCCGAGGCGCGAAAGTCGGCGTATTTCTTGGGAGCGAACCACTGAATCTTGCTTTCCGAGAGGATCTTGCTGGCCGATACAGCCACGCGGTGCTTCCCGAGCACCACGCCATCGTCGCCATCGTAACAGGTCAGGGTAAAATGACCATTCTCATCGATCTTGCCCGCAGAAGGTCGCGCCCCCGTAGGGACGAACTTGATGTTGCCGTGGGTCAGCGGTTTGCCGTCAATCGTCACCGTCCCCGAGACAGCCACGCGGGTCGGCCGGCCGTCGCCGCACCCAACGGCGTTCAGCAGCAGAGCTAAGCCCGCTACGCCAGTTTGCGCTAGCCAACGGCGACGCACGGAACGCAGCGATTGACCTCGGGACTGATCCTTCACATCCATCTCACTTCTTATGGCGCTCGGTCGACGCGGCGGGACGCAACCAGTGGTCCGCGCCGCCGCCTAGTAGCGATTATCCGAACAAAACTGTTTATCGTTCACGTCGAGCGATTGCGGCGGCCCGGCGATGGTCGACATGTTTTGGTACAGATCAAAATCGATGCTGTCCTCAACGAACACGACATGGCCGTCGAGATACACAAAGTTGGCCCCGCTGGGATGTCGACTGGCGAACGCGCCGTTGACAGTTGCGATCGAGCCCTCGCCTTCGCCGACGCTTTGCGCGTCTACCCCTGGCGGCGTGTTGATCACGACATCCGTCACTCGGTAGGAATCTGCATACCGCAGCGTATACGTCCAGATATTGGAGCTGTCGCGCGTGTGAGACTCGATCACCTCGCCGATGGAAAGCGTGGCGCTGGTGCCGTCCTCAATCTGCCGCATCTCTCGAACGTTCCAATACAGATGCGCCCCGGTGTTGTGGTGTTTGGTCATGCAAGCGTTCACAGCAAAACCGCCGTTGACGCCGCGGTGGCCCGCGACGAAGGCGTAGTCTCCCGTTGCAGGAGGGATCTCCCAGGTCGCGTACTGATCCGCCGGAATCGGCTCCGACCCCGCCGAAGGGCACACAAACGCCTCCGGTCGGGTCCCTATCGCCTGCATCCTCGCCGCCGTTCGCCACGTACCCGAACTCACCTTTGTCGCCGGAAAGATGCTTTCGTTGTTGTAAACGTCCAGCTGGCTGTAGAGCGCCGAAAGCTCCAACTGCGGAAGCATGAGTACGAACCCGCTGGCGCCCGACCGTTGGATCGCCGTGGTTAAGTCCTGCACCTCGCGCGAGTTGGTGGAATCGGGACCCAGTCGGGCCGGCACGAAGTTGCCCTTGGTTGATTCGTAGTTGAGATCGGCGAGGCCCAATTGTTTGAGATTGTTCGTGCATGACATGCGCCGCGCCGCCTCGCGCGCCGCCTGTACGGCCGGCAACAGCAGCGCCACCAGAACGCCAATGATGGCGATCACGACCAGCAATTCCACCAAGGTAAAACCCGCGCGGAACCGCGGTCGGCTCGATGAGAAACTTAATTCCTTCATGCCATCCATTCTCCGTGTGAGAAGTTGCCGCAGTCCGGGGGCGACCAAAGGCCTCCCCTCGGACTGCGGCGACTGGACTACTTGCGTTGCCGCCGCGCCCCGCCGTACGCCGCAGCCGCAGCAAGCGCCATGGCCGTCAGCGCCGCGGCGGCAGGTTCGGGGACGCGCGTAAACTCAATCTTGATATTCGAGAACTCAATGCCGTTGTCCGGATCCCCGCTGGCGTTGGTGGATCCGAAGATGCGGCTATTGGCGTGAAAGGCCAGCACGTCCAGCGAACCAATCGTCCCCGTCGGATCGCTGGTTGAGTAGGTGCTCAGCAGGCCCGCGCCGTCGCTGAGCGAGCCGCTCAGATCGAGGCCAGCCGCCGCTTTGGCGATTGAAAACACTCCCGTGTAAGTCGTCCCGGGAGCCAGCGTGTAGGGGTCGCCGCCGCTAGACACCGGCGTGTAATCGCCGGTGGTGGCGAGCAATTGGCCTGAGACGGCCGACCGCACGCGAAACTGAATGTTTTCCGTCGACGTGTTCACGTCGTAGTCCATCATGTACCCCTCCACGGGGTTGTAGAGCGCATTGGGCGAACCCGACGACGCGCTGATATCTTGGGCAAGGTCGGAACCGTTGCTATTGAACAGGCCGATTTTGTACGCCGCCGAGCCGCCGCCAATCGTCGCAGGGGTGGTGAACGTGAAGGTCGCCGTCAGGGTGTCGCCGACATTGACCAAAGCTTGCGATGCGAACGTGCCATGAATGCCGCGTCCCGAAGTCCCCGTGACGAGCCCCAACGAGTTGGGCGGGCCGATCGTGACTTCGATCGCGCTGCTCGTGGTGGACGCCCACCAGTCGGTATCCAAGGGATCGGCGCCATTGGTGCGGTCGCCGTCGACCCAACTGTCATCGACAACATCAATCATCGCGGCGGTCGCCGGCGCCGACATCGCCGACAGGGCGAACAAGATCGCCAACCCGCGCGTCGCAAGTCGCGTCCAAGTGTCCGTCTTGAGCATCATCATTAGTACTACCCTCCGGTTAGAAGAAGCGAATCGGGATGCACGTCCGTCACGTCCCAAAGGAAGAGAATCTCCAGCTCGTTGTCGAAATTCGTTACAGGAGTCGACAGCCTCGTCGACCCGCCGCCAAGGCGAGGCACGCGGTCGCGATCAACAGAACCGCTCCCGGTTCGGGCACCGACCCCGCGGCCGCCCAGGCCGACGGCGACGTCCCAAAGGTCGACGCCCAAACGGCCAGATCCTGTCCGTCGACGACGGCGTCCGCGTTGGCGTTGCCATTGCTCTTGTCGGTCTGATCCGTCAGTCCTAAGCCCCGTTGCCAAATTAAGAAATCAGCGCCGTTGACGATGGCGTCGTTGTTGAAATCAGCATTATTTGCCGGCGCGTTGCTGCCAAACACCTCGACCGTGAAATTGTCAATCAACCAGTCGAAGTCGTCGGAACTCGACGAACCGCCGGTGCCCATCACAAAGTAGTCCCAGGCGTCGCTGCTGATGCCGTCAGGAATCTCCGTCGTGGCGTTTACCACGGGTTCGTAGTTGCCAAAACTCCACGATATGCCGCTTGTCACTTCTGTGATCGTTGTCGTTGCGAATATCGTGTCCCCGGTCGTCTCGGGCGTATTGGGATCGTCGAATCGCTTGAGACTCAACGACAGATTGTAGACTTTGTCGATTTCCATGAAGCGCAACAAGTCGGCAGCCTCAGGCTTGGTCACAAAGTCCGTCGCGCCGTTCAAGATCCGCATGTCGGACGCCGAGCCGAGATTGGTTTCTTCGTTGATCCGATTAATATCGAGCTGGTCGAAGCTGCTTTGGTCCGGGTCGTCGATGCCAAGTTTGACAAACCACCCGGGATCGCCGTTGGCTCCTGCCAGCGTCGAAGCGCCGGCGTCGCCGCGAAAGTTGCCGTTCGCCTGGCCCCAAACGGCTGGATCATCGACGGTCGACGACGCGAGTTGACCGGCCTTGGGATTCGATTGTCCGAGTTGGTTGTCCGCGTCCAAGTAGACGCCAAACCGCAAGTCGCCTATGGCCGGGACCTGGTTGATGTTTGTGTTGCTATTGAATCCCGGAGCGCTGTACCAAATCCGGAAGTCAAAGCTGACCTTGACTTCATCGTCGACTTCTGGCCCCAGCTCGACTCGGCTGTTGAAGAAGCCTGCGGCTGCATTGCCGCGCCCCTTGCTGTCGAAGGCCAACGCCAACCCGTCGTCGATCGCCTCGGCAAATTTCGTGACACCGGCCTCGCGGTGGTAAAATCCAATCTCAGTATTGGTTTCCGGCAAGTCGCCTGCTGCGTCGCTGAGGATCGAGACCGCCGCCCGCGGATCGGACGTTTCGCTGGGAGTGCTGCCGGTCCAGCCGCCGATGGAATACCAGCGGATGCCCGTATCCGCCGCATTCTCAACGGCCGTCACCTCGTTGACCATGGTGTCCAGCGGGTAGACTGCCGGCGATCCCCCGTTCCCCAAGGCAACGTAGGGCCCAACCGTTCCATCGCCCGCGCCGCTGACGTCGACGTCGGCGGGCTCCAGCGGGATGCCGTTGTTGTTTTTGTCGGCGTCGCCGAAGCCGTCGTAGACGACAACCGCGCCGTGAACCGGCCGCGCACCCTGGGTGGCAACCGTTGCGACGGCCAGCGCTGCGAGAAAATGAACGCACAAAACGCGGCCGACCCCATGTCGACGCCACTCTTTGATGCAGGACATGGATGCGTCCCTCCGCGTGGTAATTAGAAAAGCTGGATAGCGTCTCATCAAACGAGACGTATTCGTGAAAAGACTGACCCGCCGTGCTCTTCGTGCTGACGGCGGGGCGTTGTCAAAAAGCTGCGGCAAGTCACGCCAACCTTCGCAGGAAAGCGGTCCCGCGCTCGCTGTCGGCGCGAATCGAATTGGCAAGGACCAACAGGCCCGAGGAAAAGGGGAGGCAGCCCGCCAGTCGGTTTGCCTTGTTTGAGAATGCCAGGGTGCGAAGAACTCCGCAATCAATATTTACGGATAACGACTCCGTTTTTTCGACGGAGGCGCCCGCGGCATAAGAACCGCATGAGAAATACCGAGCGGCTGTGCGGGCAGCCGCACGGAGCGGCCTACTCGCGAAACTTTTGGCGGTAATCCGTGGCCGTCATTCCCTCTTGCTTTCGAAAGACTTCGCAAAAATAGCGCGCTTCGCTGAACCCGCACCGTTCGGCGATCTTCGCCACCGTCAACTCAGTTTCGCACAAGAGGAGCCGCGCTCGCGACAGTTTGATCCGTGTGATTTCCGCCTTAATCGTCCGTCCTAGAAGGCGTTTTACGCGTCTCTCCAGAGTCGTCGGCGAACGCGTCGCCCGCGCCAGCACCTCGCCGACTGTAATGCCTTTGACGGCTTGCTCGCGCACGAAACGGATCGCCGAGGCCACCTCCTCGTCTTCAATCGCCAACATGTCAGTCGACAACCGGGCCGCGACGCCGCGCGGCTTGCCGCTGAGCACCGGCTGCGTTGGCGGCTTTCCGCCCGCCATCATCGCGGCGAGCTGTTTGGCGGCGTCATAACCGATCTGCATCGAATTGATGTCGATGCTCGATAGCGGCGGCGTACAGAGGTTGCACAGCAGCGGGTCGTTGTCGACGCCCACCACGGCCACGTCGTCGGGCACGCGCAAGTTAGCCCGGCGGCAGGCCTCGATTACCTGATTACCGCGGTCGTCGTGGCACGTCATGATCCCAACGGGTTTCGGGAGATCTTGCAGCCACGCAGCCGTTTGTTGCTGCGCCCGGTCCCAATCGTTCACCCGACTGCGGTTGCCAGGGCCCAGGAGGACTTCACACGCGAAGCCGGCGCCACGCGCCAGTTCGACGAATAGGTCGCAACGGAGGTCTTGGTTTGGATTGGCTCCCCGCGGCGTGCCGCAAAACGCGAAATGCCGCAGCCCGCAGTCCAGCAAATGATTGAACGCGAGTTGGGCCACCGGCCGATTGTCGACGCCCACAAAAGGCAATCCAAGATCGGGAAAGGCGCCCCGTACGTCGACGGCGGGGATTCCCGATTGAAGAATCGCGTCGGCCATGCGGCGATTATCGATCCGCGCCAGAATGCCGTCGCCGCGCCACGACTTGAGCCAAGCCGGCGGCGCGTCCTCGAGCCCGTGAGGCTCGAACACGAGCGACCACGGTCCGTGTTCCTGGTGGTACCGCGCCACGCCGCGCAGCAGTCCTCGTGCATACTCGCGCGAGGTTTCAATGAGCAATGCTACGTGAGGGACGTCACGCATCAAAAAGACCTGGAACCTGACTTTGCGAGACTCGCGCCGAAGAATAACGAACAGGCCTCCGCGTCGCCGCGACTGACCAATCGGCAGTCGAATTTGCGTCATAAGATGCAGAAAAGACGACAAACGCTCTGCCACATCATACGCAAACCGAGCCCTCGCCAACCACAAAAAACCGGTCATTCTCTATGGGCCGACGGAATGGGGATCACAGAATTCGGAATCCACATCCTGAAAAGCAGCTTGCTCGCCCTGGAGCCAACAGCCAGGATGGAAGCTTGGCACGGCCGCCGTCGCGCGATCCTCGACTCATTTTTCGCGACCTGAGCGCCGAGCCGGCCGCCCACTTGTCGATCCCTCCGGTGAGTCGAGTAATCATGCCGCGATCTCTCGGCTACGTAGTAGTCGTCCTATTGGCGCTTTCCAACGCTTCGACCGCGCGCCGCGCCGCTGCGGTCGACAGCGTCTGGGCCTATCAGGGGGCAACGGGCCGCATGCTCTACGTCCCCGATGCTCAGGGAGATCGCATCATGGATTTCTCGGGAGTCGGGTACCGCGGACGGGGCGTCGAACTCATTCCGCCCGACGTACCCACTGTTACGACCGTCGGTCCGGTTGCCGGCGACGATACGACGACGATCCAGGCTGCCATTGACTACGTATCAAACCTGCCGCTGGGCCCTGATGGATTCCGCGGGGCCGTTCAACTGACTGCCGGCGATTTCGACATTGCCACCCAACTGGACATCTCCGCCAGCGGCGTCGTTCTGCGCGGCGTTGGCCGCGACGCCGGGGGCGGAACCGTCCTGCACGCACGGGGCACTTCGCAGCGGGCCTTGATCAATGTCGGGGGAAGCGGTTCACAGTCGCTGATTGGTTCGACACGCAACATGATCGACAAGACGGTCCCCGTCGGCGCCACCAGCTTTCGAGTCGACTCGACCGTCGGCTTCGCCGTGGGTGACACCGTGCGCGTCGAACGTCCCAGTACGGCCAATTGGATTAGCGATCTGGGGATGGATATGATCCCGCCGCGATCCGACGGCGGAACCGTTCAACAGTGGCAGCCGGGGACGCTCAACATTCGCTTTGATCGGGTGATCACCCGTATCGAAGGGAATCGGATCTTCCTCGACGCGCCGTTGGCAAACGCCTTCGAGCAACGGTACGGCGGCGGCACGATCAAGCGGTACTCTTGGAATGGTCGCATCGAGAATGTCGGCGTCGAGAACCTTCGCGCCGAGTCGGACTTTGCCTCGGATACTGACGAGAATCACGCCTGGGATTTTGTCTCGATTAGCGCCGCGCAAGACGTCTGGGTTCGCGGGACGACGTCGGCGTACTTCGCCGGTTCAGCGGTTGTCTCGAACCCCAGTGCAAAGTGGGTCACGGTCGACGACGCCGTCAATCTCGACCCCAAGAGCCAAATCACAGGCGAACGCCGCTACACATTCGACCTGAGCGGGCAGTTGGACTTCGTCACGAATTCCGAGGCCAACTCAGGCCGGCACGATTTCGTCAACAACAGCACGCGCCCGCCGGGCCCCCATGTGTTTCACCGTTCGGTGGCTCATAACGCGCTCGATGAGTCCGGGCCCCATCAGCGGTGGGCGACGGGTTCGCTGTTCGACAATATTGTGATTGAGGGCGACCAAATCAATGTTCGAAATCGGGGTAACTTCGGCACCGGGCACGGGTGGGCCGGCGCCAATATGGTCGTCTGGAATTCCACGGCCGACAGCTTCATCATCCAGAATCCGCCGACGGCGCAGAATTGGCTCGTGGGCTCGACAGGAGCGCTTGTAAACGACGCCACGTTCGGCCCGCAGCCGCTGGGGTACGTCGACTCGCTCAACCAGCCGGTGGCCGTCGAAAGTTTGTATGAGGCGCAGTTGGCCGACTCGGCCGATATTCGCGAGATGCATTGGACCGCGCCTGACGGCGACTGGACCGCACCTGGTAGTTGGCAGGCTGGCTTGGCGCCAGGCGTCTATACGGTCGCTCACCGCGACTACCTCGTCGGCGACATCGACGGTTTTGCCTACGATGGCGTGACAAGCGTCGACAATCCCGCGATTGATTCCGCCTGGGCGTCTTACGTCGCGACTTCGACTGGGCAGCCGATCGTCGGCTTTGATGACATTGCCGGCGGGACAAGCGTCGCCTTCACGATCACGCATGTCCTCGATCCAGGAGAACGGGTGATCAACGGCTCGCTAGCGCTCTCGATGAAAACAGGGGGCGGATTGGCGACGGACGATTTCGTTCGACTTTTTGACGGCGACCCAAGTCACCAACAAACGTTCGCCGCACTCGGCTGGAGCGGTTCGGTCAACTCGACAGACGCCTTCGTCGGATTGTTGGATTTGGGAAACAATCTCGCCTCGCTGCAATCGGGCGCGGTCAACGTGCAAGTGAGCGGTGACACAGGGGTCGATTGGGCCATCTACCAGGTCTCAGTGGCCAAAGCGATCGGCGACGCCAGTGGCGCGGCGGCGGTCATCGACAACAACGGCACGGCGCGAATCGGAACCGATGTAGGAACCGTTGGCGCATTGGTCGTCGGCAGTGACATGACGGGCGGGATGCTTTCTCTTGACAGTCTTGGGCGACTCGACGTGGCGGGGCCGCTGGTGCTCAATTCCACCGGGACGTTGCAGTTTGAAATCAACGCCAGCGGCCAAGCCGGCGAGATCCACGTGAGCGGCGCAGCGGCGCTCGCAGGCGCCTTGAGCGTCACTCTCGCTGACGGCTACGCGCCCGTGCCCGGCGATCAGTTCACGCTGCTCACAGCCGGCGGCGGCCTGATCGGCGCGTTCGCGAATGCACAATTGCCTGCGGCGCCGGCGGACGGCGTCTGGGAACTGGGGACGGACGGGTTCTCCTTGTTCATCGAGTTATTTCAGAGCGCCGACTTCAATCTCGATCGCAGCGTCGATCGCCAGGACCTGTCCGCATGGACAACCAGTTTCGGCATGGAAGAGGCGGCTCATGAGGATGGCGACGCAAACGGCGACGGTCTTGTCGATGGCGACGACTTCCTTGCTTGGCAGCGACAGTTTGGGCCAACGTTCGCGTCGACGGTCAACGCCAGCGGGAGCATGCGGGTACCGGAACCATCCGCAGAATGGATTTCCGGACTGCTGGCTGCTGTTTTGCCTACTGCCGCGGGCATGCGGCGAAGATGGTCGAAACAGACGCAAATCTCGCAGTTCTCAAGGCGCCAGAGAGGATTGCAATGGAACTCTAGGGCGAACGAGCGCTGATCACCGGCGGCACGCGCGGCATTGGCGCCGCGATCGCGCGCGACCTAGCAGCCGCCGGTGCGCGGGTCGTGATCAACGGCCGCCGACAGGACGACGAGGCGATGACGGTTCTTCATGATCTGCAAAGGCAGGGCGACTTCTGTCAGTTCGTTGCCGCCGATATTGCCTCCCCGGCCGAGGCGGACCGCTGCGTTGTCGAGGCAATTGGAATGTTGGGAGGGCTCGATGCGCTGGTTCATAGCGCCGGCGGACCCGCCCCCGGCGCTATTGACCAAGTATCGCTCGACGAGTGGCGACACGCTTTCGACGTGCATGTTCACGCCGCATTCGTCCTGTGCCGCCGGGCATTACCCGCTTTGCGGGCTAACCATGCTGGGGCGATTGTGCTGGTCTCTTCCGTCGCGGCATTCCGCGGCTGCCCCGGTGCGATCGCCTACGGCACGGTTCAGGGCGCCATCCTGCAATTCCCTCGCATGCTCGCGCGCGACCTTGCGGATGACAACATCCGCGTGAACTGCGTGGCGCCGGGGATCATCCGCACGAGATTCCACCAGGCAATGACGCCCGCGCAACAGCACCACAACTTGCGCCAGCGCATTCCGCTCCATCGCGATGGGACAGTCGAGGACGTCGCGCAGGTTGTACGGATGCTCGCCACCAATGAGTTCATGACTGGCGAAGACGTCACCGTCGACGGCGGCTTGACGATGCAAATGGTCCGGTAAATCGCTGCATTGAGGCGGCGACTTAGCTTCCCATCCACTTGCGCAACAAGCCGAAATCGTGATCAAGCGCTGCAAGCTGCTCAGCGGCGTCGCCCTGCTTGAGATACTCGACATGCACCGAAATTGGTCCGGCAAAGTCGCTGGCGGCCAGATCCTCGTAAAACTTACGGCTGACGAGGCCGTCGCCCAGCGGGACATGGGAACTCTTGCCCTTCTTCCAAACATAGTCTTTCACGGAGTAGGCCGTGATGTGAGGTTTGATGAGTTCGTGCAGCATGGGCCATGCCTCACCCGCTTCAACCATGGCGTGCCGTAGGTCGTAAACGCAGCCAATTTCGGCCGGGGGAATGTTTGCCAGCAGTCGCTGCAAGTCCCAAATCGTGCTGCCCACGAAGTTGGCCCCGCAATGGTTTTGATACACTGCGCTGATCCCAAGCCGACGATTCAGTGCCGCCAGAGCGTTACACTGCGGCTGAATTGCAGCGAGTTGCGGTTCAATGGGCTGTTTGAGATCGTAGCGCCAGAACCCGAGTCGGTAACGAGGAACGCCGTTTTCGGCCGCCGTCTGCAGCGTGCTTTCGACGTGGGGTTGATCGATCTGGAGAATGTCCGTCGTGAGGATCGTGATTTCCAGACCTCGCTTCTCCAGCGCGCGCTTGAACTTCGGCAACTCGACGGCCGCGCTTTCCGGCTTAATGTAACCGTCGGCGCTCCGCACGGTCGCCTCCACGCCGCCAAATCCTAACTCTGCAATCTTTTCTGCCAGTTCGTCGTAGCTCAGCGATTGCAGGAACTTGATAAACGCGCAGTAGCGATTCTTGCTGCCAGCGGGGGCCGCGGCGACAGACGATCCCAGCCAGGGCGTCGCCGCGGTCAGGGCCGCACCGCCGAAGGCGGCCAATGCAGTGAACGTGAACTCGCGCCGAGAGACGTCTTGGTTCGAACTGCTCATCTTATGCTCCGGGATTGCTAGGCGTGAAAGGGGCGTCGAGCGGATTGGCCGCCGAGGTATTGTGTGGAGAGCCGGCGACTAACAGCGCTAAATAGACGCCGACGACCGCCACGCCGATCCAACCGCCAGTCTTGAAAATGGCCGAGGCGGCGGCGCCGAGAGCCGAGGCGACTGCCAGACCCATCAGAAGATTGACAAATACTCGCCGCCGTCCGCGCGGCATCGCGTCGCCGAGGACGGCAGGACGATTCATGAGGGCGAAGAAGGCGACGTAAGCGATGGGCAACAGGGCCGCGCAAATCACGCTCGCTACGACGGTGAGCCAGGCCTTGGACTGCCCTTGCCAGACAACCGGCCACAACACGGCGAGCGATGGAATGAGGCAGCCGAGACGAAATCGCCAGCCGCCGACGGCAGCTTTAGCGGCGTCGCAGGCGACGAATCTTGAAACGAGCATCATCAGCGTGATTGACGAGAGCGTCATGCCGACGGCGCCGGCTCCAAGGACGATCTGCGCCGCGGATCGCCCTTGATCGCTCTCTTTCCCTCCATAGAGCCGCAGGAGCGATTGGGCCAAATCCGACGCATCGCGGCGAACGAGCACCGCCGCAAGGCGCTGTTCGGCCTCCATCGGCGGCGCCGCGGGGTGGTCAATTCCGCCCAGTGCCACGGCCCTCTGCGCCAGCATGCCGGAATATTCTCCTTCAAACAGTGAAGGGAGGATGACTTCGCCGTCCGCGTCAAAGCGCAAGCCCTCGGCCGGCTGGGCATGAAACTGATCTGCGGCCGCGATCACCACGCATCCGGTCGCGACGACGAATGGCAGGAACATGGCGGTCGCCAAATCAAAGAGCTCAAGGCGACGAAAGTTGCGATTCCATCCGCGATTGGAAAGCAGGTTGGGCAACATGTCCGTCAAATTGACGCCGACGGCCGCCGACCCCTCGCCGAGCATCACGTCGCGCTGCTGACTCGCAAACAAGCCGCTCCAGAATTCGCGTGCGCGGATGTCGTCGATAGCAGCCAACAATGGGACGAGCGCATTGGCTGGTCGCGAGAACTGCTGCGGGTCGGGGATGAACCCTGCCACAACGGCGCCCCAATCGACGCCGTCGCCAGCGGCGGCGATGCGGGCCACGACGCCAATGAAACTTAAGACGATAATCGCGACGACGAGTCTAAGCAGCCCGTCGAACCACTGCAGTTTTGCGCTGCCGGCGCCGTAGCTCCAGGCCACTGTGGTGCAGATTACCAGCACCGTGAGAGATACGACGCATTTCCCTGCGTCGATGCGTCCCAAGACCCGCTCCCCGCCGAACCACGCCGGAAACAGGTCCTGCTCAACGACTGCAAAAGTCAGAACGTACTGCGGCATCGACCATACGATGTTCGCCACCAGCGCCGCTGCCAGCCACGACCAGCCTAAGAGCAGGTTGAGATGCCGATTGATCGCGCGGTACGGCAGTTCGTCAATTGACAAGGTGACATAACTGATGGCGCCCAGCATGATCACGCCCATCGCATGGGGCTGAATCCAGAGCATACCCACGCCGGCGAGGATTCCGAGGTACAAGCGGCTGCCGAGCGACCCAGCCCCCAACGCCAGTGCGCTGGTCAGCCAGCCCGGGCTCGAGTAGCGGACGTACGCCCCCAACGCCGACCAACACCCCTGGGCCTCGGCGGCGCGGAGATCAGACCGCTGCTGCTCGATGCGAGCGTCCCAAGGCATGGCAAGTCAACGATTCGAAAGTTAGGCGCGGACTGTCAGCGATGGCGCGAGGTCAGTTCGCCGGCAAATCGAGCCAACGCGTTGTGACAAGACATTCCATCTTGTCGCAGCGAGATATTCGCTGCCTATCCGTTTTCCTGAAATGCGATTCCAGTTTTTCGACTGCTCGCCCAAGTACGCCCCTGCGAGGTCCCAGGGCAAATCCGATTAACAACACGAAGATTGCGGGTTCAGCAACCGCGACGCCATGGAGCCCCAATGCATTGAACGCGCGTGAAGACTCCCAGGTTCCTACAGTACCTTGAAGCATTGTCTAGCCCAAGAAGTCCGCGGCGCCGACGGGAGCGGTGGCCATAGGGTACGGCAATCATGGCTGGCTTTTCACCCACCGATAATCGCCTGGCGAAGGTCCGTCAGGATTTGCGAATTGGTAACTTGCGCCCGCGACAAGAATAACTGCCAAGGGCAGGGTGACGTCATAGACGGCATGGCCCGGAGCAACGACTGCGGTTTTAAGCGTCTGACACTCGGCCACCGGCTTCTCGGTCCCACCGTTGTGGCCAGCATCAACTTCCTGCCCCCCCCTTATGAAGGTACGCGTTGGGTAATTCCGCTGCCCCCGCGCTGCGGATATGCCGCGACACGCTTCGCATCGCGAACAGCTCGGCCAACGCGTCGATCGCGTCCTCGCTGGTGATGCTCCGGGCGACCTTCAGCATCAGGCCCTTCCGCGTCGAAGGCCGCCGCCCCAAATGAAGACGGCAACCTGCCGATGTGCAGCGCCGCACAAATACTCTGGTGTTTTGGGACTGGCGAGACTCGCAGAAACTGCATCGATTTCAGCGCATTTGGCTCCTCCGTGACTCCCAGCGCGAATCTACGCCGACTGTAGTTGGCAGGAGCGAAGTGCGCCATCACGCTGACAGCGGTCGGCGAACCTCTGCGGTCTACGGGGGGGAGCCATGCCGGTTCGGCCTGAGCAGACAGGTCGATGCCAAACCTAAGCAGGTCCGACACGCCTGCGCAGATTCCACCGACGTGATCTTGAGGAGAACTCCAAGGCGACGGCGAAAGGCGTCCATGCAATCGAGCGAGTCTGTTTTCACCATCTCCTAGTCCGTCCCGGTAGGCAGAGAAGGGGCGATGGATGAATTCGGTGGTCCGGTCAAACAGCCTGCGCGGCGATTCAGCCCAGGCAGGTTTTGGCGACATCACCGAACTCCGCCGCCGCCGGCGAGGACGAGTTCTCAAGATCGTCGCGCCGCTGCTGAAAATCGCATTGCGCGACCGCCGCGCACACACGCATGGTCGGACTCGGCGGCCCGATTCGCCACGGCGTCACCCCTAAATCGAACTGCGGAACGGGGCATAAAGAACGGGGACTGTTAGTTCCCCGCGTTTCGTGTCGCGGCGTCGCCCGCGCCCTATCCCCCTCCTCACGGCCGCTCCCGGCCACGGGGGCGGCCTCTCGTTCTGGAAGGTCCCCCCATGTCGATTCCCGCTCCCCCTCCGCGCGCGTGGCAAGCTGAGTTGCTGACCCTCTGGCCGCAGATCGAACGCCAGACCGAATTCGCCGTGCAAAAACTCCGCCCCGGCGAGCGCGACGAAGCGCGCCAGTCGATCTTCGCCTCCGTCGCCGTCGCCTACGCCGAACTGGCGGCGCAGGGCCGCGCCGCGTTGGCGTTTCCCGGGCCGCTGGTCGCCTACGGGCTGCGGCACTATCAAGCAGGCCGGCTGATCGGCGGCCGCGTGAACTCCCGCGACGTCGGCTCCCGCCGGTGGCGGCATGTTTCCGGTCAGCGTTTTGCATCGCTCGCCGACTGCCAGGAGACGTTGGCGCTGGCCGACCAGCGGCGGGCGACCCCCGCCGAGATCGCCTGCCTGCGGATCGATTTTGCCGCGTGGCTCGGCACCTTGTCGGTTCGCGACCGACAACTCACGCGGCAGCTCGCCCGCGGGGAGGAGACGCGCCAGGTGGCGGCTCGTTTCCGCCTCTCCGCCGGACGGGTCAGCCAACTGCGCCGCGAGCTGTACGACAGCTGGCAGCGGTTCTGCGGCGAGCCGACTCCGACGCCGGCTTGACCTGCCTTGTCAAAAACCCGGCCCGCTCGCCCGCCCGGTTCGCCAGCGCGACGGGCGGGCGATTTTGGCGTCCGGTACAGCGCGGGAACGAGGCGGTTTTCTTAGCTGTCAGCGATGCGTCGGGAGCGGGCCGGCGTTCTTCCACCGAGCACTATGCGATTTCAATACCACACACTTGCCGGCGACTCCGCGGTCAACTCGGCAAGCAGGACGTGATCGTGCTCGACAAGCTGGGCTCCGTCCCGGCCAGCAAGGCGGGCGCCGAGCCGTTGTTCGACGTGTTTGGTACGGCCTAGTATTACTCCGTTAACTATG
>JAGQOU010000369.1 GCA_020427145.1 Planctomycetales bacterium | reverse complement strand
GAATTACGTCGAAGTCGTCCACGGGGCTCACGAAACGCGAGTCTATCTCTTCGACTCATTCCGCTTTCCGCAGCGCGTCGCCCGGGTCCAAGGACATCTCACGTTGCTCGTGCGGAGCGCCGGCCGTGAATTCTCCTACCCGCTTCGCGCCGTGCCGGTCGCCCGAGGTCAAGATTATCTGGCGGCGAAGGTCGACCTGACGCACGTGGCGCCCGGCGACATGGATGTGAATGTCAACTTGGAACAGGTTCCGGGCTCCGCAGACCCTGTCACGAAGGTGACTCAAGTGTTTGCCGGAACGGCGCCTCCTGCGGGGAACATGGCGACAAGGCAGGTTGCTCTGTCAACGACTCTAGGCGCTCTTCCCGAGCAGGGCCGCTCGTGTTGCCAATCGGGCGAGGGTAACGAGTCGTTTGCCAAGTCAAGCACGGTGTTCCGCCCAACCGGGGCCGCTGAGAATGCAGTTCAGTCTGAAGGCATCGACACCGTCCGGTTGCTCCCCCCCGTCGACGACGAACGCGTATCGCGCGGCGCGCCAACGCTCCCCAATCTCTCCCACGAAGTGACCGCAGCCTCGATCACGCCATCTGACGACGTCGCGATCCAGCGACAGCGAGTCTGCCCTGTCACCGGCCAGTTGCTCGGTAGTCACGGACGGCCGACGAAGGTGCTTATCGATGGTCAGGCCCTGTATCTCTGTTGCGCGGGCTGTCTTGCCGAAGTGCAGCGACAGCCTGCAATGTTTATTGCCGCGACTGTGAGCCGATGATTGTGCGAACCAACCCTTTCATTGAGGGAGGAACAACAGGATGCATACGTCGAAAAACTCGCCGGGCAGCCGCTCGGGCGCTGTAGAGTCCGAACAGACTGAGGAGTTGGCCAAGAGCCGCTCGCAAACAGATCTGGCTCCACAACGGGCGTCCTGGCTGAAAGTGCTGGCGGGGCCGCTGCTGTTCTTGCTGGCAGGCGGGATGCTGATCGCGGGACTTGGCGTTTCTCAGCGGCTTGGTTGGGTCAGTGCGGGCGGCTCGGCTGCGCCGAGCGGCGCAGCGTCCGGTGTCGCGGACACGCGGACGTATATTTGCCCGATGCTCTGCACGCCCCCTCAAATCGGTCCGGGGCGATGTCCGGTCTGCGAAATGGAATTGGTTCCGTCTTCATCGGGCGGAGACGGCGCATCGGCCGGAAACGCCGTGCAGATCGATGCTGTAAGTCGCCGCGTGGCGCACATCCAGACGGCGTCCGTGAAGTTGCGACCCATTGCTCGACAGATCAACGCTGTCGGCGCGATTCACTATGACGAGGGGTCGTTGAAGACGATTGCCGCGTATGTCGACGGACGACTCGATCGACTCTATGCCGACTTTACCGGGGTCGTAGTTGCGAAGGGCGACCACCTTGCGCTGGTTTACTCGCCACGACTGTATTCGGCCCAAGTCGAGTACATACTTGCCTTATCGTCCCGCGAGAGTAGTCGTGGCGCCACGCTATTACGCGTTCAGGAATCGACGCGGGATCTGATGCAAAGCTCACGGCAGCGATTGATTGAACTGGGCATGACCGGCGAGCAGATTGGTTCGCTCGAACAGACCCGTGAGGCAAACAGTCGGCTCCATCTGTGCGCGCCGATTAGCGGGACTGTCATCAAGAAACACGCGACGGAGGGCCAGTACGTCAAGGAAGGTCAGCCGATCTACGAACTGGCCGATCTGCGGACCGTGTGGCTGATGTTGAAGCTGTTTCCCGAAGACGCAGCCACGATTCGCTACGGGCAGGAAGTCCAGACACAGGTTCAGTCGGCTCCCAACCAGACGTTCACAGGGCGCGTCGCCTTCATTGACCCGGTGGTCGACGCTAAGACCAGGACGGTGGGCGTGCGCGTCGTCATGCCCAACGACGATGGGCTGTTGCGCGTGGGCGATTTTGCCAAAGCCACCATTCGCACCCCCGCTGCTGCCAATTCGCAGATCGCGCAGGTCTACGACCCCGAACTGGCTGGCAAATGGATTTGTCCGCGGCACCCGCAAGTAATTAAGTCGGCCCCTGGCAAATGCCGGATCTGCGGCGTCGACTTGATGCCCGCCTCGGCTTTGGGTTTCACCGACGACCCCGCAGCGGAGGGAGAATCGTTGGTGGTTCCTCGCAGCGCCGTGTTGATGGCGGGCGATGCGGCGGTCGTCTATGTCGAAAGCGACCCCGGAATGTTTGAGTTGCGAAATGTCCAACTGGGTCCGCGGTGCGGCGATCAGCTGGTCGTGTCGGCCGGGCTCCAAGCAGGTGAGAAAGTCGCCGTCTCTGGAAATTTCTTGATCGACTCACAAATGCAACTGGCGGGCAACCCCTCGCTGATCGATCCCACGAAGAATGGACCGTCGTTGCGGCCTCGCCTCGTCGACGAAGACATGCCCTCTTTCGGCGGCGGCATGATGATGGCGGCGGACGACGGACCGACTGACGCCGTGGAGAGCACGCCAGCGACGCCAATGGTCCAAGGCCTCGATGGCGCGGCGGACCTCCAGCACTCGGACAACGACGACGCACTCGCAAGCAAACAGGCCATCTGTCCGGTGAGCGACATGAAGTTGGGCTCGATGGGCCCGCCAGTCAAGGTATTTGTCGACGGCTTGCCGGTCTTTATTTGCTGCGAAGGATGTCGCCAGCGACTGCTCGCCGAACCGGCGAAGTACCTTGCCAAACTCAACAGTCGGGCGACGCCCGAGGAGGAGGCGCGATGATCAAGGCCTTGCTCAACTTCTGCCTTCGCGAGCGGTTGGTCGTTTTGCTGGCTTCGGTCGGCATCGTCGCGTACGGCTGGCATTCCGCGAAGCAGGTCCCGATCGACGCCATTCCCAACGTGGGCGAGAACCAAGTGATCGTCCTCGCTGAGTGGCCTGGTCGCTCGCCGAAAGACATTGAAGACCAAATCACCTATCCGCTATCGGTTGCACTGCAGGCCGTCCCTGGCTCGAAGAGCGTTCGGGGCAAGAGCATGTTCGGTTTCAGTTTCGTCCAAGTCACGTTCGGCGATGACGTTGACTTCTACTGGGCGCGGTCCCGCGTTGCAGAGCAATTGACAACGGTTGCCGGCACTTTGCCCGAGGGAATCAATCCGAGATTGGCGCCGGACGCAACGGCGCTGGGCCAGATCTACTACTACGTCCTGGAGCCGCCGCCCGGCATGGATTTGGCGGAGTTGCGGACGAAGCAGGATTTCTTCATTAAGTACGCGCTCCAATCCGTGGAGGGCGTCGCGGAGGTCGCCTCGATCGGCGGTTACGTGAAGCAATATCAGATCGAAGTCGACCCGGATTCGCTGCGATACCATGAAATCCCGCTCAATCGCGTTATCACAGCCGTCAAAGAATCGAATATCGACGTCGGCGCCAAGACTGTCGAGTCCGGCGGCATGGAATTTCTCGTTCGCGGGCTCGGTTTCATTGGATCGGGAAAAACAGAACAACAGACTACCGCACAAATCGAGAACACCGTCGTGTTGTCGCGCGACGGCGTCCCGATTCGAGTCGGCGACCTAGCCAAGGTTCAACTGGGGCCGGCGTTTCGCCGCGGAGCCCTCGACTTCAACGGCGCGGAGGCGGTCGGCGGCGTGGTGGTCATGCGATTTGGAGAGAACCCTCGCGACGTGATTGACCGCGTCAAGAAGAAGGTCGAGTCCTTGGAACCGGAACTCGACGGCGTGCGAATTCACGGCGTTTACGATCGAACGGAACTTATCAACGAAACGATCGCCACGCTGTCCGACGCGCTCGTGCACGAGACCCTGATAACCATCGCCGTGATGGTGCTCTTCCTGCTGCACGTCCGCGCCAGCGCCGTGATCGCCGTCACGCTCCCCATGGCTGTTCTGATCGCGTTCATCGCAATGAATACGTTCGGCGTGGACGCGAACATTATGTCGCTAGCCGGAATTGCCATCGCCATCGGCACGATGGTCGACATGGGGATCATCGTGCTGGAGAACATCTACGATCATCTGGCGGATTGGGAGAGCAAAGATTCGCCCGGGGGCGAACAGCGGCGAATTCAAATCATCAAGGACTCGGCGGCGGAAGTCGTGCCCGCGGTGATGACAGCGGTTTCGACGACGATCGTCAGTTTTCTTCCCGTCTTTTTCTTGACCGGCCGCGACCACCGACTCTTTGCGCCGCTTGCCTGGACGAAAACCTTCGCCTTGGCGGCGAGCCTGATCGTCGCCGTGACAGTCGTGCCCACGCTGTGCTGCATCTTCCTGCGGAGCGCACGGGCGCCCCGAAGCCGACGAGTGGCAGCTTCGCTGGGGCTGTCTGCACTGGGAGCGGCACTGACGTATTTCGTCTGGGGCGACGTAATCTCGCATGTGCTGCACCTATCGCCAATCATCGCCGCCACTGTAGTCGCCGTGCTGGGCGCCCTTGCCGGCTGGTGGATGACCGGAGAGACAATTCGCCCGCTGGAATCCAACCTGGTCAGCCGCTTCGTCTTGTGGCTGTACGCTGGACGCTTGCGACTCGCGTTGCGCCGTAAGGCACTGATGCTGTCGTTTCCGTTAGTCATATTCGTGTTGGGTTTGGGCGCTTGGTTCGGCTTGCCGACCGTTCTACAGCCTGCGGAAAACCTGTTCTCGGCGTTGGGCGCCGATCTCAATGCCGTTCCAGGGTACGTCCGTGCCAAGCATGCGTTCACAGGGCTGAAGAGCGACGACTGGATTGCCTTGGACGAAGGCAGTTGGTTCTATATGCCCAGTCTCTACCCAGCAGCAAGTTTCTCGCAAGCGATGGAGGTGTTGCAGACTCAAGACGTGCTGATCAAACAGATCCCCGAGGTCGCCAACGTCCTGGGGAAGATCGGTCGCGTCGAATCGGCGCTCGACCCGGCTCCGGCAGCGATGGTCGAGACCTACGTTATGCTCAAGCCGCGCGACCAGTGGCGCACGGGCGTGACCGCGCGAGACATTTGGGACGAAATCAACGCCGTCGCGACGCTTCCAGGCGTGACGCCCGCGTCGCCCTTGCAACCGATTGAAGGACGCGTCGTCATGCTGCAAAGCGGCATCAAGGCCGCAATGGCCGTTCGCATCTATGGCGACGACCTGCAGGGGTTGGGCAAAGCCGCCACGGCCGTGGCCGATCATCTGCGCAGACTGCATTTAGTTAATCCGACCACCGTCAATCCTGACATTGTCATGGGTAAACCCTATTTTGAATTCGAGGTCGATCGCGACGAGTCGGCCCGCTACGGCATGACGACGATGATGGTCAATCAGAT
>JAGQOU010000368.1 GCA_020427145.1 Planctomycetales bacterium | reverse complement strand
CGCGTCCAGTTCCGCCTCGTCGGCGTCGCCCTCGACGCGGATGACCTGCAACGCCGTGGCCGGGGCCGGTTCGCTGACGATCGACGCCGGGGGTGCGCTCTCGCCGAAGTGATTCTTCCAAATCAGCAGATCGTGACCGTCGACATCGAGGTCGTTGTCGGCGTCGCCGTCGGCCCTTGAGGCTGTGGACGCCGGCGTGCCGTAGCCGCGCTGCCAGGCAAGAAAATCGCCGCCGTTGATGGCGCCGCTGGAGTCGAAGTCCGCGGACGCGGTCGTCCCCAGATTTTCGTACCAGGCGATCTTGTCATCACCGAAGGAGGCGCTCAGTACGTCGAGATCGCCGTCGCCGTCCAGGTCGGCGGCGTGGACGTCCTCGGCGCGGTTGGCGGCGGTGGAGATTGTGCGGGCGGTGAAGTTCTGATCGCCGTCGTTCTCATACCAGACAATAAGATTCCCGGTGAACGCCGCACTGAGCACGTCCGTATCGCCGTCGCCATCCAAATCGGCGGCGTAAACATTCTGAGCTCCAGGCGATGCACTGCTGATCACGTGCGGCGCGAAGTTACCGTGGCCGTCGTTTTCGTGCCAGACGATGTGATCGCCGTTGTTTGCCGCACCCAGCACGTCCAAGTCGCCGTCGGAATCGACGTCGACCGCGTACACGCTTTCCGCGTAAACAGCCCCCGTGGGAATTGCGTGATACGTGAAGTTCTCGGCGCCATCGTTCTCAAACCACACGACGGGGTCGTCGGCGAACGAAGCGACAAGCACATCGGTGTCTCCGTCGCCATCCAGGTCGGCGGCGTCGACTGCCCGAGCGCCTTCGGCTGTCGTTGTGATGTTGTGGGCAGTGAAATTCAGATTGCCGTCGTTCTCGTACCAATCGACGCGGTCCGAATGCCAAAACGTCGCAAGCAGGTCCAGATCGCCGTCGGAATCCACATCGGCGACATCGGCAAAGAATGCGGCGCCGCCGATCTGGATGCCGCCGGGCGTGAAGTTTTCGCTTCCGTCGTTCTCGAACCAGACTAACCCGCTGGATGCCGCGCCGACGATGTCGAGATCGCCATCGGCGTCCAAATCAACCGCTTCGATGCTCCATCCCTGATAGATCTCGTCGGTAATTGTGTGCGGTGCAAAGTAGCCATTGCCGCGGTTCTCGTACCATGCGAATCGGCCGTCGTCATGAGAAGCGCTCAGCACGTCCATGTCGCCATCGCCGTCTAGATCGGCGGCATTGACACCTTCGGCATAGTCGGCCGAAATCGAGATATCGTGCGTCGCGAAGTCTTGGCTGCCGTCGTTTTCATACCAGCGGACGTTTCCCGCATCGTAGGACGCACTGACCACGTCCAGGTCGCCGTCCGCGTCAATGTCTGCCGCGAGGAGGCTGTCCACCTCGTAACTGTTGCGAGGATAAAGATTACTTGCGACGGACGCGATCGTATGCTGGGTGAAATTGCCGCTTCCGTCGTTTTCATGCCAGGCGACGAGGTTGGGATTGTCAGATCGTTCCGAGACTCCACCGCCGCTGATGACGTCCAGATCGCCGTCGCCGTCCACATCGGCAAGGTCGATGCTGCTGATTGCATTGCCCCCGCTCGAGACTACGTGGCTCGTAAAACCCAACATGGCCTGGAACTCGTACCAAGTGATCTTACTTGACGAACCGGTCACGACATCCAGATCGCCGTCGCCGTTGACGTCGCCGACGGCGATTCCTCCGCGGGCGGGGCCAATTGTCCACTTGTCATATGAACCGAAGCGATTGCGTACGTGCCAATACGCCACACCGTTCGTGACGCTCAGTACGTCCATAACGCCATCGGCATCGATGTCGGCGGCAAGAACGGTTTCGACAGGTCCCGTCCCGTAGGAGATGGCATGCGTCGTGAAGTTCTCACTGCCGTCGTTCTCGTACCACGCGATCGTGGCGTCGCGGGTGGCTCCGCTCAGCACATCGATGTCGCCGTCGCCGTCGAAATCGATCGCATAAACGGCTGATGCGCCATCGGCCGTCGAGGTGACGATGTGGGTCGTAAAGTTTGCGCTGCCGTCGTTTTCATACCAGGCAATTTTGTCGTCGAAGGACGAGGCGCTCAGCACGTCCAAATCGCCATCGGAATCGACGTCGGCGGCGTAGACGCTGCGGGCGCCGAGGACTGTCGCCGAAACCGTGCGCGAAACGAAGCCGTCAACTCCGACGTTCTCGAACCAGACGATGCGGTCATTCCAGGAGGAGGCGCCGAGCACGTCCGCGTCGCCGTCGCCGTCGATGTCGGCGGCGTACACGCTGGTCGCCCAGTGCATCTCTCCGGCGAGGAATTGCGTCTCGCCGAAATCCGCGGCGAGCAGCACGCGCCGTTCCAGCGACTCAAACGAAAGCCGGCGCCGCAAAGGCTGAGCGTGCGCCACAACGCGCGAGAGTCGAGCACGGACACTGCGACGTTGTTCCCAAAAGCCCGCCATGGCGGCGACCCTGCAGCAAAACAAAGAGGAATAAGCGGACCCCGTCGCTTCCACGCACCGGGGGTAGAACTACCCTAGTATAAGCAGATGTCCGCGTTCTTTGTACTGTCGCGGCGGTCGAATGCAAACGTGAGCCGCCGGCGGGGAGTCGTGGCCCTCGCCGCCAAGTAGTTGGCGGGCGATTGCGTGCGACGCCGTGCATGATTACTCATCCGTCACGCACCCCTCGCTCGCGCTCTTCACGTTCTTGATGTACTTGTACAGCGTCCCGCGGGTCGCCTTGTACGCGGGGGCTTTCCACGCCGCTTTGCGGCGGGCGAACTCTTCGTCGCTCACCTCGACCGTGATCAGATTCGCCTCGGCGTCGAGCGTGATCTTATCGCCGTTTTGCACCAGAGCGATCGGGCCGCCGACTTGGGCTTCGGGCGTGACGTGGCCGACGATGAACCCGTGGCTGCCGCCGCTGAAACGGCCGTCGGTGATGAGCGCCACGTCGCTCCCCAAACCGGCGCCCATGATGGCGCTGGTGGGGGTGAGCATCTCCGGCATGCCGGGGCCGCCTTGGGGACCTTCGTAGCGGATAATTACCACGTCGCCCTTGGTGATCTTGTTTTGCTCCAGCGCGGCGAGCATGTCCTCTTCGCTGTCGAAGCAGTTGGCCGTGCCGCTGAATTGCAGACCCTCTTTGCCGGTGATCTTCGCCACGGCCCCCGTGGGACAAAGGTTGCCGCGCATGATGCGGATGTGACCGGTCGCCTTGAGCGGCTTGTCCAGCGGATGAACGATTTGTTGGCCCGCTTTCAGCCCCGGCAATTCCGCCAGGTTCTCGGCGATTGTCTTGCCGGTGACCGTCATGCAGGAACCGTCGAGCAGCCCCGCTTCCAACAGCAGCTTCATCACGGCCGGGGTGCCGCCCACCTCGTGGAGTTCCTCCTGCACGTATTTGCCGCTGGGCTTGAGATCGGCGAGATAGGGCGTGCGATCGCTGACCGACTGGAAGTCGTCGATGGTGAGCGGCACCTCGACCGCCCGAGCCATCGCCAGCAGGTGCAGGACGGCGTTGGTGCTGCCGCCGACCGCCATGATGTACACCATGGCGTTCTCGAACGCGGCGCGGGTCATGATGTCGCACGGCTTGAGGTCGCGCTCCAACAGCGTGCGCATGGCGTTTCCGGCGGCGAGACATTCGCGCACCTTGTCAGGATGCTCGGCGGGGATGCTGCTGGAGTAGGGCAGCGACATGCCCATCGCTTCGATGGCCGAGGCCATGGTGTTGGCCGTGTACATGCCGCCGCA
>JAGQOU010000367.1 GCA_020427145.1 Planctomycetales bacterium | reverse complement strand
TCGACGGCGGCATCATGGTCACCGCCAGCCACAACCCGCCCAGCGACAACGCGGTGAAGGCCTACTGGTCGACCGGCGGACAACTGCTGCCGCCGCACGACAAGGGAGTGATCGACCGGGTGATGTCGGTCGACGCCATCGAGCGCGCCGACTTCGACGAAGCGCTCGCCAATGGTCGCATCATCATTTGCCAGGATGAAGTCGACGAGGCGTACGTGTCGGCCGTGGCGTCGCTGGCCACGACCGGCCCCCGCGATTTGAAGGTGCTCTACTCGCCGCTGCACGGCGTGGGCGCCAGCGCCGTGTGCCCCGTGTTGAAGCGCGTCGGATTCGACGATGTGGAAGTCTTCTCGCAACACGCCGAGCCCAACGGCGATTTTCCCAACGTGCCGGGCCACGTGTCGAATCCCGAGAACCCCGAGGTATTCGGCTCGATTATCAAACACGCCAAGCACAACGGCTTCGACATCTGCGTGGCAACCGACCCCGACTGCGACCGCATCGGCACGGCCGCCCCGCTGACCACCGCCGCCGGCGCGCCGTGGCACACGCTCACCGGCAACCAAATCGGCGCCCTGCTGGCCGACTACATGCTGGAGAATCGCAAGACCGCCGGAACGCTTTCGCCTGAGCAGTTCATCATCATCACGCTGGTCACCACGCAGCTGACCCGTCGCATCGGCGATAGCTACGGCGTGAAGACCTATGGCGATTTGCTCGTTGGTTTCAAATGGATCGCCGGCGTCATCGACGACAAGGGGCCCGACAACTTTATCTACGGCACCGAGGAATCGCACGGCTACCTGGCCGGCCTGCACGCCCGCGACAAGGACGGCGGCGTGGCGGCGCTGCTGCTGTGCGAGTTGGCCGCCAAGCTCAAGTCGCAGGGCAAGACGCTGCACGAGAAGCTGGACGACCTGTTCTGGCAACACGGCTGCCACGCCGAACGCACGGTGAGCGTGCAGATGCCCGGCAGCGAAGGCATGGCCCGCATGCAGGAAGTGATGGCCAGCTTCCGCAGCGCTCCGCCGACCGAATTGGCCGGCAGCGGCGTCGCGCAAATCCGCGACTACTTGCACAACACCGTCACAAAGACGGGCGGCAGCAGCGAACCGCTCGCGGGCCCGACCGGCGATCTGGTGATCCTCGACCTGCAGGCCGCGGGCAACTACGTCGCCATCCGCCCCAGCGGCACGGAGCCGAAGATCAAGCTCTACATGTTCGCGTACGAACCGGCGGAGCAACTGCACGATTTGGAGGAGACAAAGGAAGCGCTCGAAAAGCGGCTCGACGCGATGGAAGCGGATTTAAGGAAGTTCGCGGGGGTCTAAGACGGCTTTCCAGCGTGATAAGACCGAGCAATTTCCTTCGTGCCACTGGCGGGCGGCACGCAAGTGGCGCCCGCCGGGATCCCGGAGGCATTGAAGACGACAGCGCTAAGTCAGCGCCTCGGATTCCACGGATCAGCACGGATTCTTTCATCCAAAGTTGCTGCTCGCCGCGTGCTGGCGCGTGGTCAACTACCGGCTCGCAAGGGGAGTGCCGTTTCGTCGGGGAAAGCAGCGCAGGCCGTGGTTGTGCGGGTTACAACAGGGCGCTGCCGTACTCAACAAGCCTGGCAAGTTGTCGTCGTTTTCAATTCGATTAGAGTAGAGAACGACTCCGACCGTGTCGGCAGAGTGCATAACGCAGATCGAACAAAGCCACGAATGTCTATCACCAAGATCAACCCGTGGCGACTACGTGAAACCAGGCGCGGCTCCATAGCGACCATGGCCGCGGTGCTCTTTGCGTCCGCGTCTTTGGGACCCCTGACGCTACACGCTCAGCAATTCCCGTTTGGCGCGCAGCATCAGGCATACCGCCTAGGAACGCTTTTTCCCTCCGGCTCCACGCGAGCTCAACAGAATCAGGACGTCGCCGACTACTACGACGTGTTCAAGAGCCGTTGGCTCGCGGTTGATCCCGGCGGCAACGGGTGGCGCGTTAAACTCGACCCTTCCGGCCGCACGGTCTCCGAGGGGCAGGGCTATGGCATGGTGATCGTCGCTGCGATGGCGGGGCATGATCCGCAAGCAAAGACGATCTTCGACGGAATGTGGCAATTCGCTCTCGCCCATCCCAGCTCGGGCGACAGCCGTCTCATGGACTGGGATGTGCCGGCCCCCGCGGGCAACGACAGCGCTTTCGACGGCGACGCGGACATTGCCTACGGTCTGCTAATGGCCCACGCTCAATGGGGGAGCGCTGGCGCTATCGACTATCTCGCTGCAGCGCAAACCGTCATTGCCGGCATCCGCGCCTCCACAATCGGACCGCAGAGCCGGCTGCCGATGCTCGGCGATTGGGTGAACGCGGACGGCGACACCTACAACCAATGGACCACCCGATCGTCCGATTTCATGCCGGGGCATTTCCGCGCGTATGGAGCCGCGACCGGCGACATCGCGTTTTGGAACAGCGTCGTCTCGGCCACGCAGAACGTCGTAACCGACATCCAGGCCAATGAATCCGCTGCCACAGGTCTGCTGCCCGATTTCATCAGACTCGCCGGTTCCGCGCGCGATCCCCAGCCCGCTCCCAACCTGTTGGAAGGCGCCAACGACGGCAATTACTGGTACAACGCCGGACGCGATCCGTGGCGGCTCGGGGTCGACGCGAATCTCAACAACGATCCGGTCTCGCTCGCCCAGGTTCAAAAGATTTCCAACTGGGCTCGCACCGCAAGCGCCGGCGACCCCGACAACATCACCGCCGGCTACCAACTCGACGGCACTGCGCTCAACGACTGGCAAGACATCTTCTACATCGCCCCGTTGGCCGTGGCCGCCATGACGGGCAATGGCGCCGCCGACCAGCAGTGGCTCGATAGCCTGTACGCGCGAGTTCGCCAGGCGCACAACGCGGACAACTACTACGCAGACGCCGTCACGCTGCAGTCGCTGCTTGCGGTGACGGGCAACTTCTGGGACCCGATGATCGTGCTCGCCGCGCCTCGACCCGCCGGGGATTTTGATGGCGACGGCGACGTCGATGGCGCAGACCTCGACCGCTGGCGCACCAGCTTCGGCACAAATGCGCTCGCCGACGCCAACGGCGACGGCCGCTCGGACGGACTTGACTTCCTGCTCTGGCAGCGCAATTTTCTCCCTCCAGCAAACTCGACCGCGCCTGTGCCGGAGCCCACCGCTGCCGTAGTCGCACTCGGCGTCGTTGCTGCCTTCATTGCAACTCACGCTTCGCGCCTAGCGCTACAGGCGTGCCGCCGGTGAGAATAAGACGCAAACGCCACGCCCCAGCAGCACTGGCGAGACGCCAGCGGCGCCTAAGGTGGGGCGGCAACTTGCATCCTCCGCCCCTCGCCTCCTCGCGGCCATCGGCAATAATACACCGCCATGGCCGATGCTCCCGAACCCGCCGCTGATTCCGCTCCCGGCGCCCCGCCTCCCAAGACGCAGGTCGAGTTCTTCCTGCGCGCCGCCGAGAAGGTGCGCACCCAGTTTCCCGACACGCCGGGGGTCTATCTCTTTCAGGACCAGGCCGGCCGCGTGATTTACGTCGGCAAGGCCAAAAACCTGCGGGCCCGCGCGGGGAGCTACTTTCTCAAGGCGGCCGCCGAGGATTCGCGCACGGCTCAGCTGGTCACCGAGGCGTACGACATCGACTACATGGACGCCGACAGCGAGGTCGACGCCCTGCTGACCGAAGCGCGGCTGGTGAAGGACGTGCAGCCGAAGTTCAACCGCGACCTGCGCGACGACAAGTCGTTTCCCTACCTGCAGATCACTACGCACGAAGATTTTCCGCGCGTCGAGATCACCCGCGAGCCGCGCTCCACGGGCGTCAAGCTGTACGGCCCGTTCGCCAACGTCGGCCAACTGCGCGGCGCCCTGCAGGTGCTGCAGCGCGTGTTTCAGTTTCGCACCTGCTCGTTGGACATCGAAGAGAGCGACGAACGCTGGCGGTGGTTCCGCCCGTGTCTACTGGCCTCGATCCGCCAATGTACGGCGCCCTGCAATCTGCGAATCAGCCGCGACGAGTACCGCAAAGACATCGCCCGGCTGCGAAAGTTTCTCGAAGGCAACCGCCAGGGCCTGCTCAAAGAAATGCAGGCCGAGATGACCGCCGCGGCCAAGAACCTGCGGTTCGAGCAAGCCGCCCGACTGCGCGACGAGCTGAAGATGCTCGAGTCGCTCGGCGACCGCGGCGACCTGGAGAAGCACGAACAGCCCGAGGTGTTTTACCAGGACCCCAAGAAGGGTCTCGCCGGGCTGCGCAAGGTGCTGAAGCTGTCCGAGACGCCGCGCACGATCGAGGGGGTCGACATCGCCCACCT
>JAGQOU010000366.1 GCA_020427145.1 Planctomycetales bacterium | reverse complement strand
GCCCACCCGGCTGTTGTCATCACCATGTATTTGTTTCTCGCCGCTGCTGCCGCCGCTGCGCCGCCCGCTGAAGAGTCGTTCGGCTTTTCGCTGGAACCGCTCTGGCACGACAAGGGCCTCCCCCTGGCGATCATGGGGATGACCGTCGTGTTCATTGCGCTGGTTGCGATCAGTGTTTTTATTTCCCAATTGCCACGGCTCATGTCGTGGATTGACGGGGTCGCGCCGCAGGCGAAACCAGCGTCGGTCGCGAAGCTGGCAGCCAAGAAAGAAGACGACGCGGAAATGATTGCCGTGATCGCCGCGGCGGTGGAAGTCGCGTTGGGGCCGGGTCACCGCGTCATTCACACCCAACAGCTCACGCCGCGCGAACTTGCCTGGTCGCAGCAAGGCCGCTGGCAACACCAAACCTCTCACAAGCCGCGTTAGACACCTATGGGCGCATTGGAATATCTCAGCACCAAAGCCTCGCAGCTCTACGAAACGACTGCGTTCGGCCATCTGCAAGTCGGCAACGCCCTGATGGTTCTCATCGGGCTGTTGTTCATCTACTTGGCGATTGCCAAGCACTACGAGCCGCTGCTGCTGGTGCCGATCGGGTTTGGCGTCGTCGTGGGCAACATTCCGACGATGGCGGGAATGAGCGTCGGCGTGTATCAGGACGGGAGCGTCTTGTGGTACCTGTACCAAGGCGTGTCGCGGGGCATCTTTCCGCCGCTGATCTTTCTGGGAATCGGCGCCATGACCGATTTCTCGACGATGCTCTCCAACCCCAAGCTGGTACTGCTGGGCGCGGCGGCGCAGCTCGGCGTGTTCGGCACCTTTCTCGGCGCGTTGACGCTCGGGTTTTCGCCGCAAGAATCGGGGGCGATTGGCATCATCGGCGGGGCCGACGGTCCGACGGCGATTTTCCTGTCGTCGAAGCTCGCCCCCAACCTGCTGGGCGCCATCGCCATCGCCGCCTACTCGTACATGGCGCTCGTGCCGGTGATTCAACCGCCGATCATGTACCTGCTCACCTCCAAGAAAGAGCGCCTGATCCGCATGAAGCCGCCGCGGCAAGTGTCGCGCCGCGAGCGCATCATTTTCCCGATCGCGGCGTTCCTGATTTGCGCCCTGCTGGCTCCCGGGGCCATCGTGCTGATCGGCATGCTGTTTTTCGGCAATCTGCTGAAAGAGTGTACCGTGGCCGAGCGGCTCGCTAACACGGCCCGCACGGCGATGATCGACGCGGTGACGATGATCCTGGGTTTCTGCGTCGGCGCCAGCACCAGTGCCGACCACTTCCTGCAGCCGCAGTCGATCGGCATCTTCGCCCTGGGGGCGGCGTCGTTCGCCACGGCCACGGCGGGCGGCATCCTGTTCGCCAAGTTCATGAACCTGTTCTTGCACGAGAAGATCAACCCGCTGCTCGGGGCGGCCGGGGTCTCGGCGGTGCCCGACTCGGCCCGCGTGGTCCACATCATCGGCCAGAAGGACGACCCCCAGAATTTCTTGTTGATGCATGCCATGGCCCCCAATGTGGCGGGCGTGATCGGCTCGGCGGTCGCTGCCGGCGTGCTCTGGTCGCAGCTGGCCAACTAGGCTTCGCCCCCGGCAGCGCGACGCTCCGCGGAGCCCGTCCAGGCGAACGAGGCAGGCTCGGTGGAGCCTCGTCCGCCCGGGCGTGGCGTTCCCCCGGCCACGGCGGTTCGGGGACTCTCGGTCCGGCCGAGTTCTTGTCAAACGCACACTCCGCACACCTGGCGCGGAGGCTGTGCTGTGCCGCACACCTGGCGCTGTGCGAGGTCCCGGCGTTCGGCCCGTGTTGCCAGCAGAACGCTGTTTTCGGGCGATGCCCCGGGCCGTAGCGGTTTCGGCACAGGGATCGCGAGGGGTCGGAGTGGTTGTTGCTTTCCGCCATGGTTTATGGCGGGCGCGTCGTCGCCGCCTCTCTTATTGAAGACCGCATTCTCCCCCGCCGCAGCAGGAGCGCCTCCCGTGGGTCAGCCGAGATTTGTGACGTTGGACGGCAACGAAGCCGCCGCCCTCATTGCCCATCAGGTCAGCGAAGTCATCGCGATCTATCCCATCACGCCCGCCTCGCCGATGGGCGAGTTGTCCGACGCCTGGTCGGCGGCGGGACGCAAGAACATCTTCGGCGTGGTGCCCGAAGTGATCGAGATGCAAAGCGAAGCCGGCGCCGCGGGCACGGTGCACGGATCGCTGCAGGCGGGGGCGCTGACGACCACGTTCACGGCGTCGCAGGGTCTGCTGCTGATGCTGCCGAACATGTACAAGATCGCCGGCGAACTGACCCCTGCGGTGTTCCACATCGCGGCCCGGTCGCTGGCGACGCACGCACTGTCGATTTTCGGCGACCACGCCGACGTGATGAGCGCCCGCAGCACGGGCTGGGCGATGCTGGCCTCGAACAGCGTGCAAGAGGCCCACGACCTGGCGATGGTCGCCCACGCGGCGACGCTGCGGGCCCGGTTGCCGTTTCTGCATTTCTTCGACGGATTTCGCACTTCGCACGAAGTGAACAAGATTGAAGTGCTCGACGCCGACGTTATCCGCCAGTTCATCGACGAAGACCTGGTTCGCGCTCATCGCGAGCGGGCGATGAACCCCGAGCGGCCCACCCTGCGCGGCACGGCCCAAAACCCCGACGTGTTTTTCCAGGCCCGCGAGGCGGCGAATCCGTTCTATCTGGCCCTCCCCGCGATTGTGCAGGAGGAGATGGACAAGCTGGCCGCCGTGACCGGCCGGCAGTATCGCCTGTTCGACTACGTTGGCGCCCCCGACGCCGAGCGGGTCGTGGTGATGATGGGGTCCGGGGCCGGCGCCGCGGAAGAGGCCGTCGAGCGGCTGCTCGATCGGGGCGAACGCGTCGGGCTGTTGAAAGTGCGACTATATCGCCCGTGGGACGCCGCCGCCTTGGTCAGCGCCCTGCCGCGAACCGTGCAGCACATCGGGGTGCTCGACCGGTGCAAAGAGCCGGGCGCCTTGGGCGAGCCGATGTACCTCGACGTCGTGGCCGCGCTGGCCGAAGCGTGGAACGAATCAGATCGACAAACGGCTCCCCTGCCCCGCGTCACCGGCGGCCGCTACGGGTTGTCGTCCAAGGAATTCACTCCCGCGATGGCGGTGAGCGTGTACAACGAACTGCGCGCCGAGCAGCCGAAGCGGCATTTCACGATTGGCATTACCGACGACGTGACTCGCTTGTCGCTCAAATGGGATCCTGCCGCAACCGCCGAGGCGGCCGACGTGACCCGCGCCGTGTTCTACGGCCTGGGCAGCGACGGCACGGTGGGGGCCAACAAGAACTCGGTAAAGATCATCGGCGAGAACACGCCGTTGTACGCCCAGGGCTACTTTGTTTATGACAGCAAGAAGGCCGGCAGCGTCACCGAGAGCCATGTACGCTTCAGTCCCCGGCCGATCACCTCGTCGTACCTCATCGATCGCGCGGGTTTCGTGGCGTGCCACCAGTTCCAGTTCCTGGAGCGGATCGACATGCTCAAGGTGGCTGAACCGGGGGCGACGTTCCTGCTGAACAGCCCGTTCGGCCCCGACGACACTTGGGACCGCCTGCCGCTGGAAGTGCAGCAGCAGATCATCGAAAAACAGCTCAAGTTGTATGTCATCGACGCGTTCACCGTGGCCAGCGCCGCAGGGATGGGGGGACGCATCAACACGGTGATGCAAACCTGCT
>JAGQOU010000016.1 GCA_020427145.1 Planctomycetales bacterium | reverse complement strand
GACGCCGAGATGTACGGCATGATCCCCAGGCCGAAGATCGTGACCTGGCTCAGCTGCGTCGCACTGAACACGGCGACCTGCTTGAGAATGTCGGTCACGCCGCCGCCCTGCTCGCTCATCGCCTGGACCTTGGCCTGGTCGACGATGTGCAGCGGGACCTGAAAGCCCAGACGGTAGACGCCCAGCAGCAGCAGCGTCAGCAGGATCTTCTGCCGCAGCTCAGGAATCTGCCAAACGACTCGCAATTTTTCCCACATATGCCGAGCGTCCTATCGCGTGGCGGCGTCGCTACCGAATGAATTCTGCAAGCGACGTCGTCGAAGGGAATCAGCCCTTGGCGAAAGCGCGGCGGAAAGGGGCGGTCGGCGCGACGCCGGGGGAACCAGTTTCTGCGAGCGCGCCCGCATCGGGCGGTGGAATTTTGGAGGGCGACGCACGGTATCGAGCGTCGCCACGGTCCCGCCGCGGGGAAGCCAGCCGTTAGGCTTTGGCCGCCTTGGCGGCGCGCTTCTTATCTTCCACAAGCGTCTTACCCGGGAGCAAGACCATTTCGCCCCCCGCTTTCTCGATTTTCTCAGCGGCGGACTTGCTGAACCGGTGCCCGGCAATCTTGAGTTTCTTGGTCAGATCGCCGTCACCCAGCACTTTGAGCACGTCAAACCGCCCGCAGGCGAGGTTTTTCTCGGCCATAGCTTCCAGGGTCACTTCCTCGCCCGCCTCGAAAGCGGCGTCGATTTGACCCACGTTGACCACGGCCACCTTCAGCGCCCAGCGGTTGTTGAATCCCCGCTTGGGCACCCGGCGGACGACGGGCATAGTGCCGCCCTGGAAGACGATCAGGCGCGAGTAGCCGTTGCGCGAGCCCTGGCCGTTGTGGCCGCGACCCGACGTCTTGCCGTGTCCCGAACCGATGCCGCGCCCGATCCGCCTGCGCTTTTTGTGCGTGTGAACGCCGCGATTGACGTCGTGTAAATTCATGACAGCGTAACTCCGCGGAGACGTTCAATCTCTTGCTTCGGCCGCAACTGCTCCAACGCGTTGATCGTCGCCTTGACCAGCGTGACCGGGTTATTCGAGCCGAAGCTCTTGGTGAGAATATTATGAATGCCAGTCGCCTCGCACACGGCGCGAACCGCCGCGCCGGCGATCACGCCCGTACCGGGACCGGCGGGCACCAGCACGACCTTGGCGGCGCCGAAGCGGCCCTTCACCTGGTGCGGGATCGTTTCGCCGTCCAACGGCACTTCGATCTGGCTGCGCATGCCCTCTTTGACCGCTTTTTCCACGCTAGGCGGCACTTCGTTGGCCTTGCCGTAGCCCCAACCCACTTTGCCCTGCCCGTTGCCGACGACCACCATCGCCGCGAAGCTGAAACGCCGACCGCCCTTGACCACGGCGGAACAGCGCTTGATTTTCACGACGTTTTCGGTCAGTTCGCCGCGTTGACGCTCTGAGGATCCGCTAGACACGATCGGGTAGCTCCGAATGCGAAATGCAAATTGGGAATTGCAATCTGGGAATTGCGATTGGCCGGGGATGTTGTCCTAAAATTCCAGACCCGCTTCACGAGCGGCCTGGGCAAGCGCCGCCACGCGGCCGTGAAACTTGGCCGAGCCGCGGTCAAAACGAACCTTCTTGATGCCAACGGCCGCGGCCCGCTCGGCGATCGTCTTGCCGATCTCCGCCGCTGCGGCGCAGTTGCCGCCGTACTTGATCGACGTCGACTTCTCGGCGGTCGACGCATAAACCAGCGTCTTGCCGACAGAATCGTCGATGAGCTGAGCGGTGATATTTTGCAGGCTGCGCGCCACGCTCAAACGGGGACGCTCGGCGTCGCCCTTGAGACGTTTGCGAACACGCCACTTGCGGCGCTGACGCTGCTTGCCGAGGGCTTTGTTGTGATCCATGGCTGGGACCCTGACGAAAATGACTTGGTGACTGCGGGGCGACGGTCGAAAGGAAATTACTTGGCGGTCTTGCCGGCCTTGCGACGGACCTGCTCGCCTTCGTATCGCACGCCCTTGCCCTTGTAGGGCTC
>JAGQOU010000365.1 GCA_020427145.1 Planctomycetales bacterium | reverse complement strand
AGAAGGAACCACGACGACACAACGAACACGAGGGAAAATCACGAGTTTTGGTCGTCGCGCCCGTCGTTCCGTCGTGGTTCAATTCTCTTGTTGCTCAGCGAGCTTAGCGGCTCAAATCAGGACTTTGCAGTTCTCCTGGCCCCCGCCGCTGGAGCCCTGAATGCCGGACTTCCCAACACAAATCTGCCGTTTTGGGCGCTGAGGAGAATTTCTGTAGAATTGGGTGTCATCTCATTTGCCGGTTTCTTGATGACAATCTTGCCGCGGTTCCACCAAACAACCGCTCCGCGTTCGTTCCGCTTGCCGATTGATTGACGATGATGCCTTGCCGCTCCAGATCGCCGTTTGCCGTGAGTAGCGTTTTGCCTTGTGCGAGCGGGGTGAGCGGACTCGTCGTCTGTTGTGTGTTCGCGGTTGTCGCGCTGCCCGCTCGCGCTGCCGTGATCTCATGGGACGGCGGGGGCGTCAATTCGGAGTGGAATGAGCCGGCCAACTGGAATCCGAACACGATTCCCTCGACAGCCGACACCGCCCGGATTGCTGGCGACACCGCCATGATCACGGGCGCCATTGTGCCACCCGTGCAGGCGACGGAAATTGGTTTCGGTCTCGCCAGCGGCGGCCTCGTGATCGCCGGCGACGTGAATCCCGCCGGACTGAACGTCGTCTCGAATGTGACTGTCGCCGGCGGAGGTAGCTTGAAGCTCGGCGGCGGCGGTCCGGCGGATAGCCAACTGAACGCTGGCAGTCTGGTCACCGCCGGGAACGTCAACGTGTTGCAGCGTGGCACGATTCAACTGGTCGGACCATTCACACAGTCCGCCGGCACAGTCGCCTTGGGCGACGCGACGCTCAACGCCGCGGCCGTCGCCACAGAGAGCGGACTCTTTGACGCCACCGGGTCGATTACCGGCGACGTCACGATCGGCAATGGCGATGCGTTGACGGCCACGCTGAGTCCTGGCGTCGGAATCGGCGACCTGGCGATTAACGGCGATCTTCAGTTCATGTCTGACGGCCGGTTGGAGTTGCAATTCACCTCCAATTCGCGCGGCGATGCGTTCGACACGATTGCCGTTTCGGGCACGGCGACTCTCGGCGGGACGCTCGACCTGTCGGTGATTGGCAGCGGACTGCCCACCCCTGGCGTCAGCTATCCCTTGCTCACCGCGGAAAAGCTGATCGGCGATTTCGACGACATCACCGGCGCGGGCGTTGGGCCCGGTTCGTGGGTGCCCGATTTCAACGTCACCAACGGTCTCAACGTCAGTTACAGCGTGCTGCGGGGCGATATGAACGCCGACGACTCGGTCGATGAGGACGACGTCGAACTGTTCGCCCGGGCGCTGCGCGACGAGGATTCCTATCATTTCGATATCTACCTCAATGGCTTCGTCGCCGAGGCCTTCATGGCCGATATGGACCTGGACGGATCCAATACGTTCGCCGACATTCCGCTGTTTCTGGACGCGGTAACGCAATCGGGCGGCAGTGCGGCCGCCGCGTTGGCGCAGATCGCGAGCGTGCTGAGTGCCGTGCCCGAGCCGCCGTCGGCGCTGCTGATCTGCGGCATGTTGGGCTTGGCGTTTTTCCCCGCGATTAAGCAGCAGCGGTCCCGAGGACGCCGCCGGTGAAAGCCCGCCGCACGATTTCGCTGGCATTTATCCCACGTGCGACGGCTCCGCCGCGCGCGGCGTTCACGCTGATTGAATTGCTTGTCGTGGTGGCGATTATCGGCGTGCTGGTCGCGCTGCTGCTGCCAGCCGTACAAGCGGCGCGCGAGGCGGCGCGCCAGACGACCTGCCGCAACAATCTCAAGCAGCAAGGACTCGCCCTGCAGGCCTACCACGCCGCGCACAAACAGTTTCCCACCGGGGCGCGGATGCACGTCAGTTCCGGCAAGAAGAGCATCGGCTGGCACGTGCTGATTTTGCCGTACATCGAGCAGCGCCAAGTTTACGACGCGATCAGTCCCGACGCCGACGGCGGAGCGCTCAACTTTCTCGGCACTCAGGTCATTCCCACGTACATTTGTCCCACCGCCGCGCCCCCCAGCGGCGACGATCAGGATCTTGAGAGCGCCAACTACGTCGGGGTCGCCGGCGCCGGAATCTCACAGGAACAGTGGCCGCTGGAGGAGAAAAAATGCGGGATCGTCGCCACCGACGGCCTGCTCTACCTGCGCAGCGACGTGAGCGCCGGCGACGTGAGCGACGGCATGTCACAGACTCTCGCGCTGGGCGAGCGAACGGTCTACGACAAAACTGAGTTTTGGTCCGAAGGGGCCGCTTGTTACAAACCAAAGGGCTCGCCCGACCCCGCCAGCGCGTGCGTTGCTGCGACCAAGCACGTCGTCTGGCCGATCAATGCACTGGAAAGCCGCCGCGTCTATTTCGTCAACGACGCCGCAGCGCCCGCCGCTCTGCGCAAGGTCCTCAAGAACGAGCTGGCGTTTGGCAGCCAACACCCGGGCGGCGCGCACTTCGCATTCGCCGACGGCAGCGTCCATTATCTGCAGGACGATCTTGATCTGACCGTGTACCGCGCGCTGGCGACGCGCCAGGGCGGTGAGGCGGACGCCGCTTCGTTTTAGATTCCGTTCATGGTATTCGGCAGGGTGGCTGGGGACGACCAACGGGAGCCCCCAGTTGAAGCAGTATCAAACTCAGCACACTGGGGCTCCGCTGCGCTCCGTCCCCAGCCACCTGTCGCCTTGGGGAGTGCGAGGCTCTGCCGAGCCCGGCAGACGTCTCCAAGTCATGCTCGCCGGAGCCTCGCACTCCCTATGGGGACGCACCCTCGGCGGCGAGCCACGGCGCTGCGTTCGTCAGCCGACACGCCGCTTCATACAGACCGGCTGCATCCTGAGGCCAATTGGCCACGATGTTCGCAGCGAGACGAGCCTGCTCCAGCAACATGCCTTCAACCTCGCCGCCGGCGCCCGATTCCGTCGCCGCGGGAAGGTCGAACAACGACGCCAACAGATCGACCTGGGCGGTCGCGTCGGCCGACTGCTCCACCAGTTGTTGCCGCGTCCGGTGGGCCTGCTGCCGGGCCGTGCGGGACGCCTCGTCGTCGCCTGCGGCATGCGCGACTTCGGCGATCAACAGATAGCAATCGGCCAGCGCCGCCTGCACGCGTCGATCCTCCGGTCTGTCGTTGCCGAGTTGCTCAAGCAGCGTTCGGGCCGTCGCCAAATGCTCGGCAGCCTGATCGTGCTGGCTGATCGCGTTGAGCAACATGCCGAGCCCCAAGTGCGTTTGGGCCTGGCTCCGCAAATCCACGTCGTCGGCCGCAAGCGCGGCCACCGCGTCGTCATAGTGCTGTCGCAGGACCGAGTCGATGAGCTCGCGGCGCCAGTTTTCCTGCTGGTCAAATTTCTCAGCTGCGCCGGAGTTGACCAATTCGTCAATGCGCTGCTGTCGATCGGCGTTGATCGCGCGCAAATCGCGCACCGTCTGTTGCTGGTCGACAACCAGATTGTCGAGTTCCTGCACGCGAGCGTCGAGTTGCCGGCGCTGGGCGTTGATGACTACTGCTGCGATTGGCCCGGCCACCATGACGATGGCCGCCAGCACCGCAGCGGTCGCCAGGGCCGGCTTTCGCTTGGCCCATCGCGTCAGTCGGGCCACCTTCGACAACGGCCGAGCGTGAATCGGCTCGCCGGCGAGAAATCGCCGCAGTTCCGCCGCCACGGCGCCGGCGCCGGCGTAGCGGCGGTTGGGATCGCGCTCCAAGCATTTCAGCGTGATCGTCGCCAAGTCGGCCGGGATATGTCGGTTCAGCTTGCGCGGGTCGGGGGCGTCGTCGAGCAGCTTGCTGGAGAGTTGCACCTCCATTTTGCCTCGGTACGGCAGCTCCCCCGTGGCGAGCTGGTACAGCACCACGCCCAGCGAATAGACGTCGGCACGGCGATCGATCCAATGTCCCTGCCCCGCGGCCTGCTCGGGCGACATGTACGCGGCGGTCCCCAAAATCTGCCCATCGCAGGTCATGGTGATCTCGCCCGTCTCGCGCTTGGCAAGGCCGAAGTCCATGATCCGCGGCTGCCCGGCCTCGTCGATCATGATGTTCGCCGGCTTCAGATCGCGATGCACCACGCCGCGCTCATGCGCGTGGTCGAGCGCGTCGGCCGCCACCGCGCAGAGCGTCGCCGCTTCGCGGATGCTGGGCTGCTCGTTCTTCATCCAGTCGGCGAGCGTGACGCCGCGAACGAACTCGCTGACGATGAACACCGTGTCGTCCGCGCGACCAATTTCGAACACCGGGATAATGTGCGGATGCCGCAGCTGGGCGGCGGCGCGCGCCTCGCGGAAGAAAAAGTCGACGTCGTCGTCCGGCAGCTGGCCGCGCCGCGGGATCTTCAGGGCCACGATGCGATCAAGTTCCGGGTCCCGCGCTTTCCACACGGTCCCAAAGCCGCCGACGCCCAGGCGAGACAGCAGTTCAAAGCGACCGATCGAACGCAGATTGGCGGTCGCCGTTTCGGAACCCTCTCGCTCCACGAGGCAAAACGTGCTGCCGCACGCCCGGCAGGTGACGTCCTCGTCTGGCGTGTCGGCCAGCAGTTCCACCGGGCTGGCGCAGTGCGGGCAGCGAATGTGCAAGCCCTGCGGCTGCTGCATCGACGCCAAGACAACGTCGCTGCCCGGCGACAGATTCGTGGGCCCCTCGCCGCCGAGTTCTCCGGCGACGCTGTCCGCGACGACCGCGTCGATGTGGGTTGCGCCGCGTCTGATGTCGTCCGCCAGCTGCGGGTGAGCGTTGGCGAGATCGTCGATCGAAAACTGCCGCCCCTCGCGCTGACGCCGATAGGCGAGCTCAATGGTCGCGAGTTCCGCGAGCAGTCGCTCGCGCGCGTCGTCCGGACCTTCGGCGAGGTACTCCTCCAGCGCGGGACATCCCCCCTGCCACGCAGCTTCGAACCGATCGCAAATCGCGTCGATGACCGCCATCTGCGCCAGCGAGATCGGCCGTAAGCTGGACTCATCGCCCATGGAGCACGCGGCAAGGTAAGAACGTTGCAATTCCGGTGACAGGCGGCGATTATACAGCGCGGAGAATCCCGCGGCACGAACGCAATTGGCGACCCGCCTTGCGAACCGCTAGAATAGGCCTCGGCGGCTCCGCCGCGCCGCGTCAGAATTCCGCCACATCGGAAACCAAGCGTCGCTTGCTCACGTTCTTCCCTTTGGTTGCCGTTTATGGACGAGGAACGACACGAGTCGGTGACGCATTGGCTGCACCAACTGGCGGGGACCGACGAGTCGGTCGCCCAACAGCAGTTGTGGAACCGGTATTTTGCGCGACTGGCGGCGCTGGCGCGCACGCGGCTGACGGGGGCGCCGCAACGCGACGCCGACGAAGAGGACGTGGTGCTCAGCGTCTTCGACAGCTTCTTTCGCGCTGCGCGCGCCGGCCGCTTCCCTGCGCTGCGCGATCGCACGGGGCTGTGGCCGCTGTTGGTGAAAATCACGGCCCGCAAGGCGATCAATCAGGTCAAGCGTCAGCAGGCCAAGAAACGCACGGCTTCTGCCGAGACGGCCGTCCCCGACCTGGGGCAACTCGTTGGCGAGGAACCAACGCCGCAGTTTGCCGCGGAGGTCGCCGAGGAAGTCGACCGATTGCTCGGCCTGCTCGACGACCAGCTGCGAACCGTTGCGGTATTGAAGCTGGAAGGTTTCACCAACGCAGAGATTGCGGAGCGGTTCGGCATCGTCGAACGCTCGATCGCCCGCAAACTGGCTCGCATTCGTATGCTGTGGGACGCTGGCGAAGGGACGGACGATGTCTAGTGCTTTCGCAGGAATGGTCCTCAACGCAAGCGGCTCAAGACGCCGCGCCGCGAAATCCCTGGCAGCGTTGGCCCCGTGCTCTTGCACGCCGGCCTCCACATAGACGCCGTTCGCGCCGGCCCAGCCCGCGCGGAAGCGCCCCCGGCAGGATTCGAACCTGCGACACTCGGTTTAGGAAACCGATGCTCTATCCCCTGAGCTACGGGGGCAAATCGCTGCAAGTCTTGGCAATGTAAGCGATTGGATCGAGCGCAGCAACGGATCGGCGATCGGTTTCGGCGACCATCACGCTAGTTCTGGAGAGCGTCCCAGCGGATCGATTGCTGGGGGCAAACGTGGCAACTGTCGGCGGTCACCTCGGATCGCGTCATCGCGGCGTAGCCGACAATGCGATCCGACGCACCGCGTCGGTCACGTCATCGGGAAAAATCTGGTTGAGCCAGCGTGGGCCAAGGGTTCGACTGGAGGCAGCACCTGAACGCCGCCGACGTTGCCGCCGTTCGGATCGCGGGGATCCTGCAGCGGCAGCGCGGCGCCTGGCGGGAGCGGCTCGGGTTGCGGCGCCGCCGGCTTCTGGGGATCCGGCTCCTGCTCCGCATCCGGCCGGAGTTGGAGCGGTTGTTCCAGTCCAATCTCTTCGGCCGACTGGGGCGAGTTGACGACGAACTGGGTGTCTCGCCCGGTCGTCGGCACGCCGCCGCCGCCCAGGGCCTGATAGGCGTAAACAATCGCGGAGAGCTGTTGCTGTTTGGTTTGGATCATGACCATTCTGGCCTCCATCAGCTCGCGCTGGGCCAGCAACACCTCGATATAGTCGGCGCGAGCGCCCAGGAAGAGTACGTTCGCTTGGTCAACCGACGCCTCAAGCGATTTTAGCTGTTGCTTCTTGATCGCGATGCTCTTGCCGTAATTGTCCACCTTGGCCATGCGGTTGATGACCTCGGTGAAGGCGTTGATGACTGTGCGCTGGTAGTTGTAGATAGCCTGCAATTGCATGGCGTTCGCAGTGAGATAGTCGGCCTTGATCGCCTTCTTGTTGATCAACGGCGCGACCAGATCGCCGGCGGCGTTGTAGATGAGCGACTCCGGACTTTGGAAGAGATACTTGGTGTTGAAGGCCTGATAGCCAACGCCGGCCCTCAGTGCCAGCGAAGGATAGAAGCGCGCGCGGGCGACCTTCACGTCGAGCCCGGCGGCCGCCACTTGGCGTTCGGCCTGGCGGATGTCGGCGCGGTTCTGCAGCAGCTGCGAGGGGACGCCGACGCTCAGCGCGTGCAGGTTCAGATCGACGTAGTTGACGGCCAGTCGTTCGACGGGCTGCGGGAAGCGACCGACCAGGAAGTTGATGCGGTTCTCAACTTCGATGATTTCTTGCTGGATGATCAGCCGTTCGCTTTGGTTCTTGCGAACTTCGGCCTGGAACCGCTGGACGGCCAGCTCGGTGCCGCGCGCCGTTTCCTTCATGGCCTGGGTGATTCTGAGGCTTTGCTCCTGGATCTCGATCGTCTTGTCGAGCGTCTGCAGGCGGTTGTCGAGCGCCAGCAACTCGTAGTAGTTGTCGGCCACCTCGGCGACCAGTCGGGTCACGACGTAGTTCCGCCCGTCGATTGTGCCCAGATAGCGCAGCGCGGCCGCGTTCTTGGCGTTTCGCAACTTCTTCCAGATGTCGATTTCCCAGGTCACGTTGGCGGCCATCAGGAAATCGGGCAGCGGCTCGGGAAAGCCCTTGCCGGGGGCGACGGTGAGCTGATCCTCGACGGCGCCCGCTCGCGTGAAGCGGCTCGCTTTGTCAATTCCCGCGCCAGCCCCCAGGCCGACGAAGGGCAGGTATTCGCCTTGCCGCGCCATGACTTCGTTGTTGGCGATGCGGACTTCCTGGGCCAGGATCTTCAGTTCCTGGTTGCCGGTGAGCGCTTGGCTAATCAAACCGGTGAGCACGGGGTCGTCGAAGAACTCGCACCACCCGATCTGCGCGGAATTGTCCCAGGTGGTCGTGCCGTTGAAGCTGTCCGGCAGCGGCGGCCCCTTCTGCGCGCAGTGCAGCTGGGGTATGCAGCACGACGGCAAGACCAGCAGGCAGCCAATTACGATCGCGGTGGAAAGAGCAAGGCTCTTAATGTCTTTCTCGCTCGAAGATCTCGCTAAGAGGCTCATCGTGCTCATCCCTGATTAAATGGCGATTGTCGGCGACCTTGCCGAACAAGTAGTAGAGTCCGGGGATCACCAGGACCCCCACCAACGTGCCCATGAGCATGCCGCCCACGGCCGTGGTGCCAATCGTGCGATTTCCGATCGCCCCGGGGCCGGTGGCCCGGACCAACGGAATCAGACCGGCAATAAAGGCGAACGACGTCATCAGAATCGGTCTGAAACGCAATCGCCCGCCTTCGATGCCCGCCTCCTTGATGCTCAAGCCCTCTTGGCGGCGCTGCACGGCGAATTCGATGATCAAAATCGCGTTCTTGCCCAGCAGACCGA
>JAGQOU010000364.1 GCA_020427145.1 Planctomycetales bacterium | reverse complement strand
CTTCCAGCAGCCGGCGTTGGCGCCCGAGGCGCCGCCCGTGTTTTCCGCCCCGCCGCCGCCCGGCGTCGTGGCAGGGCCCGGCGGAGTCGCCCCCGTGGCGACTCTCGGCGACCCCGGCGCCGCTGCGGCCAGCATGATCCACGTGCAAGTCGTCGACCGCGATTGGGCCTGGGAACAGATCGTCGACACGGTGGACGACTACTTCCGCATCGAGCAAGAACGCCAGGTGCAACTCGTCGGGCAGGTGCTCACCGAGGGACGCATCGACACCTTTCCTCAGATTGGCGCCACTGTCGTCGAACCGCATCGCTGGGACTCGGTGGGCCGCTACAATCGTTGGGAAAGCACGTTCCAAACGATTCGCCGACAGGCGACGGTCCGCGTGATTCCCGATCAGACCGGTTACCTGATTGACGTGGCCGTGGAAAAGGAACTGGAAGATTTGCCGCAGCCTGAGAACGCCACCGCCGGCGCCGCGTCGTTTCGCAACGACGGCTCACTGCCCAGCCCGCGCGAGGAGATTGTGAGCCGCACCCGGCTGTCGCCCTACTGGATTCGCCTCGGGCGCGATCAGGCGCTGGAGCAGCAACTGCTGGCGGATATCCAGGCCCGGCTCACGGGCGTTCCCTAAATCGCGCCAATTACGCCGCAAGTCGCGAAACACGCTCCACGCAGCCGGCCCGCTACGCGGTCCGCTGGCCCAAATCAGGCCGTGGGCACGCCCAGCTTGGCAACGGGCGCCGTCGCGTCGGCGTCACTGGCCGCTTCCACCCAAACGGGCAGGCGGATGGTGAACGCCGTGCCTTTGCCGATCGCGCTTTCGACCCGCATGCGGCCCTGGTGCGCCTCGACAATGTCGCGGCACGTCGACAACCCCACGCCCGAGCCCCCTTTGCCAGTGGCATCGGGGCCGCTCTTGGTCGTGTAGTAGCGGTCGAAGATCCGCGGCAGTTTCTCCCGCGGGATGCCGCCGCCCGTGTCGCGCACGGTGAGGTCGACCAGATTGGCCTGCTCGTCGTGAGCAATGCGCAGGGTAAGCTGTCCGCCATTGGGCATCGCTTGCCGGGCGTTGGTCATCAGGTTCATCAACACCTGCTGAATCTGATTGCCCAGGGCGCGCACCGGCGGGGCCGCGGCAAAGTCCTTGTTCACCGCCACGCGATACTTGGTCATCTCGCGTTCCAGCAGCACGAGCGACTCTTCGACCAGCTGCGACAGGTCGGTGGGAGCGAACTCCTCCTTGCGATTCCGCGCGATTCCCAGCACGCTGTTGGTAATCCGCTCGGCGCGCTGGGCCGCTTTGAGAATGCGGTCGAGCGCCTTGTCGCGCGTCGGTTCGTCCTTGTGCCGCAGGCCCAGCTTGGCGTAGTTGACGATGGTGGTCAGCACGTTGTTGAACTCGTGCGTCGTCGTGCCGGTCAACTCGCCCAGGGCGGCCATTCGCTGGGCGCGCGTGAGCTGCTCTTTGAGGATGGCAATTTCTTCTTGTGGGCTAAGGGAGGGTTCCGACATGACGCGTTTCGGCTCCACTGCTAGCTTTCCAACTCGGGCACGGGGCGCCTAACTTGGCTAACCCGCGCGGTCGACGCCGCGATTTTTTCCTGCACTGCGGCAATTCACGCACAAAACACAGCCGACCTGTTGAACGATCGTCGAACCTCGCTGGGCGACTTAAGCCGATCGCGATACAATCCCGCCCCCTTCGTAAACCATGGACGCCGCGTTTGCGCAGCGTCCCCACCTTGCGGCATGGAAGCCCTGCGATGACTCTTTCAAGACAACTGCTAGCGGAAGCGATCGAATTGGCCGAGACGCTCGGCTATCGAGTGCGGCAAGAGTATCTCGACGGCGCCGGCGGCGGGCATTGCATCCTGTCGATGCACAAATTGCTGCTGCTGGACGTCACCCAGCCGACCGAAGAGCAGCTCAACGACGTGGCCGACGCGCTACGCGGCGAAGACCAGCTGTGGAAGCATCAGCTTTCGCCGCAACTCGCCCAGCGGTTGCACATCACCGAAGCAGCGTAGCTTCTTGCAGGTCGCCGTCACTCGCGGCGCCTTGGGGTGCATTCCACGCACCTTACGGCCGATAGAGCCCGCGTGCGCGGATATACTCCGCCGCCGGCGGCGGGACTTGATCTTTCCACGGTTCGCCACCGGCGATGCGGCGGCGAAGCTCGGTGCTGCTGATTGACGCCGGGGGCGTCTCCACGCGCAGCTTCTCGATTTCGGCCAATCGCTCGGCGGTGACGTACGGTGCGAGCACGGCGAGGTCGACCGGCGGCTCGCCCGCACGGGCCACAACCAGCGGCGTCGCCAACTCGCAAATACGCTCCGGCTGTCGCCATTTCGCGATGTCGGCCAGCGAATCGGCGCCCATCAAAAAGAACAGCTCGTCGCCGGGACGCTCCGCGGCGAGCGTCGCCAGAGTGTCGACCGTGTAGCTCGCCCCGCCGCGATCGATTTCCACCGTCGACGCCTCAAACCGCGCGTCCTCGGCAATCGCCGCGGCGACCATCGCCAGCCGATCGGCGGCCGACGCGACGGCCCCGCCCGGTTTGAGCGGCTGCGCGGCGGCCGGCACGAACAGCACGCGATCGAGCCCCGCCTGCGCGGCGCAGCACTCAGCCAACTGGAGATGCCCCCAGTGAATCGGATCGAAGCTGCCGCCAAACACGCCAAGTCGCATAGGTCGTGGTGTTTTCGCTTGATCAGAAGAAAGAAAGTGGAACGATTTGCATTGTCGCGGGGGACGCGAGCGGCGATACTGTCGCGCGGCGTCATCGCCGCTTGGCGCAGCACAAATCGCCGCGTCGCACGGCAGAACAAACCGCGTGGCACAGTACAACAGCCGGCTTACGCCGGCCGCTCGCCGGACCTTGAGATTCTAGCAATCGCCGCCTCGTCTCGCAGGAGCGTTTCCATGGCTAAGAAGAAGACCATAAAGAAGCCCGCCCCGCGCGGGGCCTCGCTCGCCGGAATCTATAACGACGTGTCCCGCCGCGCCGATACTGCGGGGTTGAAGATCAGCGCCGCGGAAACGCGCCGCGTGCTGGCCGTGTTCTTCGATTTGCTGGAAGACCGCGATCCTCGCGAGGCGTTCGCGATTGTTGCCGCGGGGCTCGCCGAGGCGGGAAGTCGCCGCCGCTAACTCGGTTTCCGCGCAGCGAGGTCCCCCGGGCGCGACCGCCCGCCAGGAGAACAAACCATGATTTGCCAGGCTTGCGGCGTCGAAGCGCCCACCAAGAAAGTCACCTTCTACCAGAACATTGGCGCGTTGGTGATGCGATTCTCCAAGACGGCCGACGGGCGGATGTGCAAACGGTGCATCCACAGCACCTTCTGGAAATTCACGCTGACCAACTTGACGCTTGGTTGGTGGGGCGCGATTTCTATGATTGTCACGCCGGTATACACCATCAACAACGTGGTGCGATACCTAATGTGCCTCGGCATGGAGTGCGTGCCCGCCGGGGCCGCAGAGCCGCAGCTGACCGACGACGTCGTGGCGCGGCTGCAGCCGGTCACTCAACAATTGTTCGACCGGCTCAACGGCGGCGAGGACTTCGAGCGCGTCGCCGACAGCGTGGCACTGAACGCCGGGGTGACCAAAGGGCAGGTCGCGTTGTACGCCCACGCGCTGCTCATGGCGTCGCAAGACGACGCGGCGTCAACGTAGCGTTGGCGAAAGTTCCCGGCGGCTCCGCCGTGCTGCGTCCGCAGACGCGCGTTGATGACGCCCCCCAACAGGGACGCTACTGGGGCGTCTTGCCTTCGACCAACTCCTGCTCCCACTGGTCCATCAGCGGCCAGTCGACGGCACAGGTGCCGAAGTCGGCCATGTGCAAATAGCCTTCGAGGCGGGCGATGGTGCGATCGATCAGCGCGTCGTCCTTGCGAAAGGCCGGACCGTGGCTGGGGAGCAGCCACTCGACGTCGCTCGCCTTGATCCGCTGCAGCGACTTGATGAAGTCGGGGATGCTGCTGCCGTGGTGGGCGTCGATGACTCCCACGCAGCCGTCGCGAAACAGGTTGTCGCCGGAGAACAGCAAATTGCCCAATCGGAAGCTCAGCTGTCCGTCGGTGTGGCCGGGGGTGTGCCAGACTTCCACCTTGAGATCGCCGACTGCCAGAATGTCGCCGTCGTCGACGGTGCGATCGATTTCGACCGGCGGCATCTCCAGGTCAATCCCCTGGGCTTCGATCTGAGCGAACGTGGCCAGCCGGTCGCCAGCCTCCAGCAGCTTGGCCGCACTGGGGTGGGCGATCACCGGCGCCTTGAGAATCTGCTTGGCCTTAGCCAACCCGCCGATGTGATCGACGTCGGCATGCGAGGCCACCAGCCCGCAGCACTTGCTAAACGGGAAATCGAGCTGGCGAATCAGCTCGATGCAATCGTCCACCGCATCGTTGTAGCCAATATCAATGAGCGTCCACTGCTGGTCGTCGTAAATCAGGTACACGCTGCAAGTAAACCGGCGGCGGGCCTGGTGATTCAGCTCAATCACGTGGGGAAAAAGGGGCGTCCGTGAAAGCATCGGCTTGGTCGGCGAGGGCTGCGATATCGGGGCGCACCGCGAGAAACTTCCCTCGCGGCCGGTCGATCGCGATTCTAAGGCCGCAGAAGCAAGTGCCGCAACGGCCGGCGCAAATTGCCGGGGAGATTGGCCGCGCTAACGAGACTGGTTCTCAACAAACTCCAGCGACGCGATTCCCAATTCCCTGTCACGCGTCGCTCAGAATCGCTGCCAGGCCGGCGCGGTAGTCGGGGTAGGTCAGCGTGGCGCCAAGCTCCGCAACCAACTTGGCGTTGCTGATGCGTTTGTTGGCGGCCGCCCGCGCCGCGGCGGGAGAATCGGCCGGCGGCGTGGTGAACGTCGGCTCCGGAGCGCCCAGCAGGCGCGCCACTTCGCGGTAGTAGTCGCCGCGAATCACCGGGCGCCCGTCGCTGACGCAAAACGTGTGCGGCCCCGTTTCGGCGGCTGTCTGGTCGAGCCACGACTCGGCCGCCAGCACCGCGCTGGCCGCGTCGTCCCCATGAATCAGGTTGAGCCAACCGTCGCTCGGGGCGGCGATCGGTTCCCCTGCCCGCAGCTGCTGCAGATACGGAATGCGGTTGGGGCCGTAGATTCCCGCCGATCGCATCACGACGGCGCGACGGCCCAGGGGGTGCGCGGCCAGCGTATGCTCGGCGGCGAGCGACGCCTTGCCGCCCGCGCGCAGCGGGCTGGGCGGCGTTTGCTCGTCAACCACGTCGCCGCCCGCGTCGCCGTAAACGCCCGTGGAACTGATGTAGATAAACCGCCGCGTCTTGGCCGGCAGTGCGGCGAGGAGATTGTGCACTCCGCCGGCGTAGACCTGCTCGATCGGCGCGGCGGAATTGCGGCGATCGTACCCCACGGCGAACAAGACCGAATCGAACTCGCCCAACGGTTTGAGCGTCACTGGGTCGGCCACGTCGCCCACGATGGCGCGGACGCCGCCGCCTTCCAACTCGATCGCGCGGTCGGGGCTGCGGGTGAGCGCGTGCACCTCGTGCCCCGCGGCGAGCCAGCGCTCCGCAACGCGGCCGCCCAGATAGCCGCAACCGACAATCAGTTTTGATTCGATGCGTTTGCTCATGGGTCGTGTCGGTTATTG
>JAGQOU010000363.1 GCA_020427145.1 Planctomycetales bacterium | reverse complement strand
AGGTCGCCGAGTTGGGCGAGCTGTGTGCAGGCGCCTTGCAGCGCGCCGCGGCGCTCGACGGGCCGCTCACGCGGCGGCTCGTTGGCCGCGCTCAACGCAGCGCCGGGACGCGCCGCTTCGCCGTGCCGCGATGGCTGCTGATTGTCGCCGCGGTCGGCGCCGCGGCGGCCGCGCTGGCGTTCATACAAACCGACTTCGAAGCCGCGGCGCCCGCCACATTGCTACAGAAGGAGCGACGCGAGGTGTTCGCCGCGGCGAGCGGCCGCGTCTCCGACGTGCGGGTCGCTCACGCACAACGGGTTGAGGCCGGCGAGGTGCTGGCCGTGATCGACGATCCGCAACTGCAGCTGCAGTGGGAACAGGTGACCGGCGAGCTGGAGACCGTCAGCCGACGGATCGACGCTTTGTCGGTCGCGCGGACCGAGCGCGGCGTGCGCGAAGACCAAGACCCTGACGCGATGCCCCCTGGCGCCGAGCAGCAGCAACTTGTCGAGCGACGCGCCAGCCTGCGGCGCCAGCGCGAACTGCTCGCGCGCCGCCGCGAGGAACTCACCCTCCGCAGCCCGGTTGCGGGGATCGTGCTGACGCGCGACGTCGAATCGCTGCTCGCCAGTCGCCCCGTCCAGCGCGGCCAGACGTTGCTCACAATCGCCGACCCCAGCGGCGGGTGGGAGTTGGTGGCCGAGCTGGAGCAACAAGACATCGGCCGACTCGTCGCCGCGCAAACTGAGTTGGGGCCGCAACGGCCGGTCCGGTTCCGTCTGGCAGGCGACGTGGATCAGGTTCGCGACGGTGCGGTCGAACAGATCGACGCCGTGGCGCCGCTCGATGTGGCTGACCTCGCCGAACCGCCCGCGCCGGTGCGAGTGCATATCGCCGTGGACGACGACGCGCTGGACGACGACCCGCGTCCGGGTATGCGGGCCGAGGTGCGCATCGATTGCGGCCGCCGCTCGGTCGGCTACGTCTGGTTCCACGACCTGGCCGCTGCTGCGTATCGCTGGTGGTCGTTTTAAAACCCAAGTCCGCGCTAGCGGCGGCGGCCGCGCCGCCGTGATCCCAGGCATTCGACTCCTTCGCCACTCCAACCCGCTCAACTCGCCCGAATCGATGCAGCAACCACCGCAACCATCACAGAGTCGAGATCGCGACACCGCCGGGAGGCTGGGGACGACCAACGGGAGCCCCCAGCGACGTCTGAGTGCGACGCGGCGTCACTGGGGGCTGCGCTGCGCTCCGTCCCCAGCCACCCGGGCGGCGACACGCCCGTTTGCCGGGTTTCTCGCCGCGGTGGTGATTGCCGCGGCGTCTGTCGGCGCGCACGCTGCCGAGTCGACGCCGCTGACGATTGAAAGCGTCGTGCTGCGTCCCATGACCGAGGCGGAGGCGCCGGCGCGCCAAACCGGCGTCATCGAGGCAATCCTGGTCGCCGAGGGCCAGCGGGTCGACGCCAACGAACTGCTGCTGCATCTCGACGCCGAGACGGCGGCGCTGGCGGTGAGCCGCGCCGAGGTCGAGCGCGACCAGGCCCGCGCGAAGGCGGAGAACACGCTGCAAATCGAGTACGCGGCCAAGGCGCTCGAAGTGGCCGAGGCGGAGCTGGCGCGGTCCCAAGAATCGATCACCAAGTTCCCCAAGAGCATCAGCCGTTCGCAGCTCGACGTCGAGCGGCTCACCGTGGAAAAGTTGCAGCTGGAACGACGCCAAGCGGAGCACGACCAGCGGCTTGCCCAGTTTGATTTTCAAGTGAAGGAAAACGCGCTGGCCGTCGCGCAACGCGAACTGGAACTGCACAACGTCCGTGCGCCGTTTGCCGGCGTCGTCACGCTGATTCGCGCCCGCGCGGGCGAGTGGGTCGAGCCGGGCGCGCCCGTGCTGCGACTGATCGCGGTCGATCGCCTGCGCGCCGAGGGTTTTGCCGACGCCGCGTCCTTGTCGGTCGCCGACGTGGGCCGAGCCGTCGCATTCCACACGACCGACGACGCGCCAACCGCTCACGCCGGCGTGATCCGCTTCGTCAGCCCGGAGATCGACCCCGTGACACGGCAGGTGCGCGTCTGGGCGGAGATCGACAATTCAAAACTGCAACTCCGCCCCGGCGAGCAGGGACGACTGGAAATTGGCGACCAATGACCAAGTTGCGAATAACAAGCGGGTCGTCACAGCGCCTCTCAGCCCTCCGTTCTTTACCGCTCTCTTCGATCTCCTGTTTTCCCGCTTGTCTTGCCGCTGCGAACATGCCCGCACGTTGAAATCATATGTCGTTTGCCTCTCCCAACCTGTCCGCCGCTGATCGACCGCTGGAGCTGCGCGCTCGCGGCGACTGGGAGATTGTGCGCGTCGAGTTCTCCGGGCAGCCGGCGTATGTGGCCAAGGACCCGGTCACGCTCGAGACGGTGCAGCTGTCGGCCGAGGAGCATTTTCTGTGGGAGCAACTGCGGCGGAAAACCTCGCTGGCCGAACTGCGGCGGGCGTTTGAGCAGCGATTCGCGCCACGGCGCGTCACCGACGTGGCGCTGCAGCAGTTCATCGCGTCGCTTCATCGCCAAGGGCTTGTTGTCAGCGATCGCCCGGGGCAGGGGGGCGAATTGCTGACGCGCGACCGCGAGCGGCGCGGCGCCCAGCGCTGGGCCCGACTGCTGCAGGTGTTTGCCATCCGCCTGGGCGGTTTTCCCGCTGGGCCGACGGTCGACAAGCTCTACCGCGTGTTGCGACCGGCCTTCTCCTGGGCGGGAGTCGTCGCGACCGCGGCCCTGTGCGCTGCGGCGCTGGCGACTGTGGCGACGCACGGCGAACAACTCGTTGCCCGGTTGCCGTCGCTGTCCGAGTTGTTCGCCCCTCGGCGCTGGCCCCTGTGGTTGGCGACGTTTGCCGCGGTGAAAGTGCTGCACGAGTTGGGGCACGCGCTGGCGCTGCGGCATTTCGGCGGTCACTGTCGCGAGATCGGCGTGTTGCTGCTGGCGGGGATGCCGGCGTTGTACTGCGACGCCAGCGACGCTTGGCGCCTACCCAGCAAGTGGCGCCGCATGGCCGTGAGCGCCGCCGGCATGACGGTCGAATTGCTGCTGGCCTCCGCGGCCGTGCTCGTGTGGAGCTTTGCCCATGAGGGGCTTGTCAGCGCGCTGGCGCTCAGCGTGGCGGTGGTCTGTTCGGTCAACACGCTGGCGATCAACGCCAACCCGCTCCTGCGTTACGACGGCTACTACCTGCTGGCCGATTGGCTCGAAGTGCCGAACCTCGCCGATCGCTCGCGGGGGCTCATCCGCGGCGGTTGGCGGCGGTGGCTGCTGGCCGAGCCGGGCGTCGACGAACCGCTGCTGGCGCCCGGCAAACGGCGCGTGTTGGTCGGTTACGCCGTCGCTTCAATCTGCTACGGCCTGGTCGTGTTGGGGTTGATCGTGGCCATGTTGTTGAAAGTCGCGCGCCCGTATCGGGCGGAGAGCATCGTCTACGCCGCGGCCGGATTGGCCGCGCTGGGACTCGTCTTCGCACCGCTGCGCGCGGCAGGGCATGTGTGGCGCGACCCGCGACAGCGCCGCCGGCTGCGGCCGGCGCGACTGGCGGTGGCGGTTGCGGTCGTTGTCGCCGCAGCGTGGGGCGTGTGGTCGTGGCCGATCGCGCATCGGGTCGAAGCCCCCGCATTGCTCGCCGCGGCGGACGCGCATCCCGTGTTTACATCCGCGGCCGGTTGGATTCAGCCGCACTCGACCCCTGGCGCCGAAGTGGCGGCGGGCGACCTGATTGCCACGCTCGTCAATCCGGAGCTGCAATTGGCGAACGTCGAGCAAGAGGGCGTTGCTAACGTAGCCCGGGTGCGCGTCGCCCAGTTGCGCACATTGCGTGCGGCGGGCGCGTCGGCGGGCGCGGCGCTGCCGACTGCGATGGCCGAACTCGCCGACGCCGAGTCGCAATTGGCCGAACGTCGCCGCGCGGCCGAGCAGTTGGAGATTCGCGCCCCGGCGGCCGGCCGGTTGCTGGCCCCGCCGCCGCGCCCGGCCGATGTCGCCGACGCCGAGCGATTGGGCGCGTGGTCGGGAACCGCTCTCGCCGAACGCAACCGGGGCGCCTGGATCGAGCCCGGCGTCGCGCTTGCGGTGGTCGCCCCTGCGGGCGAGCAACTCGTTTGGGCCTCGATCGACACGGCCGACGTTTCGTCGGTGGCCGTCGGGCAGCCGGTGCGAGTTGTCTTCGAGCAGGCCCCCCTGCAGGTCTTCACCGGCGAGGTCCGCCGCGTCACCCGCCGCGTTCGTACGGCAGACGACGATCGTGATCCGACTGGCGAACAGCGGCCAAACGGCTCGACCCGCACAAGCCATATCGCAGAGATTGCCTTGGACGCCCCGTCCTCGGCGCTATTGCCCGGGGCGCGGGGCACGGTGAAGATCGAAACCTCGCGCACCACGATCGGCTGGCTCATTCGACGCGAGTTGGCCGAGTTGTTTCGCTTGCCGTGGTAGTGATCCCGCTGGGACTTCAGACGATGGTGCGCCCCTCGACGCCATTTCCGACGTGACGCACTGGGGGCTCCGCTGCGCTTCGTCCCCAGCCACCCGAAAATGCCGTTGGAAGTCTGCGCGAGTTCAGCACTTGCGCTACGGTATCAGGAACACCAGCGCCACGGCGGTGGCTGCTTCGGCCACGGCGCCCGCGCCGTCCGTGCCGCACTGCGGGCGATGCCAGCATCGTGGCACGCAGTCGCCTGGACGATAGTCCCCCAATGTGTACTGGCACGTGTCCTGTGGCGCCACGGCGATCTTGTACGGCAGAGCCGGCACGACGAGGAAGAAGTGCGCTCCGGAAATGATCGGCTGGACGCACGGGCCGATCGTGTAACCGTACCGTTCCAGGTTGACCTCTTCGAAGTACAGCGGGCGGTGCCGCATGTTGGTGGCGGCCCAATGCACGTTGTGAATCGACCAGGCGTCGAGTCGCCGATCGTCGTCGATCACCGGCGCATAGGGCGCCACCGGCAGTTGTTCGTCCTGCTGAGCGGTCGGCAACAGCCCGGCGGGCAGCGCCGTATTTACGGAGAGTTCGCCGATGGGTTGGAAACGTCGAACCGGCGCCGGGGCCGCGGGCGGCTCCAGCGGCTCGGGAGTTTGCGGCAGGGTTTCGACGGCGTCGTCTTGGAGCACCGTCGGCAGCAGCGTAATGGTTGAGCCGTCGTCGACGGGGCCAGTTGCGACTCCCGTTGCGATCGGCGCACTGGTTGGCGCCGGTTGAGCGACGGGCTCCGGCGCCGGCGATAGGGGCAACGCCCGCGGTGCGCCGTTCTCGGCAATGGCCCGGGCGGCTCCCGATGCGACGGCCACCCGCGCCACGGGTTCGTTGGCCGCGGCCTGTGTGATCGCCGTCCGCTTGGCTTGCTGCGCCCGGGTCGCTTCCGACAGCGGCGCCAGCAGGTCGAACGCAGGGGGCGCTGCCGCGGCTTTTGACGCATCGGGCGTCTCGACCGCCTGGTCCGAGACCCACTGCACGGTCGATTCGCCCCAGGCCGCCGGCGCCAGGGCGAGAACCGTCGCCACGGCCGCGACCAAGTGCGGACTGCCGCCGCAGCGTGTGATCGAGCGAATGGAGCGAAAGCGGGCCAATGCGGTCATTGCAGGTTCTCGGCAGATCGTGAGGGCAGGCCGTGGCGGCGGCGCGCACCCCGGAAGCAGCGAAATAGGGCCTCATTGGTCCGATCGACGCGGCGTAGACAGTATCTTCATTACTAGCGTCGCTGCCGTCAGAGCCCCGTCGATCCGGACGACCGGCAAGGTTTTCCTGGTTTGCCGCCGGTTGTGCGTTCGCCCGCAGAGCTTGCCCAGCGCCACTTGTTTGACAGGCTTGAAGCTTCCTTTGGATAATCAAAGGATCGGGCGTGCGTTTCGTGGCTGCGAGATTTGGCAGCCGCGGTGCGCGCCCACAGGACACGCCGCCCCCGAAAGCGTTTCTATGTCGCACCTGCGTCACAATCTTCAGACCGGCTCCCGCGTTGCGCGGCGCTGGGCCGCGTGGCGACGCTCCTGGACCGAGTTGCTTGGCGGGCGCCCCCAGCCGGCGCTGCTGCTGGCGCCCCGGTTGCAGCCGCGCGTGTTGGAGCCGCGGCGCCTGCTCGACGGCGCCGCGCCGCTGGTGGCGCTCGACGCAGTGGGTGCAGGCGAGGACTATGTTCAAACCGCCGCGCTGAGCAGCGACTCGCAGACCGACGCCGGGCCAGCGGCCAGCGTCGTCGCGGGCAACACCGCGCCGTCGGATCTGCTATTCGACCCCCGGGGGCCCATCCTGGAGAATGGCGTCGCCGAGTTGCTGCTGGCGTTTACCGATCCTGATCTCGGCGACACGCACACGGTGCAAATCGACTGGGGCGACGGCACGCCGCTGGAGTCCTTCACGCTGTCGACCGGCGACCGCTTGTTCGGCACGACGCATCAGTTTCTCGACGACGACCCCACGGGCACGCCAACCGATTTTGCTCACGTGACTGTGCGGGTGGTCGACAATCACGGCGCGGCGGTCGAAGCCGTTTCTCTGCAGCAGGTCGTCAACGTCGCGCCCCGCAATCTGACGATCGGTCCGCTGGGATCCGTCAACGAGCACGGCGTGGCGACGCTCAATCT
>JAGQOU010000362.1 GCA_020427145.1 Planctomycetales bacterium | reverse complement strand
GTGATCGGCCAGTTCTCCATGTAGGCGAACGCCTTGCGGAAGTCGCCGACGAACCACCACTTCTTGGCCTCTTCCGCCGCCACGCCCGAAGCGACGATCCGGCGATACGCCAGCCGGCTTTCGTCCACCCGGTAGTTGCCCAGCGGATTAGCCGCGGTGGTCGTCGTTTCGCTGTCGGCCGCGGCGTAGGTGATTTCTGCGGCATTGAACACGCGATGGGCGGCATGCCGATACGCGGGAGTGACCAGCACGTTGGTCCCGCGCATCAACACCGGTTCGCCGGTCGCCGGGTCGGTCATCTCGGCGAACAACTGTTCGGCGGCGTCGACGTTGGTCCAGTCGACCAGTTCGTTCGCTGCCAATTCGTTGACCCACTCGCCGCTGGTCGCATAGGTGTCGTGCGTCGTGCCGTTGTGCTTGTAGTTGTTGGTGACGCCGATCAGCAGATCAAGCAGCCGCTTTTCCTTGTTGAGGCCCAGGATCTCGCCGACCTCGGCCGCTCGGCTGAGCACCAAGTGCGTGCGATCGAAGAAGATCGCCTCCTTGGTCACCGGCACGATGAACCCGCGTTTGGAGGTCGAGGGGGTCTCGATGTAGTCCTCGCCGAACCCCAGATGGGGAAACGGCATGCCGGGAGCCACTTCGTCGATGTCGTCGGCCACCCGCGTGGCGCCGGGAATCTTCTCGCCGTCGAGCCGCGTCGGTACCGTCTGCGCCAGCTTCGACATCACGAACGCCTCTTGCGTGTAGGCGTCGAGAATCTTGGCGTAGATGACTTGCCCGGTCACGTTCAGAAACGCGGTGACGTCCACGCCGTCGCTCGCCTCGGTGACGCTCACCGGCCCGCTGCTGCGCGGATCAAGCAACCCCACCCACTCGCGCCCGTCGGGCACCAGCGCTTCGGCGAGTTCCCGCAGGCTGAAGTCCTCGGGCGCCAGCTCGCGAGTCTGCAGCGCCTCGGACAGATGCCGCACCGTTTGGTCGGCGCCATCGAGTTCGTAGCGTCGTTTCAGTTCTCGGTAGTTGAGATTCACTGGAATGCTCCTGTCTTGGAAGATGCGCTGAGATTTGTTGACGTGTGCCACTGCTGGCTCGTCCTGCCGCGGGGGTCGCAAGCGAGGGTCGCACTGGGGGAATCCGGCGGCGTCGCGGCGCGACTACGCCACGCGACTACGCTGCCGCTTGCGGGCCGCCCTTTAGCACCGTGCTGACGATGTCGACCAGCACGCGCGTCGCGGCCGGATCGACCGCCTTGGCGCAGCGACCGATGGCCAAATTCGCTGTGGCGACTTCCGTGACGACCTGGTTTTCCAATTGCACGCCGGTGGCATCCTCGTCGGGACCGATCAGGGCGCCGACCGCATAGGTCGCGCTCGTGGCGTCGAACTCAAAGACGCCGGTCGTTGCAATGCGAATCGGGTCGGTGCTGCCCGCCGGCGAACACTGCATGGCGACCCCGACGAATGCGTCGTGAAAGGCCTCCTGATTCGATGATTCCGTTCCGGCGTCGCTCAGATCCGATGCAGGGACTGCCGTCCCGCCATTCACGAACACGAGGTCGCCAATGTCGATCGCCGTCGAAGACGACACAGGCAGCGTCACGGGGTTGGTGTCGCCGTAGCGCCACCGCATGTTGTTGGCCATTGCGAATCTCTCCTGCAAGGGAAGTGAAGAATGGAAAGGGGACGCCGTCGCAACGGCTACCGCCGAATGGCGCGCACGAACGCCTGGGAACTCTCCAGAGGCGCGTTGCGCCCGCGCTGACCGAGGCGTTGTTCGACGCTGCGCGGCTGAAAGCTGCCGACGCGCAGCGCATCGATTCGCTCGGCGAGCAGCGTCTCGAACCGGTCGCCGGGCGCGGCCAGCAGCGTTTCACAGAACGCGGCGCCCAAAAGGCGATGGAGACCCGCCTCGTCCGCCGGCGCCACGTGCCCGCACTTCGTCAGCGCCGTGACGATCGCTTGCTGACGCCGCAACGACTCCGCCTTTGCCTGCTCCGCGCACAGTTGTGCTTGAAGATTGACAGCCTGCTGCTGGCGAATCTCTTCCAGCAGGTCCGGCCGATGCACGGCGAGCGTTGCCAAAGTGAGCGCGTCCCACGCCGGCGACGCGGCGTGCTCGTCGACCGCAACCGCCTCCTCGGACTCGCGCTGCTCGAACAACCCTTCGGTCGTCGCCGGGTCGGCCACCAAGTCGACGCTCTGGACGCGGGTGATTTCGTCGACCACCACGGCGTCCCCCTCGCGCGACAGCCGCGCGAGCACGTTGTGCGAGAACCCCACGTTGCGCGGATTGTGCTGGGCGTCCCAGGCCAACTGCTCGGCCAGGGCATGCTTGGGGTTGAAATGAAGGTCGGCGTACAGGCCTTCGTCGGCGCGGAACTCGACGCCGCGAATCACGCCCAGCCGATCCTGATAGTCGCGCGGCGCCAGCGGACCGCCCTTGGGGTGATTGACGTTCACCTTGGCCGCTTCGTACAAGGGCGCCGCGTTCTCCAACGCCGCCGGCCGATACCGCCGACCGTTGCGCGACTCCAGGCCGATGAGCTTCACGCCGCGCAGTACGCCGGCGTCGCGATCGACCCGCAGCGCCTCGCCGCGCGAATCGAAGTATTCCTGCAGAGCTTCTGCCATGGGGGATCTGCTCCTGTGTGAGGGCGCAAAAAAAGCCCCGCTTGAAGCCGACTCGCAAGCGAGTGACCTCAAACGGGGCTCGTTCATCGATACCCGACGCTGCGGCGTGCGGGCTCTGACGATACCGGGGGGTGAGCTGTTGGGCGTAAGCCGCAAGCTCCTGCCTGTTAGCTCTAGGCAGGGCCCAATACCTCTGGCCTAGAGCTTACAGCCAACAGCCTACAGCTCTTTACTTGCCGCTCTTATCGCACCAACCTTTCCGTCGACACGCGCAGGTTTTGGATATGCCCGTCCTGCAGGCTCACGGCGATCGTCGCTGTGCCGTGGAATCCGCGTACGCCGACAGCGGCAAGCAGTCGAGCGAACTCGTCCTGCGCTTGCTCGTGCCGAGAGGCGACGCGGTCGCAAGCGTTGCCGCTGTCTCGTGAACTCACGCGATTTGTTTTGCTGCTAACCATGGGGTCCATTTTACCTCTTTGTGAATCACGTTTCACTTGCGATTTTTGGGCCACTTTCATCGGCGGCAGCTTTGGGGATATCAACCACGAATCACTTGGCCTGATGCATCGCCAAATTCTTCTGCTCTTGGTCGTAGTCGAGCCCCAATCGCTGGCTCCACGACTGCGGCGACAGGACGCCTTTTTCGTACGCGATGCGATCGATTTGGCATTCGCGCAGCCGGTCGCGCACGTGCAGCGAGGGCAAGCCGATTTGGATCTCTACGTGCCGCCGCGTCCCCGCCGGCAGGCGACCGGCGCGCTCCGCGCCGTCGATCACCCGCCACATCACGTCGCAGTCGTCGCCTTTGAGACCCGCCTGCAGGCGCTCGAACATCTTCACCGCCGGCCCCTCGGCCACCAGCGTGGAGGCGTAGTTGGCGTTGGACGCGTCGCTGGTGAACATGAACTCCGGCATCACCAGCCGCGCCGCGATGGCCCGCAGCTCGGCCTGCAGCACGCTGACAAAACCGTGGGCTTGCACGCCGTTGGCGGGAAAGTCGTACTCCAACCCGGCGGGGGCGTCGAGGATCGTGCCGGGGGCGTATTGGGCTAACCGTCGCGTGCGCCCCGTCGTCGCACCCACCGCATCGGCTCCCGAGTCGACGAAGCTTTCCACGCCGCTGCGAGCCGCGCTGCGGTGTTTGCGGATCAACGCGATCGCCGACTGGATCTCCGCCAAGGCGCTCATGTTTCGCAACAGTTTCTCGACTCGCCGCAGGTTCTTGCGCACGGGAAAGTACAGCGGCAGCCCGCGTTTCACGTTGGAGTCGACGTTTGCCTTGCGATGCTGCACGTCGCCCGCGGGGACCGGCTCGCCGTCGACGTAGTAGCCAAGTACGGTTTCCACGTCGTGCGGCTCGGCGTGAATGCCGAAAGTCGCCTCCGTGTTGTGAACCAGCTCCGGCGGCGTCGCCACCTGCTCTGGTTCGATAAACCGCACGCGGGTCGTTCCGTCGGCGTCGGCGAAGAATCGCAGGAAGGCTTCGCCATCGCGATCCAATCGGCGAACGATCTCCTGCTGTCGCGTTTGCCAGCGATTCTCGTGCAGAAACTCGTCCAGCACGGCCTGCACGTCGGCGGCGAGGCCCTCGGGGGCGTGGGCGCCCTTGCGCACCGTGACGTGGTAGCTGTGTCCGGCGCCCACCAAGTAGTTCACGCGGTTCTCGATGCCGTTGATCGCAAACTCATTCGTTGCCGCCAGCCGGCGACACTGTTGTCGCACCTCGGTGAGTTGGGCCTCGTCCAACGGCGTCACGCCGCCGCCGGGTCCGGCAGCGCCGCCGGTCGCCACCGGGTTCCACCACAGCCCGTCGTCGTCGACGTACGCCTCGCGCGGATCGACCAGCGCGTCCCAAATCCCCTCGCAGGCCTCGGTCAGTCGTTGTTCCCAGTCGTCGGCGTAGGCGCCATTTGTCAGTTGCGTCATGTCACTTGCTCCTCGTTTTGTTTTTTGAAACACGGTTTTCAAGGTGAATCATCGGATCGAGAGTGCGTGGAATGCAGCGCACCTAACGCACATCCGCCTCCACCCGACGGACTCAAATCAATCGACTCCCCAATCCATCGTCGACGCCAGCCCGCTCGAAATGCGCCTCGACCAACTGCAACGCCATCTCCAGCGAGTCGGGGCCGTCGTCATGCGTGCCCAGCGGGAAGTCGCGCAGTTGGTCGACCAGCAATTGCGTCGACGGGCTCGACGCCAGGAACCGCAGCCGCCCCTGCGACAACAGCGGCCCCAGGCGGCGGATGCGCATCTGCTTGTTCGTGTGATTGCGGATGAGCGCGGGGGAGCGAATCCGCTGTTTCTGGCGGCGAAACTCGGCCACGAACTCGCCGGCTAGCAGTTCCTGGTACTGATTCGCCTCGACGCCAAATGCATCGGGTTGAAATCGTCGGCAGAGCGCCACCCCGTCGGCCACCATTTGCGGCGTCGGCCGCCGGGCCAGGTCGGCTTCCACGTACAACGCGCCCGTCGTGTCGACACCCAACAGTACGAAGGCCGAGTAGTCGCCGTGCCGGGCGTCGGCGCCCTTGCTGGGGTCGAGCGCCATCACGCGCAGCCGCAGCTCGGCCGGCCAGTTGCGAAACCAGATCTCCTCGCTGAAGTAGTCTTCCGGCCATTCGCATCGCGCGGGGTCGATCGGCGAGTTCTGCTTTTCCCGTTCAAACGCCGTGTGTCCTTCCTCGGCCCGCAGTCGCATCAGCAGATACAGGTCCTCGACTTCGGGCCAGAGCAGTTCCGCGCCCGCCTGCATGGCCGCGCGGTGCTCGTCAAAAAACGCTCGGGCGATCGTCGCCGCGTCGGGACGATCGCGATCGACATACAATCGCTCCCACTCATCCCACAGTTCCCGGGCGGTCGGCCACCGCTCAATCGCGCGGAACACGGCCGACGTCCACCCCGCCGTGCGATCGAGCTGCATGGCCAGCGCGTCGCGGTGCAGTGCGGTGGCGAGGTTCAGCACGTTGGTTCCCCGGCTGCCTGCCTTGAGCAGCGCCCCGTGAAACCACTGTCGGCTCGATTCGCGCTGCGTCGCCGAGGCGATGTGCGAGTCATTCTGCAGATCGTCGCACACGATGAGCGTCGGGCGATGCTCGCGCCGCCGCCGGCCGCGCAGGCTCTGCCCCGTGCCGTACGATTCGATGACGACGCCGTTGCCCAGTTCAATCGCCGCGGCCCGCCACCGCGGCCCCCTGCCGCAGGCGCGCGGGTAGTTCTCGGCCAGATGCCGGTTTGATTCCAACTCGGTCTTAAGGTTTTCCAAGTGCGTTTGCGCCTGGGCGAGCGTGTCGGAGACGATCCAGATGTACGGCTCGCTCGCCTCGACCGCGCACCGCAGCGGATAGCAGAGCGTGCCGATGGTGCTCTTGGCCGCGCCGCGCGGGCCGAGCACGTTGAGCTTGAGCCCCCGCGCGCCGCGACCGCGATCGAGTTGTTCGCCGAGCCAGCGATGCATCTTCGAGGGAGGCTGCCGAAAGTAGTGCGGCAACATCTGCCGGCCCCAGGCGATCAGGTCGAGCGCGGCGGCCGCCGGCAACTCGCTGCGATCGTCCAGCCCGCGGGAGAGTTCCGCCGCGATCCGCGCCAACGCGCGGGCCGACGCGGATTGCGAGCAGGGCAAGCCGGACTTCCGAGACTGGTTCATGCTTGCCATGCGGTCGGCTCGTCGTCGGGATCGAGTGAATCGTCGGCCACTGCGGCGAGACCAACGTCGTTGGTTTGCCCCGGCGTCGGCAAGTCGAAGGCGTGCGTCAGTTCGGCGGCAATCTGCTGCAATCGGTCCTTCACTCGCTGCCGAAGCAACGGGTCGGCAATTTCCTCGGCGATTGCCGCTGTGAGTTGCTCGATCGCCGCCTGCAGTTCGTCGGTCGTCAAACTCGCAGTGGGCTTCCGGGCAAACCGGTCGGGCGCCCGGCGTTCCAGCCACCACACCGACGCCCGCCACTGTTTGCCCTCCTTCACGGCATCATGCACGCATCGCATATGCGTGACTTCGGCGCTCGCTTCGGAGCGAAGCAGTCGCGCAGCAAACTCCGGCCGCGCGTGCAACGTGCGCAGCAACTCGCCTGCCGTGCAGCCGACGTAGTGGCAACCGGTTTGCCGATCGCAGCCCATCGACGCCAGTGCAGCGAGTTCGTGTTGTTGTTGCTCGGTCAGCATTTGCACCGTCTTCTTTCGCGAGCTCGAATCGCGACAGCGCCAAGCCTCCGGGCGTGTGCCGTTCGATGGCGACGTGCGCGACCGACCGTCGCCGATCAGCTGCCGCGTCCCGTTGCTACGGTCCTACGTATTCAAACGACACCACCGCGCGCCCGGCGCTGTTGCGGTAATTCGCAAAGCGCCGCGCGCCGCTTGGGCTGGAGCCGGTCTTCTTCACGTTCACGGTTTTCCACAGCGGCGAGTGGCGGCAATGCCGAATCAGCGCCGGGTGGCTGCTGGTGACGTTGATTCGCAGCCCCTCCTGGCGGTGCAGCGAGGCGACGGCCGCCACGGCTCGCATGCCGATGCCCATGCCCTGATAGTCCGGCAGCGTGACGATCCGCGTGAAGCGGCGGTGGTTTCTCTTCGCAATCACCGGCAGCGTGGCGCAAAACGTGACGGGCTCGCCGTTCCAGGTGGCCAGGTAGCACCGCGCGCCCGCAGCCAGCGAGCCGCTCAGATAGTGATGACGCGCAAACAATTTCCACGGAGCCAGCCCGCAGCGATGGATTGCCACGTCGATGGTCGGTCGCCGAAGCCGCCTCCGATCGAGCCGCCCGGCGGCCATATCCAGGACCCAGTCGGCCTCCAACCACTCGGCCACGTCGTAGTGGCACGTCACGGCAACGAATCGCACGGGAATGTTGCCGCGGCGAATTCCCTTGCCAATCGCCGCCGAGCACGCCCGGGCGACGTTGCGGTCGACCACGCTGGTGTATTCGTCGAAGACGACCAGGGGCGCGGGGTGCGAGTTGCGGGGCGCGGGTTGCTGACCGACGGCGTTGCGCTCGGCTTCGTCGCCCGCGCCTCGCGGCCCGCAGCTCGCGCCTCCCAACGCCCGCGCCAAATCGCATCGAAACCGTTCGCCGCCGCTGAGCACAGCGTACGGTTTGATCCACGAGGGAGGCGAGCTGAAGCCCACGGCGGTAAACAGCTCGACCACCTGCCGCACGGGCAGAGCGCCGAAGCAGTCGATCACCGCGCGATCCTCCGCCCAATCGGCGCCGGTGAACAATTCGGCGCCGTACGCGTGCCGCGCCACGGTGCTCTTGCCGCTGCCCGAGGGGCCCACGATGAGCCCCACCTGCCACGGCTCGTCAAGCTCCGGCAGTTCCACGGAAAACTCTTCGGTCGCCCTGGCCGCCAACGGTACGTCAAACATGCCGGCCACCTGCTGCACGCGAAACGAGTCATGCACGGGGCAGCTCACGACAACGTCAACACTCGGCATTTGTAGCCCTCCTCCGTCATGCGTTCGTAAATCTCACGTTGCTGGTCTTCGTCGTCGCATTGGACGACCACTTGGTACGACTCGGGGATCGCGACCTCCGGACGGTCGGCCGCGTCGTCCAGCAGTCCGTCGACCGCGACCGCGTCGCGGGCCAGGCCGTCGAGCAACTCGGTGAGCTGCTCGCTTTCGAATTCGGTGTTTGTGAGCAATTCGGTCAATCGGTCGCCATCGACTCCGGCCAGCGCGGCGAGCGGATCGTGAGTTAGCAGGATTTGCTTCGCTTCCTCCGCCGACACATCAAGGACCAGCACCGGCACGACCGCCTCGGGGGTGGTCTCGGCGCGCAGGTGCCCGTCAATCAGCTGCAACGAACCGTCCTCCAGCTCGCGCACCAGCAACGCGTCGGCATAGCCAATCTCGGCGAGCACGCCCCGCAGGGCGTCTTGCTGCGCCGCCGGATGGGTCCGCCAGTTGAGCGGATGCGGCCGCAAGTCCCGCGCAGGGACGCGACGAAGTTCCTGAATGCGGTCACGAATTTGCATCGGCTTTCTAGGGTTCGTAGTCGACCGCGCAGGACGCGGATTTCGCGGATGAGAGATTGGCCGCGGAAGCATGGTGCATTGCGTCGTGCTTCACGCACCTTGCTCATTGACGTCGTCATCCGTGGTCGCTCCTTTCCACGCGCACCGGCGGCGGCGCGTCGAGGGCGTCGACCACGTCGTTCATCAGGTACCCGAACGCCGCCCCCAACAGCGCGACGAGCGTGATCCAGGTGCGCCGCACGACGCTCATCCAACCGACCAGCCCCAACTCGTCGCCGCTGCCGCGCAGGGTGCGTTCGATCTCACGAATCATTCGTTGGTTCTCCAGCATGAGTTGCCGCAGCTGGCCGGGGTTGTCGCTTTGGTAGCCGAGCTCCTGCCGCAGGAAACTCCCCTGTTGCGACAACTCGGCGGCGACCATGGAAAGTTCGGGAGGCATGGCGAGGCGCGGGACTTTGGACGCGGGCTTTTCTAACGGGTGACTGGGGACGAGCAGCATTAGCCCCCAGTGGCTTCAAACCGCATCTCGAAGCCCTGGGGACTTCGCTGTGCTGCGTCTCCAGCCACCCGCAACTAACGACGGACAACTACCGATTCGTCACCGACCCCGCGACCGTTTCGGTCTTGAGATTCGGCGAATCCGTCGGCCCCAGCGGTTCCTCGGTCGGCCGCACGCCCGCGGCCATGTCCACTCGGTTTGCATCGCCGGCGAACGCTTTCAGGTATTCCAACACCTGCACGTAGCTGCCGTACATCCGCATCGAGTCCTTGACATAAATGAACGACGTGCGGAACCGGCTCTCCAGCCGCGTCCAGTTGACGACCGCCCGATCAATGGCGCCCAGCAGCACCAGCGCGTTTTGACTGCGAAAGTTCAGCTGGCTCGCCAGCGGAATGTTGGGATCGCTGCCGTCGACCGCCCAGGGCAATGACACCAATCCGCCGGGAGCCTCCTGGATCTCGTCGCCGCCGAACGGTTCGACCGAGCCCAACAGCGTTTCGTTGGAGTTGATGGCCCGCTCGATGAGATCGCCCAGCGGCGTCTTTTCCGGGTTGTAGGTGACCCGCCGCCGCATGCGGTCGCAGGCTAGCAGGTGTTCGACGTAGTGGTTCTTGGTGGTGTCGTCGAGTCCGCCGCGCACGCCAAACTCGTCGTTGGCCACCACTTCGCTGCGAAAGTCAAACAGCGGGCCGAGAGCCGCGAGGATGTGTAAGTTGCGAAACTCCGGCACCACGCGCCGAAACTGTTCTTGTCCAGGATCGCCAGCAGGCATGGGAGGGGTCCTTTCAGGTTCTTGATAGAGTGTAAAGTGGAGAGTCAGGAGTGACGCCAAGGCGGAGGGCGGAAGGGGGAAGGCGGCTGGCGGAGGGTGACGGCTAGGGGGTCGTTCCTTCCGCCTTCCGCCCACCCCCTTCGGCCTTGACTTGAAACTTTGTCGGCGCAACCTCGTTGAATCGTTCGCGCAGCTCGCGCCTCAGCTCGTCGGCCCAGGTGCGGTGCGGCGGATCGTCGTCGCCGTCGGCAATCGCGTCGAGCCGGTCGAGCGCAAGCCGTCCTGCAACCGCGTCTTGTAGCGGGTCACGTCCTTCCAGCTGCGAAAGTCGTAGAAGTTGGCGAGCTTCACGGTCGTCGCGTTCGATCGGTTGCTGGACGTTGACAGTTGTTTCAGCGGCATTGGCGTCGTCGTTCTCGGGAAACGTGCCGGCCGCGGCGGCGGTCGCCTCCGGAGCGAGGGTCGAGGCGCGCGGGGCCCGCGATGAGGAGCTTTGTTTCCGTTTGGCGCGCTTTCGCCAACGTTGTCCAAGCCACCAGCCGCCGATCGTGCCGGCCGCAATGATCGCCCAACCTGCCGGGCCGGCGACGCCGAGCGCCCCCGCAGCGGCGGCTCCGGCGGCGCGCCCCAATTTGGCGCCGCTCGCGAGACTGGCGATGCGCTCGGCGAGCGACGAACGCTCGTCGCGCCCCTCTGCAGCCAGCTGCGCCACCTCGTCCGCACGGGCAAACTCATCAAGCTGCTCCCGGCGGGCAAAGGTCTGCGTGTCTTGCTCCAGCGTGTGAACCCGAGTTCCAAGCGCCGCCAGCGCATCCCCGCAATCGCAGGCGGATGCAGGCGGCGTCGATTCGCGCTCATCGACGCCACGGCCAACCAGCGCGCCAGCGCCAACTGCCCCTGCCGCGTGGCCATTTCCGGCGGGATCCGTTTCCACTCGAGGCGCGCTGCCCGCATTGCCGCGCGGCACAAGCGGGCACATTCCATTGGGGCAGTCCGCCGCCGGCGCCAATCGCACCGGTCGCCGTGCCAAGACGCGCTCGGTGCGGCGTCCCAACACGCGCTGCAGAAACCGTCGCAACGGCCCGCCGCCGCTGGCGTAGGTCACGCCGTCGGTTGCGCCCCACGCCACCGCGACGAGTCGTCCCTGCGAATCAAAGACGCCGCCCCCCGAGTCGCCCGATCGCACGGCCCCGGCGAATTTCCAGCTTACCCGCTGGGCGTCGCCCGCCTGGCCGAGAAAGCGCCCCGTCGTACATTGCAGCCGCCCGTCGCCGCCGAATCCGCAGGCGCGAAATTGCGTCGCCGCGGCGAGTTCCACGGCTTCTTCCGCGGGGGCGATCGCCGCCGGCGCGACGCGCGGCTTGGCGATCTCCAACGCTGCCAGATCCGCCTGGCGGTCAATGTCCACGACCAGGGCGCCATGTCGACCGCCGCCGGGAAAGGCGACGACCACCTCGCCCGCGCCGTCGGAAAACAGATGGGCGCAGGCGAGCACCAATCCCGCAGCGCCGTCGTCGGTGACATCGACCAGCGTACCGCTGCCGGCGCTCTCGACAGCGCCTTGGCGGTTGGTGATGCGGCACGCAGCGGGGTGAGCGACGGCTGTTTGGCATGCAATGACTAGCAGCGCCGTTGTGATGACGAGTTGCATCAGCAGGGCGGGCCCGCAGCCTGTGAGGGCGCGGCTTGAGCGGCCTCCGGATCGGCGTTCCCTAGCGGTGGCTGGGGCCGGAGCGCAGCGGAGCCCCCAGGGCGCCGAGCCTGACGCCGCTTCGGCGGGGGGCTTCCGTTGGTTGCCCCCAACCACCCTTCGGTCTCGCAAACTGACCATTGCTCTGGTAGCACGGCGCTGCACGTCGCCGGTCTGGCCAATGGCTGATCGCTGACTGGTAACAGCTCCTCCCATCACTCGCCCTCCAGCGTGAACCGATATCGGTAGAACGAACTGCGGGCCAAGTCGCCCGGCTCGGTCAGCCGGTCGGACAGGTGCGGCACCGGGTCGACGCCACCGCCAATGCGATCCGCCGCGGCGCACGCGTGCGAGCAGAATGGCGGTTGATCGCCCATGCGGTTGTCGTCGCTCTCGGGCGAAAGCAGAAACCGCCAGAGCGGCAGGTGCCGCAGCGCCGCTTGACCGACGCCCCAGTAGCCGTAGTCGCACCCCGCAAGCTGCCGCATGAACTGCACGGCGCCGGCGCGATCGTAGTTCCGCCACCGTCGCTGCGGGTTGACCTCGAACACGTCAATGGCGCCGGGGAAGCGGCGCACCTGGCTGGCGAGCGTCACCGCCCGGCCCCCCTTCAGCTCGCGCACCTCCAGGCAAAACAGCGACGCGCCCCACCAGGCGGCTCGCGCGGCGTGCGTGTACTCGCTGCGACCGGCGACCGAGATCAGCCGTGACACGACCCCGCGGCCGCGAAACAGCAGCAAATCGCCGTCACGAATGGCAGACGCGGCGTCGGCAAGTGACACGAGACAACGCATGGGCGAGAGTTCCTTCGGCGCACGAAAAAAGCCCGCGGCCGGCGAACAATTCGCCAGCCGCGGGCTCTTGCGGATACGCGCTCCACCGGGGAGCCGCTCCGTCAGATACCAGCAATCAACACGCGTATTTTAGAGAATCGCGTGGCCCATTTTCAACAAGAAAATGGGGAGCTTTCCACGGGCAATCGTCGCGACCCGACAAAGAAAAGAATGGCCCGCAGCGCTCGGCGAGAACCTGCAGCGACAACGCGGCGAGTCGTTGCAACTCGCAACGTGCGGTGCGGGCCGTTGTACCGTTATCGCAGCGTGCCGCGGCGATTGGCGATTCGTCCCGCATAGTCGCGCTCGAAGGCACTGAACTCCGCCCACACGGGAAAGTGATCCGACACCTGCTCGGCCTGATCCAACGAGAGGTTGAAGTACCGCATCATGTCGAAGATGCCGCTGCGACCCGTGTACTCGGTGGTGGAGTACTGATGCACGATGAGGTTGTCGTACAGTTTGTTTTGCCGCGTGTTTGAGAAGACTCCCGTGACCAGCGCCTGGATGCCGGGAATCTGCCCCAGGCGGCCCAGGTGTTTGTCGTCGGTGTTGAAATCGCCCAGCATGATGACGTCGTCCTCGGCGCCTCCCGCGCGGCGCACTACGCGGTACACTTCGGCCAACGCGTCCATCTCCATCGCCACCACGTCGGGGTCGGTATGCACGTTCACCAGCGTGAAGGTGAACGCCTCGTCGGGATTCAGTTTGGTGCGGAAGTTTGCCACCAACGGTTCGCGGTGCAACAGGTTGTCTGGGTCGCGGACCGTGTAATGACTGGAATGGTCCATCTCGATCCGATCCGTATCGTAAATGAACGCATACTGCTCAGTAGAAGTCGTATTGCCGATCCGCGGGCCGACGAGATGATCGTAGCGGCGACCATTCTGATTGATCAGCTTCACGAAATTGGGAATGTGGTAGTCGTCCTGCGTGCGAATCTCCTGAATCGCCACCACGTCGAACTGCCGCACGATCTCGGCCAGCGTGTACATGACGTACGGCTTGCTGGCCTTGGTCTTGCCAAACACTTGGATGTTGAACGACGCGATGCGAATTGTCGGCCCGGACGCGGGGGGGACGACCGGCGAGGACGAAACGGGACGAAAGACGCTGGCGTTCTGGTTCGGCTGGGCGCCTGGGCTGGCGGGCTGAGCGACGGGGGAGCCTTGGCCCCAACTCGCTGGCAGATTCGGCGCGGGCGTCTGATTCCAACCGGGCGCCGCGCCTGTCGGCGCCTGTGTGAAACCGCCGGGCGCGCCGCCCTGCGGATTGTTCGGATCGACGGGCGATTCGCGCAAAAACAGAAAGGCCAATCCGCCCAGGACGGCCAGCGTTGCCATCGATAACAAACGTTGCACGGGGGCGCTCCTTGCCCTGGTAACCGTCGGCGGTCAGCTCGCAGCGAATCGGTCTCGACGCGTGATCGCGCCGCGCGTCTGTGCATGGTCAGCCGCAACCTCACGAGGTCGTCGGCGGCGCACGCAACCGGGCGCACCATCAGACCGATCGGGGGCGGGAGAGTAGGACAAGCCGCAGGAAGCTGCCAGAGCAATCGCCGCAGGCGTGGACGCCGCCAGACGCCGCGGCTCGATCGGGGAACCGCGGCTGATAGCTGACCGCTCTCTACTTCGCAGCCAGGCTGGTCACGTGTGCTAGCTCTGGCAGCACAAGCTGCTCGACGGCCAGCTTGACCGCCGCCGTCGAGCCGGGCATGAGAAACACGACCGTGCGATCGATCAGCCCGGCGGTCGCACGGCTTAGCATCGCCGCCGCGCCGATCTCGGCATAGCTAAGCACGCGAAACAACTCGCCGAAGCCCGACAGCTCTTTGGTCAGCAGCGCCGCGACCGCTTCAGGCGTTTGATCGCGCGGCGCGACGCCGGTGCCGCCCGTGATCAGAATCGCCTGAATCGACTTGTCGCCGGCGAGCCGCTTGAGCAGCTTGGTCACCTGTTTCGCCTCGTCCGGCACGATCTCGCGCGCGGCGACGCTATGGCCCGTTCGTTCGAGCAACTCGACGATGAGATCGCCGCTGCGATCGTCGTTGCGGGTGCGGGTGTCGCTGACCGTGACCACGCCGCAGGCGACCGAGGCGGGGGCGTCGCGGCGATGCGATTCGGGGGCGGAGGGGGCGTCAGTCATGGCAGGCAGCCGCGGCGAGAGCGAGTGAAACGGGGCCGATTTGCTCCGATTCTATCAGCAACAGCGCCTCGCGCGACGGGGCTCCACGGCCGCCGATCGCGTTTTGTGCCCCAAATTCGCACCGCGTCCTTGCCGCTCGGTATAATTGAAGGCTGGCCGCATCGCAGCGGAATTGCCGCCCTGTGGTCGTCCCCAGCCGTCCCTGCCGAGGCCAGACGGTATGAAAACCCGCCTCGTGGTTCAGTGATAGCAGCGCATCGTTTATGTCACGATTGTCTTCGCCGCTGACGTTCACCCGACGACTGTGCGCACTCGTTGCGCTGGCGACGAGCGCGGCGTGGTTCGGCACGGCGCGCGGGGACGTTTACGAACTGGAAGGCGGCGGCGAGGTCCGCGGTTCGCTGGTCGAGCGCGGTCCCAATGGCGCCTACGTGGTGCAGACCGAGGACGGCGTGCAGATTGCGTTGCCGCGCAAACACATCACGCGCATCGTGCAAGTGGACGACACGCTGGCCAAATATCAACGGATGGCCCGCACCATCCCTGATACGGCTGACGGCCAACGCACCCTCGCTCGCTGGTGCAAAGAGCGCGGCCTGGCCGACGAGGCGACCGTGCATTGGGAGCGGCTGCTGGTGCTGGCGCCCGACGACGAGGAAGCCCGCATCGGCCTCGACTACCAAAAAATGGGCGGTCGGTGGCTCACTCGCGAAGAACTGATGGCCCGTCGCGGCATGGTTTTTTACGA
>JAGQOU010000361.1 GCA_020427145.1 Planctomycetales bacterium | reverse complement strand
GAGTGCGAGGCTCTGCCGAGCCCGAAAGAAAAATCCGACCGCTGGCTCGTCGGAGCCTCGCCTTCCCTGGTGGGACAACGCTTCGTCACCCGTCGTTGTCTCAGGGGCCACGCCACTTTGAACCTCGCTGTTTGGAAAGCTCGCTCTTGAAAGCACTGCCCCTTTCGATTGACGCCCCCCGCGTGGTGGCGGAGTTAGAAAGCCTCGCCGCGTTCTCGGTCGTGGCGAGTCCCGCGGTCACGCGCGTGGTCTTCAGCGATGAGGACCTCGCCGCTCGGCAGTACCTGACGGACCTGTTCGTCGCGGCCGGTTTGGCGGTTCGCAGCGACGCGGTTGGCAATCTGTTCGCGCGGTGGGAGGGGCGCGAGCCAGCGTTGCCGGCAATTGGTACGGGTTCGCACTGCGACGCCATTCCCCACTCCGGTCGCTTCGACGGCACCGTCGGCGTGCTGGGCGGGTTGGAGGCGATCCGCGCACTGCAGGCAACCGACGTGCAACCGCGGCGATCGATCGAATTGCTCATGTTCACGTCCGAGGAGCCCACGCGGTTCGGCATGGGGTGCCTGGGAAGTCGATTGCTTAGCGGCACGCTGGCGCCCGCGGACGCCGACGCCCTGGTCGACGAGCACCACGACACGCTCGCCACCGTGCGAACGCGGGCCGGATTCACCGGCGACTTGGCCGCCGTTCGCCTGCCCAGCGACCACTACCACAAGTTTGTCGAACTGCACATCGAGCAGGGGCCGCTGCTGGAGCGCGACGGGATCGATCTGGGCGCCGTCACGGCCATCGCCGCGCCGGCGGCGCTGCGCGTGAAATATGCGGGCCCAGGGGGCCACGCCGGGGCGGTCCTCATGGCCGACCGCCGCGATCCGCTACTGCCGGCCGCGCGGCTGGCCTTGGAGGTCGACGCCGCCGCCCGCGGCTCCGGCGCGGCTGACACGGTGGCCACCGTCGGCGTGCTCGACGTCCATCCCCGGGCCGTCAACAGCATTCCGCGCCAGGTGATGCTGGAGATCGACGTCCGCGACATCGACGGCTCGCGCCGCGACGCGACGCTGCAACGGATTCAGGCGGCCGCCGTGCGATTCGGAGATGGGGGCGGTTGTCCCGCTCAGGTCGAACTGCTCAACTCCGACCCGCCGGCCACGTGCGATCCGGCCATTGTGGCGGCCATCGAACAATCGGCGCACGACGCTGGCCGGTCCTGCCAGCAGATGATCAGCCGTGCGTATCACGATTCGCTGTTTATGTCGCTCGTGTGTCCCACGGCGATGATTTTCATACCCTGCCGCGACGGCATCAGCCACCGACCCGAAGAGTTCGCGTCGGAATCCGCGCTGGCCGGCGGCGTCGAAGCCCTCGCCCGCACGCTGTGGCGACTAGCTGAAGAAGGATGACGATGAGCTATCAGTTGTGGACCCAAAGTTACGGCAAAGGCAAGGTGCGCCTCACCAAGGTCGATCGCGAAGGCGACGTACACTACCTCACGGAACTGTCGGTCGACGTGGAACTCGACGGCAATTTCACGGCCGCGTACACCGAAGCTGACAACAGCATGGTGATTCCCACCGACACGATGAAAAACACGATCTACGCCTTCGCGCGGGAGATCGACGTGCGGGAGCTGGAAACGTTCGCGTGGACGCTGGGATGCCATTTCGTCGAAAGCTTTGAGCACGTCACGCAAGCGGCGGTCAGCGTGTCGGAGCGCGCGTGGCGGCGGCTGGTCGTCGACGGCGAGCAGCACCCGCACGCTTTCGTCGACGGCGGCGCCGAGAAGCAGACCGTGCAGGCCGTGGTGCTCAAGCCGAGCGAGCCGGGCGAAGATCCCGATGGCGCCCTGGAGTCGGGGCTGGAAGGGCTGGCCGTGCTGAAGACCACCAACAGCGGCTTCAGCGACTTCTTGCGCGACGAATTCACGACGCTCGCCGACACCGAGGATCGCATCTTCGCCACGACCATTTCCGCGAGTTGGATTTACAACGAGGAGCCCGACGATTGGCGGGCCGTTCGCGCGCGGATTCGGGCGACGTTGTTGCGCGAGTTTGGGGCGCGTTTCAGCCCGTCGGTGCAAGCCACGATGTACGAAATGAGCCAGGCCGTGCTCGACGCCGAGCCCGCGGTCGAGGAGATCACGCTCACCATGCCGAATCAGCACCGGTTGCTGGTCGACTTGTCGCCGTTTGAGTTGGACAACCCCAACGTGGTGTTCATGCCGGTCGACGAGCCGCACGGCAACATCTCGGCGGGCTTCTGTCGGGAACATCCCGAACAAGACCACGACGGTCACGGGGACGAAGCATGAACCCGGCGGTCCCGCCCGTGCGGGGAGCAGCCGGGGCAGGGGAGGGCGGACGGCGCGACGGCGAACGCTTCGCGCTGGCAAGCCGCCGCGTCGTGACGCCGGACGGCGCGGCGCCCGGCGCCGTGATTGTCGACGGGGAGCGAATCGCCGCGGTCGTCGCGCCGCAGGACGTGCCTGCCGGCGTGCCGGTTGAAGATCTGGGCGACTGGGTGATCTTCCCCGGGTTGATCGACGCCCACGTGCACATCAACGAGCCCGGCCGCACCGAGTGGGAAGGCTTTGCCACCGCGACCCAAGCCGCCGCGGCGGGCGGCGTGACGACGTTGGTCGATATGCCGCTGAACAGCTCGCCAGTGACGACCACGCTGGCGGCGCTGCAGGCCAAACAGGCCGCCGCGACCGGTCAGCTATCGGTCGATGTTGGGTTCTACGCGGGATTGGTGCCGGGGCGCTTCGATCAGTTGGAACCCTTGCTCGACGCCGGCGTGTGCGGCGTGAAGGCGTTTCTGTGCGACTCGGGTCTCGAAGAGTTTCCCGCCGCGACTGAACAGGAACTGCGCGCCGCACTGCCGCTGCTGGCCGAGCGTGGTGTTCCGTTGTTGGCGCACGCGGAGATCGTTCCCCACGGCGCTGCGACAGAGCCGATTCGCACTGCCGCGGACTGGCTCGCAGCGCGCCCGGTGCAGTTCGAACGGGCCGCCGTCGCACTGCTCGACCGGTTGCAGCAAGAGTTCGCCGTACCGGTGCATGTCGTCCATCTGGCGGCGAGCGAATTGCTGCCGGTGTTTGAGGCAGCGAAGCGGCAGGGCCGGACGCTGACAGTCGAGACGTGTCCCCACTACTTGTTCTTCGCCGCCGAGGAGATGGCCGATGCCGACCCGCGATTCAAGTGCGCTCCGCCGATCCGCACCGCGGCCGATCGCGATCGATTGTGGGAAGGCGTCCTGGGCGGCGTGATCGACACGATCGGTTCGGACCATTCGCCTTGCCCGCCGGCCATGAAACACCTGGAAACAGCCGACTGGCAACGAGCCTGGGGCGGCGTCATGGGGCTGGAGCTGACGCTCCCGGTGGTGTGGACCGCCGGCGAGCCGCGCGGACTGACGCTCACCCGCCTCGCGGAGCTCGTCGCCCAACGACCCGCAGAGTTGACCGGCCTGGCCCATCGCAAGGGGCGCCTGGCGCCGGGGTGCGACGCGGACCTCTGCATTTGGGACCCTGCCGCCCAGTGGACGGTGGACGCCGCGCAGCTGCATCACCGTCACCGCCTCTCGCCCTACGACGGCCACGCCCTGCGCGGCCGCGTGCTGCGCACCTACGTCCGCGGGAATGTCGCGTTGGGCGGCGGTCAGTTTTCCGAGTCGCCCACAGGGCAAACGCTCACGCGCTCGCCATGACGGACGCTGCTTGCGAGAATGAAGCTGACGCGTCGCGACGCGACAGAGGATTCAGCACCAAAATCGCCAGCGCGCCTCACGCCCAACCCGAGCCTTCACACCCAGCCCAAGCCCCCGGCGCAAGCCGGGGGTTTGTACGACAGCGAAACCAGATCCTGCGTACTGCAAACCGGTAGCTTGCGCTACCGGCTAGTGATTTGCTGATTGCAGCATTTTCCGACTTTCCACGCAAAGCCCCGCAACCATGTCCGCCCACGACGCCATCTTGCAGCGCTTGGCCGAGCTCGTCCCCAGCGGGTTGCCGCTGGCGTGCGTCACGCTTGTGGACGCCGTGGGCAGCACGCCGCAGCAGGCGGGCAGCAAGATGATCGTCACGGCCGAGGGGTTGCTGCTAGGCACCGTGGGCGGCGGCCGCATCGAACACAAAGCGATTGAAACCGCTCAGGTGATGCTCGCCGATGGCGCCGCTGCGAAGACCGCATTCGTCGAGTGGAACCTGCAACGCGACGTCGGCATGACCTGCGGCGGGGTCGCGCGCCTCTACTTCGAAACCTACAACCATCGATTGTGGCGAATCGCGATCTTCGGCGCCGGGCACGTGGCGACCGAGACGGCGCGGCTGCTCGCCCGGCTGCCGTGCGTGGTGCAATGCTTCGACCCGCGGCCCGAATGGCTCGCGCAGATGGTCGATCACCCCAGCGTCGCGAAAATCTGCACCGACGATATGCCGGGGCAGGTCGCCGGGCTGCCTGACGACGCCTTCGTGCTATGCCTCACCCGCGGCCATCGCAGCGACCTGCCGGTGCTGGCGGAGATCTTCCGCCAGCGCCGGCAGTTCCCCTACCTGGGCGTCATCGGCAGCGCCGCCAAGCGCAAGGTGCTGCACCGCGAACTCGCCGACACCGGCGCCACGCCCGAGCAACTTGCCAGTTTTCACTGCCCCGTCGGCCTGCCGCTGGGGGGCGACCTGCCGGCGGAAATCGCGGTGAGCATCGTCGCGCAGCTCTTGCAGCAGCGGGACAGAATTCTGGCAACCGCGCCCCGATAGCGGTGGCTACTGCTTAGCAAGTTGATCGCGGATCTCGCGCAACAGCACGATGTCCTCCGGCGGCGCGGCCGGGGCGGCTTCTTCTTTCTTCTTCATCGTGTTCATGGCCTTGATCACCAAGAACAACGCGAAGGCGACGATAACAAAGTCGATGATCGACTGGGCAAAGGCGCCCCAGCCAATGGTCGCGGGCTCTTGCCCTTCGATGGCCGCCGGCAGCGTCCAGACCATCCCCGACACGTCGGAGTTGCCTGTCAGGTAGGCGGTGATCGGCGTGATGATCTTTTCCACCAGCGAACTGACAATCTTGCCGAACGCCCCGCCGATGACGATGCCGACGGCCATATCGACCACGTTGCCGCGCATCGCGAACTCTTTGAATTCCTTGATCATCCCCATGACGCAAACTCCTTGTATGGCGCACAAGCGGCGGTTGGTGAAAGCTGGCGGCAAGACGCGACGGAATCGTGGCGTGAACGGCCGCCCGCGGTGGGAGTGCGAGGCTCTGCCGAGCTGCAACCGGCACGGTCATTCTGGCTCAGCGGAGCTTCGCACTCCCCGTGGCCGGTCTTGTCGCCCGTGGTGGGACGACGCCCAGGAGACTTCTACCCCACTTGGGTGGTCTGCCGCAAGGCGGAGAGCACCGCCTGCATGTCGGCTGGCAGCGGGGCGGTTGCTTCCAGCGGCGCCCCGGTCGCCGGGTGCGTCAGTGCGATGCGGTGGGCGTGCAGCGCTTGCCGCTCCAGCAGCAACGCCGATTCGTCGAGCTCCGCCGCCAATCGTTTGTGTCGCGTGATGGTCCGCAGTTCGCCCACGGAAATCCGCGCCCGCCCGCCATACAGCCGGTCGCACAACACGTGCGCCCCGACGTGTTGCAGGTGCAAACGAATCTGATGCGTCCGCCCCGTCTTGGGATGTGCGCTGACCAACGCGAATCCGGGAAACCGTTCCAACACTTCGTAAAACGTCTCCGCCGGGCGGCTCTCGGGATGGTCGGCCCGCAGCGCCTTTTTCTCGCGGATCTTGGGGTGCGGGCCGATCGGGTGGTCGATGCGATCGCGGTCGCGGTCCAACCGTCCCACGACGATCGCCAGGTATTCCTTCTGCACCGTGCGGTCGTGGAATTGCGCTGCCAATGCGGCATGCACGGCGTCGGATTTGGCGACGACGATCACGCCGCTCGTATCGCGGTCGAGCCGGTGGACGATCCCCGGCCGCGCGGCGCCGGCGGACGTGCTGAGCTGTCCAAAGCGGTGGACCAGCGCGCTGGCGAGCGTCCCTTCCCAGTGACCTTTGGCGGGATGGACGACCATGCCCGGCGGCTTGTCGACGATCACCAAATGGTCGTCTTCAAACAAGATCGACAGATCGATCGCCTGCGGCTTGGGGCCCTCGGCGGCCGGCGGCAGTTCGCCGCGAATCTCGTGTACCGCCTCCAGACGAAACGACGGCTTGAGCCGCTGTCCGTCGACCAGGATCAACCCCAGATCAATCGCCTTGCGAATGCGCGTGCGGCTGACGTCCGCCAGCTGGGCGGCCAGGTATCCATCGAGGCGAGCGCCAATGTCCTCGTCGCTCGTGCGCAACTCGAAGCGATTTGTCGAGCCGCCGGCTGCTGAGGCCGGCGGTCTGCTCTCCGAGCTATCGGGGCTCATTGCTCGACGCTGGCGGCTGGTTCCGCGGCATCGTCCGCTGCGGGCTGCTCGGCTCCGTCCGTCTCTGCCGCCGATTCGCCGTCATCGGCGGCCGGCATCTCCGCGTCGTCGGCGCCAGCCGGGGGCTCGTCATACCGGCCAGAGTCGCTCGCCCCGTCATCGAACCCGCCGAGGATATCCTCTAGCGGACGATTGGGGTTGAACTCCAAGCCGTCGCGGTCGGTGAGCGGCTGATCGGCGCTGAACGGGGGCCGGGCGCCGGGGACGCCGCCCCCGGCGGGCATTGAGGGAAGAATGGCTTCGGCCTTGGCCAACCAGGCCAAATCGGCGGCCGTCTCCGCATGTTCGAGCGCCTTGATCCGTTCGTCCGCGATGCCCGCCAGCGCGCCTTGGACGCGGGCATACTGCTGCTTGGCTTCGTCAATTTCGTTGCGCATTTCGTGAACGCGCCCCAAGCCGAGTCGAGCGCGATTGTGCACTTCGTCGTTGGTGGCGTTGGCAGCGAATTGCTTGTAGAGGCCCGCCACGCCGTCGAGCCGGTCGTTCGCGGCCTCGCGCTGCACCAGGTATTCGCCCGCAGCAATCCGCAGCTGGCGATCCGCCCAGGCCACAGCCGCCCACTCCTGGGCTTCCTGGCCGCCCAACTCCTCGTCGGCAATCACCTTGTGAACCGCTTCCAATTCCGTTCCCGGCGCCAGCATCGCCGACTGCAGCTCGGTCCAGGCTGCTTGCGACTTTTGGGCCTGCGAGTTTCGCCAAAAGGTAAACAGCCCGAACAACACGAGCGCCGCCCCGACGATCGAAACCACGGTCGTCATATGAGGGCGCAGCTTCTGAACGCCGATTTCCAGGTCGTGGGCAAGCTCGTTGGTGGCCAGTCTGTGGCGACGTTCGGTACGCATATTCAGTCGGTTTTCAGGGCGAAGTGAAGGGTGACGAGCGGCTGCCTCGCAGCGACGTAAGTGTAGATGCCGGCAGGAGATTTGGTCAACCCGACCCGCACCCAGGTAGTGATACCGTTTGAATTCGATCGGGGTGGCTGGGGACGACCGAAGGGAGCCCCCAGTGGAATCCCTGGGGGCTTCGCTTCGCTACGTCCCCAGCCACCCAACTC
>JAGQOU010000360.1:416-6622 GCA_020427145.1 Planctomycetales bacterium | reverse complement strand
CTCGGCGGCGCCGGGGTCGATTCCACCAACGACCTCGGCCTCTACCGCTTCGGCGATGCCGGCGCCGTCCAAATCGCCCGCACAGGCGACGCCGCCCCTGCCGGGCCGGGCAACTTCACGTCTTTTGTTAATGCCCCCGCCCTCAACGAAGCGGGGCAGGCGGCGTTCTTAGCCGGCCTCGGCGGCTTCGGGGTTGATTCCACCAACGACTTCGGCATCTACCTCTACGACGACATTCTCGGCCTGCTCACCGTCGCCCGGGAAGGCGACCCCTTCCTCGGTAGCACCATCACGGGCCTGAAATTCAAAAACGGCCGCGCCGACGAGTACAATGGCTTCAACAACCTCGGCCAGATCGCCTACTGGTTTCAGCTCGCCAACGGCAACTCCGGCATCGCCCTGTTCACCATCCCCGAACCCACCACCACCGCGCTGCTGGCCCTCGGCGGCCTGACGCTGCTGCTGCGACGCAGCGCCCGGGTCGTCTAACCAACGACTGCAGTTGCCCGGCGACGCCCGCAATGGAGAATTCGCTCCCACGGGCGGCCGGCAACTGAGCCTATTACGTTCACCTTCGACGCCGCCGAGGTACCCACACCGCTGCCAGTTGGGTCAGTCGTCAAGTCGCTGAGGGTGGACCAGCCGACGCAGTTTCGCCTCGGCGCCAAGTCGCTGAGGTGCAACCAACGGATGCGGTTTTCGGATCGAGGTCGTATTGCCGTGGGACTCAGCGGCCGCCCTGCTTTCGATCGACTGGGACTTCATGACGTAGGCGGACAATTCGCCCGTGCGTCGTTCGCCTCGTATACTGCGGACCGAAGAGAATCGGCCGCGGCGAGCATCTGCGCGTCGCCGAGCCCTGTCGGGCCGACCTTTGAGGCCGCCCGCGCAGCAATCCGAGGAGCCGCCCGTGACATCTGCCAAAATCAGTCAAGTGCAGGGCAAACGCCTCATTGCGCCGGAGATGCACGAGGACCCTTATGCGGTCTATCGCGAGCTGCGCGACGCCACGCCGGTGCTGTGGGACGAGTCGCTCGGCAGCTGGGTGTTGACGCGATACGACGACGTGGCGTTCGTCATGAACGACCCGCGGTTTTCCTCCAACCGGATTGCCGCGGCGCATGCGAGTCTGCGGACGGATCGCTATCGCCCGTTGCTGGACGTCATGTCGCACAGGATGTCCGAAGTGGACGAGCCGGATCACACGCGGTTGCGGTCGTTGGTCAACAAGGCGTTCGCCCACGTGGCCGTGGAGCAGTGGAAGCCGAAAATACGCCAGCGCGTCGAGGAGCTGATTGACGGGTTTCGCGAAACGGGCCGTTGCGAGTTCGTGGAGGATTTTGCGATCCCGCTGCCGCTGCTGACGATTCTCGAACTGGTGGGGGTGCCCGCCGCAGATCGCCGCCAAGTCAAGCAATGGTGCGACGACTTTGCGCTGGTGGCGCTGAACTTCTATGCGTACTTGGACGAGGAGCAGGCCGAGCGCGGCCTCAGCAGCATCGCGGAGTTTCGCGAGTATCTGGAGGGGCGCATCGAAACGCTCCGCCGCGATCCGCAAGACAATCTGCTCAGCGCGTTGATTGCGGTCGAGCAAGACGGCCGCCGCTTGAGCAGTGACGAACTGCTCGCCAATACGTTCCTGCTGTTGAGCGCCGGCAACGAGACGTCGACCTGCTTGTTGGCCAACGGGCTGTTGGCGCTGCTGCGTCATCCCGCGCAGATGCAGCAGCTTCGCGACGATCCCAGTCTTGTGCCGCAGGCGGTTGAGGAGTTTCTGCGTTTCGACAGCCCGGTGCAGTACCTTGGACGCTTGGCGACCGCAGACGTCGAACTGCGTTCTCAGGTCATTCGCAAAGGCGACTTGGTGCTGGTCGTGCTGGCGGCGGCGAATCGCGATCCGCGGCGGTTCGACGACCCCGATGCGCTCAATATCCGGCGCAGCGAGAATCACCACCTGGCCTTCGGCCACGGCCGCCATTTTTGCGTTGGCGCCCAGTTTGCGCGCCTTGAGGCCCGGCTGGCATTCGAGGCCCTGCTGCAGCAGACCAGCGAGATTGCCCTGGACGCGGCGTCCGCCGACGAACTCTCGCACCAGGACAATTACAACATCCGCCGCATCAAGCAATTGCCGCTGCGGCTGACCTTCGCGTCGTCGTAGCTGAAATCGAGGATGACGCCACGGTCCGAGAGGCCTGGGTGATCACATTTTCTCGTCTCAAAATCCGCAGATTGAGAATTCGCGGCGGTGCGCCGACGCGTGCGACAAGCGGCAATACCTGGGCAATGCGTTCGCCTCGCGCGCTGCGCCTCGCGTGAGGAGTCGCCGTCTCGGCATTATGCCGGGATCAGCTTCGGCGTCGGCCAACGGTCGCCGGCCACGCCGCCGAACTCCGCGTGGAGTTCCTCGAAGCTGCGTTCCAGGAAATCGTACAGGTGCAACGGCGGATCCTGGGCCAGCCATCGCTGGGCGAGCCGGTCCATCTGGGCGTCGTACTCTTTGCGCGACCGGCCGTGGGCGTAGCAGCGGCCGGAGTGGCGACGCAGGTCGCCGTCGAACGCTGGGCCGATGTGCCACAACTCGTGCAACACCGTGGAGAGCTTCTCTTCCAGCGACGTGTTGAGAAACCGCGGCAGGTAGAACGTGAGCAGGTACAGATAGTCCTGCCCGGCCCGGTCGCGAAGCGGTTGCACGCGGTAGCGGCGGCCGCGAACGGCGCCTTCGGTGCGGCCCCCTTCGAACCGCAGCGGCGTGAGCGCCGCGTACATGCCGTGGGTCACGTCGCGGCGCGTCTGCACCACGCCGATGGCCACGCGCGGCAGATCGATGTGCGCCAGCTCCGGGAGCCGGGCAATCATGTCGCGACAGAGGGCGCGCACGGCGGCGGTGAAATCGAACCCTCGCGGCGAGCTCTCCATAGCTCCTCCGGCAAGTTTGCGAGCGGTCAGCTCTCAGTGATCAGCAACAGCCCTGGGCAGGCTGCCGCTTATTCGTCCTGCTTTTCGGCGACGTCGGAAGCCTCTTCGGCGGCCGGCTCGGCAGCGGCTTCTTCCTTGGCCGGAGCGGCGGGCGCGGTTTCGGCCTCGAAGCTCGGCTTGGTGCTGCGTTCGGTCACGCGGTCGTGTTGACCGACAAACTCCAGCATGGCCTGGGCGCCAGCGTCGCCCAGGCGGGGCTTGGCCATGCGGATGATGCGGGTATACCCGCCGGGGCGATCGACAAATCGCTCGGCCACCTCGTCAAACAGCACGGCGACGGCCTGCTTGTCGCCCAGCAGCTGAATGCAGCGACGGCGAGCGGCGACCGCGGGGGCGATTGCTTGGTTCCACTGGGTCCACTTGTCGCTTTGGCGCCACGCCTTCCACTGCTCGGTGTTTCGCTCGGCGGACGACGCGAACTCGCGCGCCGCGTCCTCGGCGACCAGGCCGCGCTTGGCGATCGTGATGCACTTCTCGACCAACGGACGCACTTCCTTGGCCTTGTGCAGCGTGGTGACAATGCGACCCTTGACCTTCGGCGCGTTGTCGTCGAACTCAGCGTCGCGTTCGGTGAGGAACAGGGCGCTGGCCAGGCTGCGCAACAGCGCCCGTTGGTGACTGGGATTGCGGCCGAGCTTGCGGCCTTTTCTGCGGTGGCGCATGAGAGTGACTACCGTCGGCGAGTGATCGAAAGTGCGCCCCCGGCGACGCCGATTTCGCGGGGGCAGATTGGAATTTTTGAAAGACTCGCGGCGATCCGACGCCGGGGCGTCGGCCGACGAGGACGTCACCCGGCTTAAAACCCAGTGGGCGCGGCGGCCGGCACTCGCATGCCCAGGTGCAAGCCCAGCTCGCGGAGCTTCTGCTGCACCTCGGCGAGCGTGGTCTCGCCAAAGTTGCGAACCTCCAGCAGCTGGTCTTCGTTGCGAACGACCAAGTCGCGGACCGTCAGGATGTTTTCCGATTCGAGGCAATTGCCGGCGCGAACGCTCAGGTTGAGGTCGGCCAGCGGCATGTTGAGCTTGGCGTCCAGCGCGCCGTCGGACGCGGCGCCGCCGCCCCCCCGGGCCGGCGAGTGAACCTGCGGGCCCAGCTCGGTGTACTGCACGAACGGCGTCAGGTGCTTGCGGAGAATCTTAGCCGCCTCGACCATGGCCATTTCGGGGCCGACCGAGCCGTCGGTCCACAGTTCCAGCGTCAGCTTGTCGTAGTTCGTCACCTGGCCGACGCGGGTCTCTTCCACGTGATACCGCACGCGCGTCACGGGGCTAAAGACCGAGTCGATCGGGATGATGCCGATTTCCTGGATGTTCTTGCCGTGCTCGGTGGCCGACACGTAGCCGCGACCGTTCTCCACGACCATTTCCACAACGAACGGCACGTCCGCGGTGAGGGTCGCGATGACCAGGTCCTTGTTGATGATCTCGCACGCTTCGTCGGTCTCGATGTCGGCGGCGGTAACGACGCCCGCGGTGGTGCGCTCGACGCGCAGCACCTTGGTCGATTCGCCGTGATTCTTAACGACCAGCGCCTTGATATTCAGCACGATGTCGGTGAGGTCCTCCATCACGCCTTCGATGGTGGTGAACTCGTGCTGTGCGTTATGCACCTTGATCTGCGTGACGGCGCTTCCTTCGAGGCTCGACAGGAGAATGCGCCGCAGGCCGTTGCCAATCGTCGTGCCAAAGCCGCGCTCAAACGGTTCAGCGATGAACTTGCCGTACGTTGAGCTCAGCGACTCGGCTTCGCAGGTAACCTGACTCGGCAGTTCTAATCCACGCCAGCGAATATGCATGGCTATCCTCCACGTGTGACGATGGCGCCAGAGCAGCTAACTAGGCCCGGGATCCATTCGGATGTTCGATGTCTTTTCTCTGTTGGCGCCGAGCGAGCCGGCGACCGGGCGGCAGGACTTACCGCGAGCACAATTCGACGATCAATTGCGTCTGCACCGGCAGCGAAACGTCCTCGGCCGTGGGCAGGCGACTGACAATGCCCTCGGGGATGTCGCCACCCGACACTGACAGGAAATCGGGGACGTCGCGACTGGACTCGGCGAGCGCGCCCCGGGCGCGGTCCAGGCTCTTGGCCCGGTTCTTGATACGAATCACGTCGCCGGCGGCCACCACGTAGCTGGCGACGTCGGTTCGCCGACCGTTGACGGTCACGTGACCGTGGTTAATCAACTGCCGAGCGTCGGCGCGGCTTTGGCCGAAGCCAAGGCGATGAACGACGTTATCGAGCCGGCGTTCGAGCAGACTCATCAGGTTGTCGCCCGTGTTGCCCTTGCTGCGGTCGGCTTTGCTGAAGTAACGACGGAACTGCCGCTCCAACACGCCGTAATAATGCTTCACCTTCTGCTTTTCGCGGAGGTGAATGGCGTAGTCGGTCGGCTTGCCGCGACGACCGGTCTGCTGACCGGGCGGTCCTTCGCGCCGCTCGAACGCGCACTTGGGCGAGTCGCAGCGCGTGCCTTTGAGAAACAACTTCATGCCGTCGCGACGGCACAGACGACAAACGGGTCCAGCGTATCGAGCCATAGGTAGGTTTTAAGATCCGATGGGTCGGCCACGTGCGGCGACTGCCGCGGCGAACGACGAACAGGGGGGATCAAATGCGCCGCAGCGAGCGAATATCGCTTGCCAACGGGGCGACAAACAGCGCCTTACACGCGGCGCTTTTTGCGAGGACGGCAACCGTTGTGCGGCAACGGCGTGATGTCCTCGATGCTTTTGACTTTCAAGCCAGCGGCCTCCAGGGCGGTGATGGCGCTTTCGCGACCGCTGCCCGGGCCTTTGACCCTGACGTCCACGTCCTTCATGCCGAACTTGCGAGCCTTCTCGGCAGCCTGCTGAGCGGCGCACTGACCGGCGAAGGGAGTGCTCTTGCGACTGCCCTTAAAACCGCTCGTGCCGGAGCTAGCCCAGCAGAGCGTGTCGCCCTTGTTGTCCGTGATAGTCACGGTCGTGTTGTTGAACGTGGCGGTAATGTACGCCACGCCCACGGCCACGTTGCGACGCGTCTTCTTCGTCTTGACCTTTGCCTTGCCGGCTTTCTTCTCTTTGGCCACTGCGAATCAACTCCTGGGGCAATCCAAACGACGGATTGAATGGGGAAATGTGTGATCGGATCGACCCGTCAACGACGGAGCGAGCTGGAAATTAGCGGAGGTCTTTCACGCCCTTCTTGCCGGCCACCGTCTTCTTGGGGCCCTTGCGAGTGCGAGCGTT
>JAGQOU010000360.1:0-400 GCA_020427145.1 Planctomycetales bacterium | reverse complement strand
ACCGGCAGGCCGCGACGATGTCGCAAGCCGCGGTAGCAGGCGATGTCGCGCAGGCGCGAGATGTTCTGGCTCGTCTGCCGACGCAACTGACCCTCGACCACGTAGTCCTTGTCGAGCAGCGCCGCCAAGCGGGCGACCTCGTCCTCGGTCAGGTCGCGAGCCCGGGTCTGCGGATTGAGCCCGGCCTTGTGGCATAGCTCACGCGCGACCTTGGGGCCGACGCCGTACAGGTAAGTCAGCGAAATGACGGTCGGCCGGTCGGCCGGAATGTCAACGCCCTGCAAACGAGGCATGATGCACTCTCTGAAAACAACAAACTTGAAAAACCGGAAGCGGAATGGCCGCCGCGAGCCCAACTCGCGGGGCGACGGGCAAACTAGCCCTGGCGCTGCTTGTGCCG
>JAGQOU010000359.1 GCA_020427145.1 Planctomycetales bacterium | reverse complement strand
GAAGGCGGAATGGGGAATGGGGCCGATGGATAACTAACCCCGCCACACCGCCCTCCCCATTCCCCATTCCCCATTCCCCATTCCCCATTCCGCCCTCCCCCTTCCCCTCGCTCGTCATGTGCTCTGAATTCTTCCGCATTCCGATCAGCGCCGGCGGCGTGCCGATTTTTGGGTTCGGCGTGCTGCTGGCGATCTGGCTGGCGGTGACCGCCTGGGCGGCGTGGGGCGCGGCGCGGGAGTTCGGCGTCAGTGGCTCGCTGCGGGCCCACCTGCCCACGATGCTGTTGGGCGCCGCGGTCATCGCGTTTCTGCCGCGACTGTTTCCCGACGGCGTGCCCGTGCGCGGGTACGGCGTGATGGTCGTCGCCGGCTCGGCCGCGGGGATCGCGCTGGCGGTGCGCCGCGCCGTGCAAAATCGCATCGATCCCGAAGAGATCTTCGGGCTGGCCATCGCCATGTTCATCGTCGGGGTGGCGGGAGCGCGGCTGTTTTACTTGATTGAGTATTGGGACGATGGCATTCGGCAAACGTCGCCCGCCACCGGCGGCATCGATTGGTCCGCCACGTTGCGCGCCGCGCTGCGCTTTACCGAGGGCGGGCTAGTGGTGTACGGAGCGCTCATCGGCGCGCTGCTGGCGTTTGCCTGGTACGTGCGCCGCCGCGGGTTGCCAATGTTGGCCATGGCCGACCTGATCGCCCCCAGCATGGCGATTGGTCTGGCGTTTGGCCGCATCGGCTGCCTGCTGAACGGCTGCTGTTACGGCGGCGAGACCGACGTGCCGTGGGCGGTGACGTTTCCGCGCGAGAACGCCCCGGGGCGCACGAGTCCGCCCTACGGCGTGCAAGCGCATCATGGCCGCATGTACGGCTTGCGGTTGTCCAGCGACGAGAACGGCAGGCCGCTGGTGGCCGCGGTCGACGCCGACTCCCCCGCCGCCGCGGCCGGTCTGGCGCCTGGACAGGTGATTTCCACTATCCGCGGCAAGACAGTCGACTCGTTGCAGGATGTCTACGACTCCCTGCTGACGAGTTTTGTCCAAGGGCACCGGGTCGTGTTGGAGACCGCCGACGGCCAGCGGCACGTGATCGCCACGGTCGATCCGCCGCCGCGCAGCCTGCCGGTCCACCCCACGCAAATCTACAGTTCGGTCAACGCGGCGCTGCTGTTCTGGGTGCTGTGGTCGTACTACCCGCTGCGCCGCCACGACGGCGCCGTAATCGCCCTGACGCTCACGCTCTACCCCGTTGCCCGGTTTCTGCTGGAGATCATCCGCGTGGACGAGTCGGCCGTGTTTGGCACGGGACTGAGCATTTCGCAGAATATCAGCATCGGCATGCTGGTCGTCGCCGCGGGGCTGTGGACATGGATATTGCGTCAACCGCCCGGCCAACTCGCCCTGCCGCTCCCGCCGGGCGAACCCCACCGGGCAGCGGGTAGTCATGCCAAATGAATTTGATCGGGGCGGCTGGGGACGAGTGCAGGGAGCCCCCTGTGATGTTCCTGGGGGCTTCGCTTCGCTACGTCCGCGAGCCACCCAACTCTCCTGAGCAAACGGCATCACTACCGGGCAGCGATCACACAGCCACCGTGGCTTGAGTTTGAGCGGCGGCGCCTTTTTTTGGATTTTTCTCCGCAAGACGGACCCTGCGGCGGCAACTCTCTGTTCGTGCCGCATGAACCCCGAACCCCTTCAGGCTGACGGCCCGTCGCCTCCCGACGCCCGGGAGACGGTCGCCGCTGCGCTGCTTGAACATGGCCGCTGGCTCCGCACGGTGCTGGCAGCTCGGGGGGTCGAACGACACGAACTGGACGACGTGCTGGGTCGCGTGGCAGCGGCCGCGGTGGCGGGAGCAGATCGGCTGCGCGACCCCGCGAAGGTCGCTCCGTGGCTGTACCGCATCGCCGTGGTGCAGGCGCTGGAACACCGTCGCCGCAGCGGTCGTCGACGCCGGTTGCACGAACAGTACGCCGACAGCGGATTGGTCGGCGCGGCAGGCGCCGAGCCCGATCCGCTCGACTGGCTGCTGGCCCAGGAACAACAGCAGTTGGTGCGACGGGCTCTCGGCACGCTGGGCGCTCAGGACGCCGAAATCCTGTTGTTGAAATACACCGAAGATTGGAGCTATCGCGAATTGGCCGCCCAGTTGGGACTTTCGGCGTCGGCAGTCGAGGCGCGACTCCACCGCGCTCGCGGTCGCCTGCGGACGGCGCTGGCCCGCGTCGCCCCGGCGCTGGTCGGCCGCGACTAAGAGCCTGAGTAAGCAATGTTTGAGCATGCGATGAACGAACACGACCCGCTGCTGACCGACGCCGCGCTCGACCGCCTGGTCGATGGCGAATTGACCGACGCCGCACGCCGCGAGTTGCTGGCGGCGCTCGACGCGAATCCCGGCGCGTGGCGGCGCTGTGCGCTGGCGTTTCTCGAATCGCAAAGTCTGCGCGCCCAACTGGGGGCTGTCGCCGCGATGCCGGGCGACTTAGCCAGCGAAAACGCGCCGCAACTTCCTGCGTCGGGCGAAGCAGAGGCTCCCACTCCAATTCAGCACGGCTTGCAGAGCCGTGGCGCCGCGGGCCGTTCCTCCGCAGCGCACCGCGCCCTGCAGTGGCTGGCGATTGCCGCCAGCTTGCTCGTAGCGTTTGGCATCGGCTGGCAATTCTCACTGCGGGCGCTAGACGGTCCGCGCGGCGCCGAGTTGCTCGCCGGCGACCCGCCGCAGTCAACGACGCCGCAGCAACCGGAACCCGCGGCCCCGCAGCTTGATCCCCGCGACGCGGTCACCCTGGTGGTCCGCGACGCGAGCGGTGCGCCACAGCGTTTGCGCATCCCGCTGGTGGAAGCCGAGCGACTCGGCGGGGCGCTGGCCGACGCCAACGCCTGGCAACCGCCCGCCCCGTTGCGCGAGCGATTGCGCGACAACGGCCTCGACTTGCAGGTGCGGCGGCGCTACGCCCCGATGTTTTTTGAAAACGACGGGGGGCTGTCCCCCATGGTCGTGCCGGTCGACGACGCAGTCGTCACGCCGGTCAGTCGGCAGGTTTTCTGACGCAACCCTTGCATGAGCGCGGGCTCCGCTGCGTTGCGTCCCCGCCCGCCTGCGTTTTTGCTCACTGCACAAATCACGTTTTCTTGACAGGAGGAGGAACACGATGTCTCGCACGTTCTTGAAACACAGCGCCGAGCAGGCGCTGCTGATGGCCGTGGTCTTTGGCGCCGGGTTGCTGGCGCAAGGGCAAGGGGTCGCGCTGGCCGACGACTCGCAGCCCGAGGGGCGCATCGTGGCGATCTCGCCCGAGGGCGACGTCACCGCCGCGATTCCGCAAGACGACCAGGAAGCGATCGTCGCGGCGCCCGCCTATTGGATCGGCGTCGCCGGCCAGGAAGTGACCAACCCGGTGCTGCAAACGCAATTGCAGTTGGCCGCCGACACGGGCGTGATCGTCGAGCAGGTCGTCCCCGGCAGCCCCGCCGCCAAGGCCGGCCTGCGGCAGCACGACATCATCATCGCGGTCAACGGCGACGTGGCCCACGGCATGACCGAGTTAGCCGAAGCCGTGCGCAGCGGCGCTGGCGAGCCTATTGAACTCAAGATCCTGCGACTCGCCAAGGAAGAGACCGTGACCGTGACGCCCGAGGAGCGGCCAGCCGATTTCACGGCGTCGCTGCCTGCCGGTCAGCAGGTCCCCGAAGGCTTCGACGCCGAGCTGGGCGACTTGGGCCAGCGTCTGCAAGGCCTTCTCGCCGACCCCAACGGCAGGGGTATGCGGATCATGGGACCCGGCATGATTTTGCGTCAGCAGCAGGCGATGGGCGTCCCCGCGGGCGTGTCGGTCTCCGTCACCCGCGAGAACGACGGCCCGGCCCAGATCACGGTGACGCGCGGCAACGAGTCGTGGACCGTGACCGAAGGGGACGAGGAAGCGATGAAGGCCCTGCCGGACGACCTGCGACCGTTCGTCGAGCAGATGCTGGGCGGCCAAGGGCGCGTGGGGGCTTTCAACTTCAATTTCGACCTGAATGAATTGCAGCAACTGCTGCCGGACCAGCTTGGCAACTTCGAGAACAACGCTCAGCTGCAAGCGGCGCAGCAGCATGCCCAGGAAATGGCGCGGCGCGCCCAGGAGCGCGCCGCCCAGATGCGCGAGCGCACCGAGGCGAGCCGCCGCGAATTGATGAAGCGGATGGAGGAAATGGAACGCCGCATGCAGGAAATGCAACAGCGCCTCGGCGCCCCTCAACCACCCGCCGCCCCGGCCCAGCCGCCGGTCGACGACCAAACGACGTAGCGAGGCGCAATCTCCCCCGTCGTTCATTTCGCATTTAGCCCCCGGTCAGTGACCGGGGGCTAAATTTGCGCCGCAATGTCGACGACCGTCGGTTGTTGCGACCTTCGCAGCTGTCCGCACGCCGCGTCGATGCGGTTGCCCTTGCGGTGGCGGAACTTCACCGTCACCCCGGCCCGCTCCAGGATTGCGCGAAACGCATGTTGCCGCTCGGGCGTCGGCGTTTCGTACGGCAGCCCGGCCACGGGGTTGTAGGGAATCACGTTGAGCAGCGCCTCGCGACCGGCCAGCAGCCGCGCCAGCTGCCCGGCGTGCTCGGGGCGGTCGTTCAGATTGGCCAGCAGCACGTACTCGTAGGTGATCCGTCGACCCGACACGTCGAAATAACGATCCGCCGCAGCCATGATCGCGTCGATGCCGATGTTCTTGTTCACTGGCACCAGTTCGTTGCGCAGCTCGTCGTTGGGCGCATGCAGCGACACGGCCAGTCGGTAGTTGGCCTCGTGGCGGGCGAGCCGATCGATCGCCGGCGGCAGGCCGACCGTGGAGATAGTGATCCGCCGGGCGCTGATTCCCAGCCCGTCCGGCCGCCGCGCCTCCTCCAGCGCCGGCAGCAGCCGATCGAGATTCGCCAGCGGCTCGCCCATGCCCATCACCACGATGTGACTGAGCCGCTCCTCGGGCGCCAACAGCCGCTGCAGCTGCAACATCTCCTCGATAATCTCGCCGGTCGTCAGATTGCGATCGACCCCGTCGAGCCCGCTGGCGCAAAACACGCACCCCATGCCGCAACCGACCTGCGTACTAATGCAGATCGTCCGCCGCACTTCGTCGCGCAACAGCACGCTCTCCACCTGCCCGCCGTCGGCCAGGGCGAACAGCAGCTTCTCGGTGCCGTCGTCGGCGGTCGTGTGCCTGGCAATGCTGGCGGTCCACAGACGAAACGACTCGGCGAGCTGCTCCCGCAGCCCCTTGGGCAGATCGCTCATCGCGTCCCAATCGCCCGCGCGCTTCTCAAACAGCCAACGCCGGATCTGACCGACGCGGTACTTAGGCAGCGCGTGCGCAGCGGCGAACTCCGCGAGCGAGACGTCCAGCGCGTCGAGCAGGTGGGGATTCTCTGTGGACAAATTGCTAATCCAAACTGCATGCCACGCTGGCGCGTGGCGAGGTTGAAAAATGCGCTCGCCGCGAGCGAAATCACTGGGGGCTCTGCTACGCTCCGTCCCCAGCCACGCCGCCTAGATTCAATCGGCCTCGCGCCCAGCTACCGACGCTACTGCCCTTCGCGCAACAGCGACGGCAACCACGTCCACAGGTAGTACGCTCGCGGCGCGGTCATGTCGAGCAGGGCCGACAGGTCGAACCCGGCTGCCGGGCGCAGGGCGCCGCCGTCAGCCGCCAGCAGCGAACCGAGCGTCGCGGGGGGCTCGTCGTACTTGACCGCCCGCAGCGACTTCACGTCGCGGCCGGCCAGTTCCGCGGCGCGGGCGATCGCATCGTCCAAGAAACCAATCTCGTCGACCAACCCCAGCGCCTTGGCCTGGTCGGCGGAGAAGATCTGCCCGGTTGTCGCCCGCTTGAGTGCGTCGTCGTCCTGGGCCAACTTCGGCCGCCCCGCACGAACGATTTCCTTGAACCGTTCGAAGCTCTCGTTCACCAACGTCTGCAGCAGTTCGCGCTCCTTGGCTCGCTGGTCGGCGTCCAAGTCGCGGGTGGGACTGCCCATCAGTTTGTCAGGGCCGCTGACGATCGAATCGTCCTTCACGTTGTATTGCGTCAACAGGCCCGACAGGTCGTAGTGCGGAATAACCACGCCGATCGACCCGGTCCACGTGCTGGGCTCGGCGAAAATAATGTCCGGCTCGCCGCCCGCCGCCATCGCCAAGTAGTAGCCGCCGCTGGCGCAAATGCTGCCCATGCTCACGACCATCGGCAGCTCGCGTTCCTTGGCCAATTTGCGCAATTGGTGGTACAGGTAGTCGCTGGCCGTGACGGTGCCGCCGGGCGAATCGATGCGCAGCACGATCGCCCGCACGCTGTCGTCCTCGCGAATGCGATCGATCTGCTGCTTCACGAAGCCGTCGGCGTCGATGATCGCGCCCTCGATGCTCAGCACGGCGATCTTTTGCTCGGCGTCGGCGTTCAGCGACTGGAACTTTTCCTGCGGCCCCCCCGGCGGGCTGAAGTAGCTGCGATAGCTGGCCGCCTGCGAGATGATGACCATCACGCACAGCCCAAGTGCTAGCAGCAAGTATTTTCCGAACCGGCCGAACATTGTCGGCGGCGACTGCTGCAACACAATTTGCGGGGAGGGAGTTTGCGGCGAGGCCGCAGAGGGGGTTTCCGACGACATGACGATCTACGCTCCAGACAGAGAGACGCCGTCAGGGCGTCGCGGCTGTGAAATCAGCGAAACACGGCATTCTACCCGTGGAACGCGGCGCCACCAACCGCTGCATCCCGTCGGCCGTGATACCAATTGAACTCGATCGGGGTGGCTGGGGACGACCGCAGGGAGCCCCCAG
>JAGQOU010000358.1 GCA_020427145.1 Planctomycetales bacterium | reverse complement strand
CTACGGCTGCTATGCCGTGAAGGGCCCCAAGCCTGCGGCCACGGTGTACACCCGCTACAGCGATCCCGACGCGGGCATCTCGGCCGAACTGCCCGTGTACTTTGCCGAGCAGTTCTACGGCGCCGGTCGCGTGTTCTACATGGGCAGCGGCGAACTGTGGCGGCTGCGGTCGGTGGACGTGAAATACTTCGAGACGCTCTACACGCAACTTGTCCGCCATGTGAGTCAGGGGCGGCTGCTGCGCGGCTCGTCCCGGGGGCGCCTGTTGGTCGAACGCGACCGCTACAGCGTCGGCGAGGCAGTCGTAATCCGGGCGCAACTGTCGACGGCCAGCCGCGAACCGTACCTCGCCGACCGGGTCACGGCACGCGTCACCGGTCCCGACGGCAAGGGTCGCAACGTCGAAATGACAGCCGATGCGAAACGCCCTGGGAACTATATAGGCCAGTTTGCCGTCTCACAGGAGGGCGCCTACCGGATCGAAATGCCTGCGCCCGATGCGCTCGACGAGCAACTCACGCGACGAATCCAAGTCTCGGCCCCCGACGCCGAGTTCCGACAAACCCGGCGCGACGCGGCCCTGCTTGGGGCGTTGGCGAGCCGCACCGAGGGGCGATACTATCCGGAGGCGTCGGCGGTGACGAACAGCGACGAGATCGCCTCCTTGGTCGCCCTGTCGCCCAGCCGGGCCGAAACCAAGGTCGTCCGCGGCAAACCGGACCGTGCGTTTACCGAGCAATTGAACAAACTGCTGTTGGGAATCATCTGCGGCGCCCTGCTGTTGGAGTGGTTGTTGCGCCGGCTCTTGCGATTGGCTTAAATCGATATGGCGACGGTCGCCCCTCAATTCGACATTCCTCGTTCCGTCGCGCGGACGATTTCGCGTCTGCGATGGCTCGTGCGCGGGTACGTGTGGCTGGAGGGGCTGTTCGCCCTGGCGATCGTGGCGGGCGCGGCGTACTGGATCGGTTTGCTATTGGATTGGTTGTTCGAGCCAACGCCCGCCGTGCGATTCTTACTGTGGCTGGGCGCCGGCGCAGCGACGGCGTGGGCTCTCTATCGTTACATATTCCGACGCACGTTCGCAAAACTGCCGGATGCCAGTCTGGCGCTGCTTATCGAGCGGCAGTACCCGAGCTTGCGCGAGGGCTTGGTGACCACGGTCCAGGCGGGCGACGGTCGGCGCCGCGAGGGGTATCACCCGCAGCTGATCGCTCAGACGAGTCGCACCGCCGAGGAAGCCGTCGGCTCAATTCGGCTGGGGCAGGTTTTCAATCGCCGCCCGCTGGCTGTCAAAGGCTTGCTCGCGCTGGTCGCGGTGGGTTCGATCGCCCTGTTCGCATGGCAAGCGCCCGAAGCGTATTCGTTTTGGGGCGAGCGGATGGCGTTCAGCCGCGACCTGTGGCCGCGGGAAAACCACATCTCCGTCGCGGGATTTGATCGCGAGCAGCGGGTCCGCGAAGTCCGCGTCGCCCGTGATTCGACATTCGAAGTGCTCGTGGCCGCGTCGATTGACGATGGTTTCGTGGCGCCCGAGGAAGTGGAGATCCGCTGGCGGCGGGCGAGCGACGGCCTGGGCAGCCGCGATCCGATGCTCAAGGTCGGCGAGGCCGTCGCCGGGCGCGACACGGCCCAGCAGTTTCGCTACGAATTCAAGGTGACCAGCGACATCGAATTCGACGTCATTGGCGGCGACGATCGCATCAGAAATCTACGCCTCGTGGCCGTCGAGCGGCCCGCGGTCTCCAGCGCTGCGCTGGAGATCAATTACCCGGAGTATCTCGATCGTTTGCCGCGGCGAATCGCGCTCAGCAAGCGCGCCGAGCTGCCCGAGGGTTCCTGGGGCGTTTGCAATGTGGAGGCGACCAAACCGTTGGCGTCGGCCCGCGTCTATGATCCGAGCTTGCAGCAGGAACTGCCCTGGACCATCGACCCCGCAGACCCCACGCAACTTTCGTTTCCGCTGACGGCCAACCAGGGCGATCTGAAACTCGCGATCAGCCTGGTTGATACCGACGGGGTGGAGAGTCTGTCGCCTTACGGCCTGGCAGTCTCCGTCGTCCCCGACGAACCGCCGGAGTTGTCCGTTCAGTTGCGGGGCATCGGCACGGCGGTCACGCCACAGGCGCGCATTCCCGTGGCGGGAACGGTGACCGACGATTACGCGGTGCGCGACGTGTGGTTTGAGTACCAGGTGGACGCGGCCGCCCCCGAGCGTCGTCCGTTGGAGGGGATCGCCGCAGGCTTTCCGCGGTTGAAGATCACCGAGTCGTTTGACTTGGCCGAGGACGACCCCGACAGCGAGCAGCCGTTGGTGGCGCTGAAACCGGGCCAACGGCTGGCGTTTCGACTGCAGGCTGACGACTACTATGATCTGGACGACAAACTTCACGCCGGCGTGAGCCAGCGTTTCTTGTTGGACGTGGTCACGCCGTCGCAGCTGCGCGCTCTGTTGGAAAAACGCGAGCTGGGCCTTCGGCAGCGGTTCGAGGCGATCACGGAGAAGATGACCGGCGTACGCGACTTGCTGGAGCGCATCGAGCCGCCCGTTGCGGATGCGTCGCCGGCTGATGAAGAGTCCGAGTCGGCCCGGCAGCTCCGCCGCGATCTGTCCCGGATCTCTGGCGCCGGCCAAAACGCGACCCAGATGGCCTTCGAAACCGGGGGGGTTGCGCAGGGGTTTGAGGAGATTCTGGCCGAACTCATCAACAATCGGGTCGACACCGACGAGCTGAGAAATCGCCTGGAAGACGGCATCGCAGCCCCCCTGCGGGTGATTGCCGACGACCAGTTGCCCGAGCTGCAGCGGCTCCTTGCCGAGCACCTACAGGCCCACCAGGCCCGCGCAGAGGGCGCAGTCGATACACTCGCGGCGACAAAAATCCAGGCGGACGCCATAATGGAGGCGATGCAGGCGGTTCTCGACCGGATGCTGGAACTGGAGAGTTATAATGAATTGATCGACCTGCTGCGGGGCATCGTGTCCGAGCAGCAGCAGATCAACGACGCCACCAAGCAGCAACAGCGCGACAAGCTGCGCCGTTTGCTGGAGGAGTAACCAACGCCGCGAGCTTGCCGCTGGGCGCGTTGGTTGCACCATTGCGGACCGGATTGCAGCGCAATCCGGCTCGCAGCACGAGCCGCCCCACGGAAGGCCGTTCAGGAGATTGCATGTCATTGCTTCCGCAATTCGCGACGCGGTTCGCCTCTGCGCGAATGGTCTCCTTTGCCGTGGCGATCATGGTCGCTGCGTTCGCGGCGCCTGGTCTCAGCGGTATCGCGCGGGCCCAGGAGCCCGGGGCCGAGGCGCCGGCCGAAGAGGTTGATCTGGCAACGCGCGAGGCGCGGCTGGCCGAGCGATTCGAACGACTGGAACTGCTGGCCGAACGGTTAGCGGAACTCTCGCGCAGTACGCAGCCCCGGCGCGCCAAGGTGTTGCGCGATCTTATTGCGCGCAGCCGCGAGCAGAATCTCGACGGTAGTTTTGACGAAATTGTCGCCGCGTTGAATCGCGAAAGTTACTCGACCGCCCTGGAGCGGCAGACGGCGGTACACGCCGAGTTGGCGAAGCTGTTGGAGTTGCTGCTTGAGGAGGACCGCGACTCGCAAATCGAGTCGGACCGCAAACGCATTGGCAACTATCTCAAGGAACTCAAGCGAATCATCCGCATGCAGCGCGGCGTTAAGGGCCGCACCGACGGCGGAGACGATGCCGACCAACTGGCGGAAGATCAGAACCAGATCGCCGAGCGCGCCGGCCAATTGGGCGGCAAGATTGCGGAAACCGAGGGTTCCAAGGAAAACGAAGGCGGCGAATCATCCGCTGGCGAATCGTCGGAAGGCGAGAGCGGAAAGAGCGACGATTCCCCTGACGGCGAATCCTCGAAGAAGGACTCGGCCGACGGCGACGAGTCGTCAAACGACGCAGCGCAATCAAATCCATCGGGCGACAAGCCCGCCGGCGAGTCGAGCGAGTCGAGTCCGGGCGCCGAGGGCGAAATACCGGGCGACGGCGGCGAGTCGGGTGAACAATCGCCCAGCGAAGGCGCGCCCTCTCCCGGGGGCGAGTCGCAACCGGGCGGGCAGCCATCGCAGGGGCAGCCTTCTCAGGGACAACCCTCGCAGGGGGGCGGGCAGTCGGGCGAATCTTCCCCTCCGTCGCCGCAACCGCCGGGCGAGCAAAACCAAAGTCCGGCGGATCGAGCGGTCGAGCGCATTAAGCGCGCACAGCAGCGCATGCAACAGGCCCAAGAGAAACTGGAGCGTTCGCAGCGCGAAGGCGCCGTGGAGGATCAAGAGCAAGCGGTCCAGGAACTGGAGCAGGCCAAGGCGGAACTGGAACGCATCTTGCGTCAATTGCGCGAGGAAGAACTGGAGCGGACGCTGGTGCTCCTGGAAGCCCGGTTTCGCAAGATGCTCGAGGCCCAGATCGAGGTGTACGAGGCGACCAAGAAGCTGGACGCGGCCCAGGCCGCACCGCTGCACGAACGAGAGATCTCCGCCGCCCGACTCAGTCGCAACGAGCAGCAAATTGTACGCGACGCCGATCGAGCGCTGATCCTGCTGCGCGAAGACGGCACCTCGGTCGCCTTTCCTGAGGCGATTGAACAGGCTCGGCACGATATGCAAACGATCGCCGGGCGACTGACGCGACTGCAAACGAGCCTCATCACCCAGGGCTTGGAAGAGGACGTGATCGCGTCGCTTGAAGAAACGCTCGCGGCCATGCAGCGGGCGTTGCAGGAGTTGCGGGAGCAGCAGGCGCGTGGCGGCCAGGGGCAAGGCGGAGAGCCGGGCGAACAACCTTTGGTGGCCAAAATCGCCGAATTGCGTATGATTCGGGCATTGCAGTCGCGGGTGAACCAGCGAACCACGCGCTACGGCGCCCTGGTCCAGGGCGAGATGGCGCTTGATTCCGACTTGCGAGAAGCGCTCGATGAACTGGCGGTTCGACAACAGCGGATTTACCAGGCGGCTCACGACCTCGATACGGATGTAAACCAATGACCCCTCGCAGGAAACTGTTGCGTCGCCGGTCGTCAGCCTTCAGCGTCACCGCCACAATCGTTGCGGCCATGCTGATTGCGTCGAGCGGGCGTCTGGTTCGCGGCGATGTCGGATTCGAGCCGACCTGGAGTCCCCCCGCGAGCGAAACGGTCGGCCAGCAGGTCATGGCCTTCATCGACCAGGCCGATGCCACAGCGAGCGAGCAAGCCGCGGCGCGACGGGCATGGAGCGATTCCTCCGCGGCCGCTGCCGGCGAGGAGGCGCTGCTGGACCGGGTGATCGCCGCGTTCGCCGCCGTTGAACCGCGGGTGGCTGAACTGCAGAAGCAATGGCAAGGGCCGTTCGCTCCCGGCGACGTGACCTGGATTTCCTGGTTAAGCGACCCGGAGCTTGACCCGTTTGTGCGCGACAACGTGCGGCTCGCGCAGGGCCGGTGGTTGGCGCAACAAAGCCTGTACGACGAAGCGATTCGCGAACTCGGCGAGTTGAACGTGGGCGACGTGGTCGATCCGGCGTCGCTGCTGTTCTATCGCATGGCCGCGTATCAGCAGTTGGTGCAGCCCGACAATGCCCGCGCAGCGCTGGTGCAATTGCTGGAGCGCGAGCAATCGTTGCCGCGCCGTTTTCAGGAGTTGGCGCAACTTGTGCGGCGCGACTTGGCGACGCTGGAAGACGAATCGCTCGATCACATCGGCCGCCGCATGAGCGACATTCACCGCCGGCTTGACCTGGGGCACGCCGGTCCGCGCGTGCAGGAGGTGGAGCGGGGCGTGCTCGACTCGCTGGATAAGATGATTGACGACCTGGAAAAACAGGCGCAATCGCAATCGCAATGCCAGAACCCGGGCAGCGGCTCCAATCCCAGCCCGTCGAAGCCGATGCAAGACAGCCGACTGGCGGAGTTGAAGGCGCCCGGCAAAGTCGACAAACGCGACATTGGCAAGACCCCCGGCTGGGGCGACCTGCCTCCCAAGGACCGCGAACGGGCATTGCAGGAAATTGGCCGTGAATACCCCGCGCAGTATCGGGAGATCATTGAGCAGTACTTCCGCGAGCTCGCCGCGGAGACGCCGCCCGACCAGCCATGACGCCCGCCTGGAGACACCCCTCCCACATAGCCCGCTCCACATTGCGCCCGCCCTGCCCCGCCCTCCGACTTGCCCATTGCGCATGCTCCGATTCGCCCCTCTCGTACTGACGGTTGCTCTGCTTACCGCGGGCCGCGCCCAGGCTGTCGACGTGGCCATCGAGACCCTTGATGGTCGCCGCCTGGCAGGGGAATTGACGGGTTGGACGGCAGCCGGCATTGACGTGCGAACGGACGACGGCTCGACGGCAATCCCCGCGGAGCAACTCCTGGCCGTGCGTCCTGGGAGTGTCGCTGAACCCTCGCAGGACCCTTCCGGCGACGCGCAAATCCTGGTTCGTTTTCATGACGGCACGCTGCTGCCGGCGACCGAGGCGACCGTCGCGGCGCGCGTCGTGACGATTCAGTCGCCCTGGTCAATCGAGCCCTTGCAGGCGCCCACCGCACAGGTCCAACTTATCGAGTTGACGCCGCGCAACGAGGCGGCGGATCGCGTATGGGCCGAATTGCAGCGCAAGGAGCTTCCCGGCGACGTGCTGTTGGTGATGAAAAAGGGGGGCGCGTCGGTCGACTACCTCGCGGGCGTTGTCGGTGAAGTGACCGCCGAGCAGGTGCAATTCGAATGGGAAGGCGACCGGATCCCCGTGAAGCGGTCGAAGGTCGCGGCGATTGCGTTTTATCGCGGTCAAGCCGCGGACGAAAAGCTTGGTGCTTGTCGCTTGCAGCTCGACAGCGGCGCGCGTGTGACCGCGCGCGACGTGCAGTTGCTTGGCGAGGTGCTTCAGGTGGAAACGCCGAGCGGGATGCAGTTGCAGCTTCCCCTGGGCGAGGTGGCGTTTGCCGATTATTCGCTGGGCAAATTGGCGTACCTCGGCGACGAGCGTCCGCTCGATTCGCAGTGGACGCCGTTGCTGGGTCTGCCGCCCGGCGCCAAGTCGATTAGCGGCTATGGCGAACCGCGGTTTAACGCCGATTTCACGGGCGAGCCGATTCGGTTGCTCGCGGCCGAGGACGACACGGCGGCCGGGGGCCAGCGTACGATAGAATATGCCAAGGGCGTGGCCCTGCGGAGCCGCACCGAGATTGTCTACGCGGTTCCCGCCGGCATGCAGCGATTCGTCACCCTGGCGGGGATCGCCCCCGCGTGCGCCGCGGAGGGGCGCGTCCGGTTGACGGTTTTCGCCGATCGCCGACCGGCGTGGGAGGGCGACGTCATCGGCGGCGAACCGCCGCAGGAGATCGCAATCGACCTGCAGGGGGCCCGGCGGTTACGAATATTCGTCGACTACGGCGAAAACTTGGACTACGGCGACCAACTACACTTGGCCATGGCTCGATTCACGAAGTAAATCAATAACATGCGGCAGCCCGCCGCTGCGCAACCGCTACTAACCTCGCCCGCCGTCACCTCTCCCGGAACCGAGTGCATGGCATCTTGCCTCTTCATCGCAGTCGCCACGTTGGCCTTGGGCGTCGACACGGCGCTCGACGTGCCGGCCGACGTCCTGGCGGCCCAGGACGTACGCGTGGCTGCGATGGCTCGGGCCACTGAGGCGACGGTGGCGATCTTCGATGCCGCGGGCCAAGGGGGCGGTTCCGGCGTGCTAATTTCGCCCGACGGGTTCGCGCTGACCAACTTTCACGTCGTGGCAAGCGGCGGACCCGCCATGAAGTGCGGTCTGTCCGATGGGGTTCTCTACGATGCCGTGCTCGTGGGGATCGATCCGGTGGGCGACGTGGCGCTCGTGCAGTTGTTGGGTCGCGACGATTTTCCAGTTGCAGAGATTGGCGACAGCGACGCCGTGCGCGTCGGCCAGTGGGTGTTCGCCGCGGGCAATCCCTTTCTGTTGGCCGACGATTTCACGCCCTCGGTGTCCTACGGCATGGTCTCTGGCGTGCGGCGCTACCAGTACCCTGCCGGCACCCTGTTGGAGTACACCGACTGCATTCAAACCGACGCGGCGATCAACCCCGGCAATTCGGGCGGTCCGCTGTTCGATGCCGACGGTCGGCTCATCGGCATCAACGGGCGCGGATCCTTCGAGAAACGGGGCCGCGTGAATGTTGGCGTCGGCTACGCGATTTCGATCAACCAGGCGCTGCGGTTTCTGGGACACCTCAAGAGCGGCCGGATTGTCGACCATGCGTCCCTTGGCGCCACCGTATCGACCGAGGATGACGGCGTGATTGTCGACGACATCTTGGAGTCGAGCGACGCGTTCCGCCGCGGCCTGCGCTACGGCGACCAAGTGGTGCAGTTCGCTGGCCGGGACATCACCACGGCCAACGCCCTGCAAAACGTGCTGGGAGTCTTCCCGCCCCATTGGCGCGTGCCGATGCGTTTTCGCCGCGATGGACAGACGTACGACATCGTTGTCCGGCTAGAGAGCAAACACGACCCCGCGGAGTTGGTCGGCCTAGTGCAGCGCGAGGAAGTGGATCCGTCGCGTCCGCCGGGCGAAGAGCCGCAGCCGGATGCGCCGGGGCCCGACGCACCCGATCCCGAGGGGCCGCAGATGCCCGATTTGCGAAAGCTTTTGGGCAAGGAGCCCAAACTGCCCGCGGCCATCGCTGAGCGTTACGTCCAGCGGCGGGGTTTCGCGAACTACTGGTACAACCAGCAGGCGCAACTGCGTTTGTGGGAGCGGTGGCTCGAGCAGATGCAGGACGAAGGAGGCGACTCGCTGGGATACGACTGGCAGATTGCGGGCCATGTCGCCACCGGCGGCGAGTTCCGGCTGACGACGGGCCGCCAACAGAGCGAGATTCGCCTGCCCCAGGGCGTGACGGGCGCGGTGTTTCGCGACGACTTGTCCGTCCAACTCAGTCCGCCGGGATCCGGCGGGCTGCTGCTGGCGATTCACCTCTGGCAACGAATGATGGACGAAGGGCTCCGTACTTTCGGCGAGGTGGTTTACCTCGGCCGCCTGCCCTATGGATTAGAAGGGCGCCCCGCCGACTGTCTGTCGTGTCTGTACGGCGGCGTGGAGATGCGCCTGTTTTACGACGAGCAAACGGGGGCCTTGGCGGCGCTGGAGACTTATCCCTCCGATGACGTCGACCCCTGCGAGCTGATTTTTAGCGACTATCGCGAGGCGGGCGGGCGCATCCTCCCCTATCACTGGGTCGTGCGGTTCGGCGATGGCGAGTTCGCGACGCTTGAGATTGACGCTTACAAGATCGCGTCCCCAGCCGCCGCGTCAGGCCGAGACAGGGAGTAGCCGGCGCATGACGCACACGAACCTCACTTCGCGCACGACCCGCCGCCTGGGCGAACGCCGCGCCCTGCGCTGCGTGATCGCCGCCTCTCTCGTCGCGATCATGGCTTGCAGCGTTTCGATCGGAGCAGCGCGAGCGGCGATGCCAGTGATCCGCGACGTGCAGCGCAAGGTCGTCAAGATCTACGGCGCGGGCGGCTTGCGGCAGATGGAGGCGTACCAGTCGGGCATTCTCGTTTCTGCCGAGGGCCACGTCGTGACGGCGCTGAGCTACGTCCTCGACACCGACGACGTGGCCGCGGTGTTGGACGACGGTCGCAAGTTCTCGGTTGAGTTCGTTGGCAGCGACCCGGTGCTGGAATTGGCGGTGCTCAAGCTCAACCTGGGCGACGAGCAAGTGTCATGGTTTGATCTCAAGGAAGCGGCGGCCGCGGCGCCTGGCGAGCCTGTGCTGGCGGTCAGTAATCTCTATGGAATCGCCGCGGGCGACGAGCCGGCGAGCATTCTGCAGGGCGTTGTCACGGCGATCGCGCCATTGGAAGCGCGCCGCGGCGCCTTTCAGGCGAACTATCGGGGCGACGTGTACGTCGTCGACGCGCACGCCAACAACCCTGGCGCGGCCGGCGGAGCGTTGGTCGATTGGCGCGGGCGATTGCTCGGCGTCTTGGGCAAAGAACTCAAGAGCCGCGTCACGGGCGCTTGGCTCAACTACGCCTTGCCGGTGGAGACATGGGCGGGTTCGGTGGAAGCCATCATCGCCGGCCGCAATGCGACGGGGTCGCCGGGCTTGGCATTGGCGCCGGAAGAGCCGCTCACGCTCGCCGATCTGGGCGTCGTGTTGGTTCCCAACCTGCTGGCGCGTACGCCTGCGTATCTCGACGCCGTGCGGCCCGGCTCGCCGGCGGCCTCCGCGGGATTGCGCCCCGACGACTTGATCGTGTTTGTCGCGGGCGAACCGACCGCCTCGTGCAGCGAGGTGATCGAGACGCTGGGCCGTATTGACCGCCGGGACGAACTGCGTATGGCCGTGCTCCGCGAAGGCGAATTGGTCGACGTCGTCCTCGCGGCCGAAATCGATGAGGAACCGGCCGGCCCGCCAAGTTCGGCTGGCGAAGTCGACGAGCCGGCCGCAGACGAAAGCGACTCCACCGAGCCGGCCGCCGGCGAATCGAATCGGGAGGGCGCCTAGCGTGAGGATTCGACCGCACATCACTCGTTTCACCCTGCTGACTGCTGCGCTGCTTTGCGCCTGCGTGGCGCGGTGGGGGCGGGCGAACGACGGCCCGGTCGTCGATGAACTGGCGCTCAAAGAGCAGCAAGCTCTAGCCGCGGCGGTTGAGCGCGTGGCCCCGGCCGTGGTGCAGATTCGCACGATCGGCGGCTTGGAACGCGTGGACGACACGGTGTTGGCCCAGGGGCCGACGACCGGGCTGATTGTGCGCGACGACGGATACATCGTTTCGAGCGCAATCAACTTCGCCCAGCAGCCAGCGTCCACCCTCGTGCGTCTGGCCGATGGCACGCAGCACCCGGCGGAGATTGTCGGCCGCGATCACAATCGCATGCTGGTGTTGCTGAAGATCGACGTCGACGAGCCGCTGACGGCGCCGGTCGCGACTCCGCTGGCAGACATCCGCGTGGGCCAGCGTGCGGCCGCCGTCGGACGCACTTTTGTTGCGAGCCGCGTGAACATTTCCACCGGCGTCGTCAGCGCCTTGGGGCGTATGAACGGTCGCGTGTTGCAAACCGACGCCAAAGCGTCGGCGGCCAACTACGGCGGTCCGCTGGTCGATCTTTCGGGCCGCGTGATGGGCGTGCTTGTGCCGATGGCGCCTCAAATGTCCAGCTCTGCCGAGGAGCCGAGCGAGGTCGCGGGCGCCGAGTACTACGATTCAGGAATCGCCTTCGCCGTGCCGTTGGAGCATGTGTTGTCGGTGCTCCCCCGCTGGATTGACCAGGGCGATCTCAAACGCGGGCTGTTGGGCATCGGCCTCGCTGCGGGGAGCCCGTACGCGACCGAGCCGCGCATCACCACCATTTGGCCGCGTTCGCCGGCAGCCGAGGCGGGCTGGCAAGCCAAAGACCTTATCACCGCGATCGACGGCCAGCCGGTCGTTTCGCAAACTCAGTTGCGCAGGCAGATTGTGCCGCATTACGCCGGCGATCAGGTGGCGGTGACGCTGCAGCGCGGCGAAGGGGACGACGCGGAGACGCTGGAGACGGAAGTGACGCTCGCCGCCAAGCTGCCGACGTACCAGCAGGCGTTCTTGGGCGTGTTGCCCCAGCGTGCGTCCTCGCAGTCCGAGTCAAATGCGAAGGCGAAGGCCGATGCTGAGCAAGGCGAAGCGGGCGTGATCGTGCGAGCCGTGTGGCCCGACAGTCCCGCCGCGGCCGCAGGACTCGTCGCGGGCGATCGGCTGACGCGGATCGGCGACGAGCCGGTCGCGTCAACCGCCGAGGCGGTCAAAGTGCTCGCCGCCGCCACGGCGGGCGAGGAAACGACGATCGCCTTCGTTCACGACGGCGAGGAGATCGAGCACACCATTGTTGCCGACACGCTCCCCACGGCGGTGCTCAACAAGAGCGACCTCCCAGCCGCCACGGCGCGCCGCAGCGAGGAATCCGCGGCGACAACTGCCGACAACGGCGAGCGCGCATTGGCGGATCTGAAATTGCCCGAGTTCGGTCAAGTGGCGCGCGTGCTGGAACCCGCCGAATCCGGAGCGGCGCCAGGATTGATTCTGTGGCTCGGCAGCGCTGATGCGGAGATCAACGAGCGGCTGATTCGCTCGTGGACGTCGGTCGTCGACGGCGATCGCGTAGTGTTTGTGGTCGCTCCGCCCAGCGACGCTGCGGGATGGACCGGCGGCGACTTGGAGTATCTCGATCGGTTGTTGCCCGCCGCGGTGGCGCAATACGGCGCCGACGTGCGTCGTACGATCGTCGCGGGCGAGGGCAAGGCGGGCCAACTGGCGTTTGCGATGGCGCTAAAGAGTCGTGGTCGACTGGCGGGCGTGGCTGCTGTGGGCGCTCCCCTGCCCCGCACGCTGGTGGTTCCCGACAACGCCCCCGGGGCGCCTTTGGCGGTTCTGACGATCGCTACGGAAAACTCGCCCTTTTCGGTGTTGGTGAATCGCGACGCCCGCCGCCTGCTGGATGCCGGGTATCCAGTCAGTCAGGCCGCTCGCCGGGGGGCGCCGTCGCACAACGGTCTGCTGAATTCCGCCACGCGCAGCGTCATCGCCCGATGGCTGGACGGTCTCGACCGGTTCTGAGCCGGTCGGCGCGCCCGAGCAGCCCAATGGCGTCTCGCGGATGAGCGCAAGAATCGCTCCAAGTGCATCCGTTGTATGGAGATACAGAGAGCGCACCGGTGGCGCCCCCGTAGACTTTCCTGCGATGGGCGCGTACCTTGGAGGTGTTGCCCCCTGACGCTGCATGTGGCTCCGGCGAGTTGGCGCCCTTCTCCATCCTCGAACTCCTTCGTTTCATGAATCTCACGCCTGAACAACGCGAAATCGGCAAGCAAAACTTCTACGAGGCGATGGGCACGACCCGCCGCGATTTCCTCAAGGGCTCGGCGTTGTCAGCGGCCGTGGCGGGAACCGGCCTGGGCGCCGCGTACTTCAACTACGGGGCCACGGTCGATCGCCCGGTGCGGGTGGGCATCATCGGCACAGGCGACGAAGGAAACGTGCTGATCGGCGGGGTCAATCCCGACTATGTCGAGGTCGTGGCGATCGCCGATATTCGTCCCTACAACATCCACCGCGCGTTTCACGGCCACCAGGCCGCGCTCGGCCCTCGGCCGGGCCTGATGAAGGTCTACGGCTGGAGCACCGAGGACGAAGCGAGGAAGCATGTCAAAGTCTACAACGACATGTACGACGAACTGATCGCCGACGAGAACGTCGAGGCGGTGATCATCGCCCTGCCGCTGTGGCTGCACGACGTGGCGGCGATCAAGGCGATGCGGGCCGGCAAGCATGTGCTGACCGAGAAGTTGATGGGGCAGACCATCGGGCGATGCAAGGAGATGGCGCGGGCGGCGGCTCAGCTGCGCGATCCCGACGGCAACCCGATCCACTTGGCCACGGGGCACCAACGGCACTACAGCATTCTGTACGACAACGCGGTCGACCAAATCAAACGCGGGCTGATCGGAGACATTCACCACATCCGCGCGCAGTGGCACCGCAGCAACTTGCCGGGGCACGACAGTTGGCAGCCGTCGATGCCGACGGAGGTCGTTGAGAAACGTGTCGTCGACATTGCCCGGCGCGACGCCAAGGCGAGCGGCGGCCCCGCGGCCGAAGAGGCCGTCATTGAACAATGGAAGATCCTGCTTGATCTCTGGAACCGCGAAGGCAGAATCGCCAAGGAGACCGATCCAGCGACGGCCGAAAAACTTGAGGCGCAGGCCGCCGAGTTCCGGGCTCAGTTGCAGGATCTCGCCGTCGATGCCGCCAAGTACGGGTATCAGGAAAAGACCATCGACGGCGGCTACACCTACAAGCCGCTGGAAGAGCTCATTCGTTGGCGGTTGTGGGATCGCACCGGCGCGGGTTTGATGGCGGAGCTCGGCAGCCACCAACTCGACGCCGCCGGCATCTTCGTTAGCAGCCAACGCGACGATGGCGAGAAAGTGCATCCGTTGGCGGTCCAGGGCATCGGCGTGCGATCGCTCTTCCCGGCCGACCGCGAGGTCGACGATCACGTTCACTGCCAGTTCGAGTACCCGATGAAGGGCTACTACGAAGACTTCAAGACGCAACAGGTCGCTGATCCCAACCGACAGTTGGTGGTCACCTACAGCTCGATCAACGGCAACGGCTTCGGCAACTACGGCGAGGTCGTGCTGGGCACCAAGGGCACCATGGTTGTCGCGAGTGAGAAGGAAGTGCTGCTGTACAAGGGCGGCGACGCCAACGCGAAGATCGAAGTGAAAGAGGGCAAAGGCGGCGCGGCGATGACCAGCTACGAAACGGGCGGCGGCGCGGCCCCCATCGCCCAAGCGTCCGTGCCCCAAAACGTCAGCCGCGGCTATCGCGAAGAGATCGAGCACTGGGCCTGGTGTATTCGCAACCCGGCTCCGGAAAACCATCCCAAGTGTACGCCCAAGGTGGCCATGGCCGACGCCGTGATCGCCTTGACTTCCAATCTCGCCATGCAGCGCAAACAGCGGATTGAGTTCAAGAAGGAGTGGTTCGACATCGATTCGGACGAAACTCCTGAGGATTCGGCGCCGCGCAGCCTCGCTGATCTCGCGTAGCGATCTGTGCAACCGAACAGGTTGACCCGCTGCTGATCGGGGCTCAAATGCCACTGTCGGAGTGGCCGCTTTGACTTTCGAGTGGGGGGACGTCATGTTTTCTGTTCGGCGAATCGATCCGATTGCGTGGGCAGCGATCGTTGTGGGCCAGACGCTTGTCGGGCCGGTTGTTGCCGGCGAGACGCCGGTTGTGGTCGAGAAATCCGTAGAGCTGTTTCCGGGCTTCGACCGCTACCACCGCAAAGTGACGACCTCGTCGCCCGCGGCCCAGGCTTTGTTTGATCAGGGATTGCAGCTGCTCTACGGCTTCAATCACGACGAAGCGATTCGGTCGTTTCAGCGCGCCGCGGAGATCGATCCCGACTGTGCGATGGCCCATTGGGGCGTCGGCTACGCGTCGGGGATGCACATCAACAATCCCCTGATGACGCCCGAGCAGACGGCGACGGCCCACGCGGCGGCACAGCGGGCGATTGCTGCGTTGGACGACGAAACGCCTGTGGAGCAAGCGTTGATTCGCGCGCTGGCGACCCGGTACGTGCTGCCCGCGCCGGAGGATCGTACGTCGCTGGACGCCGCCTATGCGGACGCGATGGAACCGGTATGGCACGCATTCCCCGATGATCCCGACGTGGCGGCGCTGTATGCCGAGTCGCTGATGGACACGCAGCCGTGGGATCTGTGGACGGCCGACGGGGAGCCCAAGGGGCGCACTCTGGAGATCGTGGCCGTGTTGGAGCGGCTCTTGCGTTTGCATCCCGACCACCCGGGCGGCAACCACTTTTACATTCACGCCATCGAGGCCTCGCCCTGGCCCGAGCGGGGAACGCCGGCGGCCGAACGTTTGATTGCGCGGGTGCCCGGTTCGGGCCATCTGGTGCATATGCCGTCGCACATCTTCATTCGCACAGGGCGCTACGCCGAGGCGGCCCAGGCGAACGAGCGGGCCATCGCCGCCGACCAGAAGTATTTTGCCGCGGCGCCGCCCCCGCAGTTTTACACCGTTTACTTCCTGCACAATCTCCATTTCCTGGCCTACTCCTCGATGATGGAGGGCCGTTTCGAGTCGGCCCTCGCCGCGGCGAGACAAGTCGAGTCGAACGTACCTGAGGATTTTCTCCGCGAGTTCGTGTTCATCGCCGACGGCTTCATGCCGACGACGCTGCACGTGCTGTTGCGATTCGGCAAGTGGGAGGACATTCTCGCCGAACCCGAGCCGCAGGAGTGGCGTCTCTTTTCTCGGGCCGAATGGCACTACGCCCGAGCGGTGGCATTGGCGAATCTCAAGCAGACGGACGAAGCACGCGACGAGCTGACGAAGCTCGACGCGGTCGCCGAGCAACTGACGGACGAATGGCTGGTGGGTAACAATCAGGCCGCGGACGTGATTGCCGTGTCGCGGCTGATGGCCGAGGGCGAATTGGAGTACCACTCCGGTCGGCCCGAACATGCATTCGACTTATTGCGACAAGCTGTGGCGGCTGAAGAGCTGCTCTCTTATGACGAGCCGCCGGGATGGATGCAGCCGGTGCGGCACGCCTTGGGCGCGCTGCTATTGGCCGAGGAACGCCACGCCGAAGCCGAGGAAGTCTACCGGGCCGACCTCCAACGCCACCCGCACAACGCCTGGTCGCTGTTGGGTCTGCAGCAAGCGCTGGAAGCTCAGGAGAACGCGATGGCCGCCGCGGAACTTGCGGAGGAGGTCGACCAAGCGTGGGCTCGCGCCGACGTGAAGCCGGCGGCGAGTTGCTACTGCCACCCCGACGCTGGCGGGCAGGATTGACTTCACAGCCGGACTCGCCGCTACTTGTCGGCGACTGGGAAGGTCAGCGTTTCAAGTCCCGACGCCTCCGCAGTGAGCGTGAGCGGTTCGCCGTCGGCTCCTTGTTCGAGGACGACCAACAGCCGACCGCTGGCCGGAGTGCGCGTGGCGCTCGACAGCGGCGTGGGGTCCCGTTGCATGCCGTTATCGACGCTCAGCAGCTTGCCGCCGCTGACAGCGACCGTCACCGGCGACTCGAATTGCGGGACCGGCGTACCCTCGGCGTCGACAACTCGCAGAGTCACATGGCAAGCGTCGCCCGGGGCCAGCGGCGCCGTTTCGTAGCGTGTCGCTTCGAGCCGCGCTGGCGGGCCCGCCGTGCGGAGGCGGTCACGCGCCACGATCTCGCCGTCGTCTGTCAGGCCGACGACCTCTAACTCGCCCGGTTCAAATGTCAGTTCCCAGGTGACGGTACAAGTCTTGTCGACCGACTTCTTGCCGAGCGATTGGCCGTTGAGCTTCAATTCGACCGCGGGCGTGTTGGCAAACACGGTCACTTTGACGGCGTCGCCGGCGGGATCGTCCTCGGTTGCCCAATTCCAATGATGCGCGGGCCCGCGGAATTGCCCGCGGCGCGCTCGGCGTTGACGTTGCCCGTCGCCATCTTCGGCACGCGGCCGGGGCTGAGCCGAAACCATGAGACTCGCCACAGGTCGCTCGCTCCACAACGCGCGAATCTGCTCGCACCACGGCTTGACGAATCCGCAGCGGTCGAAGATTCCCGCCATACTGCCGTGATTCGGCCAGCGGTCCGCCTCGCCGAGAAAATCGAAACCGACCCAATAAAACAGCCCGCTGATGTCGGCGCGATCGCGAACATGCTCCCAGGCTCCCAGGCCGAGGCCGTTCTCGCTGCCCAGGATCACGCGCCCCGGAAACTCGCGGCGGTCGGCCTCGTAGAATTGCTCCTGATAGTTGTACCCGGCGACATCGAGCATGTTGGCCAACCCGATGCCGTTGGCCGCGGGCACGTTTGCCAGCGCCATGGTGACCGGCCGCGTGGGATCATGTCGTTTGACTGTGGCGATCAGCCGAGGCGCCACGACCGCCAGCCGCGTCACGCTGGGCTGTCCGTCCAGCGAAAAGGAATCGAAGTCGGGGTCGTGCCGCGATTCGGGGTGGACGTACGGGTCGGTCGGATAGTCGATCTCATTGCCGATGCTCCACATGATGATCGACGGGTGATTGCGGTGGGCCAGCACCTGATCGGCCAGGTCGCGCTCGGCCCACTCTTCAAACGCCTCGGAATAGCCGAAGCGCGCCGCCAAACCAACGTTGCGGCCCAGCACCCATTTGCGCTTGCCAATTTCCCACTCGTCGAACGCCTCGTCCATCACCAGTAGCCCCAACTCGTCGCAGAGATCGTAGAACTCCGGCGCCATGGGGTTGTGGCTGCAGCGCACCGCGTTGCCGCCGAGGTCTTTGACAAGTTCGAGTCGCCGCCGCCACACGGCTTCCGGCACGGCGGCGCCGACTCCGCCGCCATCGTGGTGCATGCAGACGCCCTTGAGCAACGTCGGGCGCCCGTTGAGAAAGAAGCCCGCCTCGGGATCGAAACGACAAGTGCGCACGCCGAACGGAGTTTCCACTTCGTCGACCAACGTGCCGTTGACGCGCACCTCGGTGACGAGCGTGTACAGCGTCGGCGACCCGGGGGACCAGAGCGCCGGTGTCGGCAGCACTTGCCAGTCGGAGAACGTCACCGAGTCGCCGGCAGGGACTCGCTTGGATCCAACCACTCTTGCGGCCTCTTCGTCCGCGCTGTCGAGCACCCGGCTGGTGACCTCGACGATCGCCTCGGCGATCGACTCGTTCACGACGTGCGTGGTCGTGCATATGTCGGCGCCATCCGGCGTCACGCGCGGCGTCGTGACAAAAACGCCCCACGGCGCGACATGCACGGGGCCGGTGCGGGTGAGCCAAGCATGTCGGTAGATTCCGGTCCCCGGATACCAGCGCGAGTCGGCGACATTCTCGCGCTGGCAGCACACGGCGATCACGTTCTCCGCGTCGCCGAATCGCAAGTGGGGCGTCAGGTCGTAATGGAAGTGGATGTAGCCGCTCGGGCGGTTGCCGAGGTGGACGCCGTTGATCCAGACGTCGCTGTCGCGCGAGACGCCGTCGAACTCGATTAGAAAACGGTCTTTGCGCGCCGTTTCGGGCAGCGTGAACGTCTTGCGGTACCAGCCAACGCCCCCGGGCAAGAAGCCGGTACCACTGGCGCACATGGGCGAAAAGTCCGCTTCGGCCGACCAATCATGCGGGACGTCAAGTTGCCGCCACGATGAATCCTGCAGAACGGGCGCTTCGCCGTGCTCGATTTCGCCGAGGTGAAATCGCCAATGTCCGTCGAAGTTCTCACGCACGCGCGCCCCCTCGCCAGTCGCCCACTGTGGAGTGACGGCCAAGGCGGCCAACAGGGCGAGCGCGCGCACGGGTCTTGAAATCATCTGGCGACCTTCATCACAGGGGGAAGAGACGGGGCGAGCGACGAGTCTCCGCTCATCGCCGTGCGGATCGGGAATTGCTGGCGCAGCGTGCGAGGTTCCCGACCGCTTCAACGTCTCTGTTACGCTTTGGAGGGCGCGCCGCGCAGCTTCCGCCACAGGGCGTGCAGGAAGAAATCGAGCCCGCCGTAGCGACCGGCGGCCGTGGCGAACAGCACAAACAACGCTGCACATTCAACCACCTGGTAGTACACAGGGGCGGCCCCGGCCACCCAGGGCGGCTGCGTGGCGACGACCGAAAGCAAGAAGGCCATCCCCCCGAGCGCCGCCAGCCGCGTGAACAATCCCACCAGCAGGCAGAAACCCACGGTGATGATCAGACACGTGACAGCCAGGTTCATGAACGCAAGTTCTTCGGCCCGCTTGTCGGCGGTGGCCTTGGCCACGGCTGCCGCGAGCTTGGCGTCGGACTTCCCGTCGGCGTCCACGGCCAGGGCGTGCAGATCGTCGTAGAAACCGCGTTCGATCCCGGCGACCTGATCGACCCAGGCTCGCCCGGCGGCGGTCGTCTCTGCTTTCTTTTCGGCGATGCGCTCCTCGGTAAACGGCAGGTCGCCCGCTTCGGGGGATTCTTCCCAGTGCTTCAGACGCCACAGTTCGTGTTGCCACTCGGCGATCGCGGTCGCCTCCGTCGCAAGGTATTCGGCGAGCTGCCGCTTACGGAACTCGAATTGCGCGGCGGCCGCCGCCCGCGCCTCATCGGTCATAGCCGACGATTTGGCCAGCTTCTCTTGTACCGCCTGCAGGTCGTCGATCACCTGGGTGGCCCAGGCGTGGTAAGGCGCGAGCTCGGGAATCTCCGCCTCGGCGGTTTTTTTCTCCCGTGCCGCGCGGACCTGTGCGGCGTCGTAGCCCGCCGCCCACTGCGCGATCTCCGCGGCGCTCTGTTCGGTCTGCTCCTGCGGCTTGGCAAGCAGGGTCTGCCACTGGTGGAAGTCGGGCAGCTTCGAGTGAAAGAAGCCGGCAAACGGCCCTACGGCCTGCTTGAAGAAACCCTCGGCGCTAAACGCGACGTACAGGTGGCCATCGGAGTCGTACGCCAGCTTCTTGGTCCCCTCGCACCAGAAGTGCCAACCGGCCGCCAGTCGCAGTACGACGATTGCGATGATGGCCAGAGCGGTCAAACGAGGACGCGAATCAGCCTTGGGGGCGGATGACGAGGAATCAGCCACAATGTTCACCGACGGAAGATTACCAGTAGGTCCGCCAGCTTTAGCCGGAGGCCCTTCACCGGCGTGCGGACAAACCGCTATTGTAGGACGTTTCTTGCCACGCCTCTAGCAGGCCCCCGCCAATGCGAATTGTCCTTTGTTACCCGGTCGAAAAGCGGCATATCGCCCAGATCGAGGCCGCTTGGCCCGGCGCTGAGATTGTTGACGCCGGTCAGGAGCGGATCGCCGAGTTGCTGCCCACCGCTGACGTTTTCTGCGGTCATGCCAAGGTGCCGGTCCCGTGGGACGACGCTGTTGCCGGCGGTCGATTGCAGTGGATTCAATCGTCGGCCGCGGGAATGGACCACTGTCTCGTGCCGAGCGTCGTGGGCTCGAAGATCCCTGTGACGAGCGCCTCCGGCGTGCTGGCCCGGCAGGTCGCCGACCAGACGCTGGCGCTGCTGCTGGGCGTGCTCCGCGATTTACCGAGGTTTTTCCGGCAGCAGAACGCCCGGGATTTTACCCGCCAGCCGACTCGCGACCTGCACGGCGCCACCGTCGGCATCGTGGGATTGGGCGGCAACGGTCGCCGATTGGCAAAGGTTCTCAAGGCGTTTGAGACCACCGTGCTCGCCACCGACTGGTTTCCTGAGCAGGAGTTCTCCTACGTTGACGAAATCCTGCCGGCCGACGCGCTCGACGAAATGCTGCCACGGGTCGATGTGCTCGTTTTGGCTGCGCCGCTCAACATCCACACGCGGGGTATGATCGACGCCCGCCGACTGGCCCTACTACCGCCCGGCGCCGTGCTGGTAAACGTGGCGCGCGGGC
>JAGQOU010000357.1 GCA_020427145.1 Planctomycetales bacterium | reverse complement strand
CCCGAGTGTGACGCAGCGGCGGCCGCGGGGCCAAGGCGGCCAAAAATTGTCCAGCGCGCACATACGGGGCGCGTGACGCTCAGCACCAGCAACAGGTTCGACGGGTAGCGGCCCGAGATCTCCATATTGCCAGCGTGGATCGCTGGCGGCTTTGTGGCGAGCGAATCGCTGCCATTTGCGGACCGCCGCGGCCCTGCTTTCTGCCAAAACTGGCGCCACGGGGCCATGGTGGGGAGTTTCCCCCCACCGGCGGGGTAATTGCTGCAATCGTTCGCGGCGAACCGCAGCGCGGAGCAATTTTGGGCTGCTGTACGCCGTTTCACGCCCCTTGGCGTGATTTCTGTTGCCAATTTGCAGTTTTTCACGCAAGGTTTCAGTAGGTCGCGCGAACTAACAGTGTGCCGGCGTCGTCACATGTCTGGCGGCGTTGGCCCGGTGAAGTCGCCGCAGGACAGCCCAGGTGTTGCAAAACTGTACACGCTTGGCCGGGGCAGCCAGCCTCCCGCCGGCCGTCAGAATTGTAAGAAGGTGCAGTTTTGGCAGGGTCTGCCAAACGACGGAGGGACCGGCTGCGGCTGCTTTTTTGCTGTAAGTCTTTTTGAAATAGGCAATTGTGCTAAATGCCGGCAATGCAGGCGCCGTCAATCGCCCGCCCTGGTACGCCAATTGCAGCACAGAGATAACTCATGGCCGGCACGGTGAGAATCGGCGTCGGCGGTGAAACAAGGAGGGCCGGCTTGGCCACGTTGGCCGAGCCAATTTCGTGACCCATGGAAATGCCCGTGTGATGGGCGAGGGACGCGGAAGTCAACCATGACGGCCGGGAAGTAGGATATTCCCCGGTAAACTTGCTTCTTCGAAGCCGCCTGATCGCGAATTCGCCGAAGCACGACGTCGAACTCTCCAAGCGAGGAGTTCGTAGACATGACCAGCCTACCCAAGGAAGAACTGACGACTGGCGGCCACGCTGCGCGGACCGATGAACAGCTGCTGTTGGATTACCGCGAGAGCGAAGACTCGGCGGTGTTCACCGAGTTGGTCTCCCGGTACCAGCGCGAACTTTACAATTACCTGCGACGCTACCTCGGCGACGCGACGCAAGCAGAGGACGTGTTTCAAGCGACGTTCCTGCAGGTGCATCGCAAGCGGGTCGCGTTCGAACAAGGGCGACGGTTTCGGCCGTGGCTCTATACGATTGCAACCAATCAGGCCATCGACTCGCAACGCCGCAACAAGCGTCATCGCCGGTTGAGCCTGGATCAGGCAATGCAACCCAGCGGCGAACAGGCGGCCAGCCTGCGTGATTTCGTCGAGGGCGGGGAAATCGATCCCGCGCATCTCGCCGAGAGCGGCGAGCAGGCCGAATGGGTTCGCGGCGCGGTCGACGCCCTGCCCGAGCCGCTCCGCAAGGCCGTGAACCTGGTGTACTTCGGCGGTATGAAGTATGGCGACGCGGCCAAGGTGATGTCGGTGCCCGTGGGCACGGTCAAAAGCCGGCTGCACTCGGCCCTGAAGCGGCTGGGCCAGGCGTGGGACGATAGCACGTCCGCCCAGCAAAGCTGACCGTTTGCTGAGCACGGTCGGTGAAAAAATAACACGATGCCCCCGGGGCCTGCCGCATTTTGCGGCAGGCCCTTTTTTCTTGCGCCGGGGCAAATTGGCCAAATCGAGCATTGCGCCTGTCGCACCGGCTCGCCGCAGGGGGTTGGGGCAGGGCCGCTCGGGGCTTGGCCGGGTCCGCGGCGGCAAGCGCACTGTCCTGAGCCATCGGGTAAACTAAGATTGGCTTGGCCCGGTCGCCCTGATTTGCTGTGCGAGCGGCCGGCGGGGGATCGGCTCTTCGTAGGGATTCTTCCCGTTTTTTGCGTCTTTCAACCGTTTGAATGGCCGATCCTTTGGCGCCCGCGCCGCGTATAGAACCAGACGCCTAACCCCCGGCGCACGGACAGTTGACGCAGCGGTCATGACCGAACAACTTCTCGCCTACCTTCTGGACGACCTGTCAGCCGCCGAGCGGTTGGAGGTCGAAGCGCGCCTGGCGGACGATCCGACGTGGCAAGCCGAATTTGCCAGGCTCCGCGATTGCCTGGCTGGCTGCGACGGCGACTGCGACGACGTGCCCGCTACGCCTGCCGCCGAGGACGCCCCGCCCGCCGACCTGGTCGCGCGAACCTGTACCCTGGTCGAAAGCGGCGTCTACGAGTCTCTTGCGTCGCTGGAGGGCGGCAGCGAGACCCGCAACGCCGCCTGCGCCTACGCGGGCCATTGCGGCAGCTGGCGATTCATCGACTTGGCCGTCGCCGCGGGCGTGCTGGTGGCCTTGGGGGGGCTGCTGTTGCCGGCATTGGTCGAGAGCCGCGAAGCGTCGCGCCGCACGGTCTGCCAAAACAAGCTGCGCGCCCTGGGCGCCGAGTTCGTCGCCTACGCCGAACGCAACAATCATCAACTACCGCCGCTGCGACCCGGACAAAACGCCGGCATGTACGCCGTTTACATCGCCGACCAATGCGGGCTGCCGCGCGAGGACGTCGCCGAACTGCTGATCTGTCCGGCCACTCAACTGGCTGAGGACGTCGCCCGAGGTCGGGCACGGCTGTGGGTTCCTACGCGGAAGGAGTTGTCTGAAGCCTGCGGGCCGGCGCTCATCGCGCTGCGCCAACAAATGGGCGGCACGTTCGCCTACCGCTTCGGTTTCTTCGATCCCGACGGCCAACTGCATCAGGTGCGCTTCGTGGGCAGCGACCAACTGCCCGTACTGGCTGACGCCCCCGACTCGTCGCCGATGGGCTTCGTCAGCCAGCGACACGGTTCGTCTGGCGAGAACGTGTTGTATCAGAGCATGTCCGTGAGGTTTGTGTCGGGGCACGTGATTCCCAACGGCGACGACCTCTTCTGCAACCGCGCCGGCCAACATGCCGCCGGCCTCGATCGCGACGATATGGTGCTCGGCCGCAGCGAATTCGAACCGCTGGGCACGATCTTTCCCATGGGCGAGTGAATTGGCGTCCGCGCTTCGCGCTCGCAATTCTTGACGCCAACGCATCCGCCGTGGATTGGCCACAGTGGCAGCGGGGCCGCCGCGGGCGTGGCGCGGGGGAGCGCTAGCCGATTTCAAATTCCAAACGGCGGGGCGTAGGCAACGGTCCCCTGCACGTTGCGCAGGGCGCCGGGGACCAGTTCCAGCGCCATCCAAGCCGCACCCGCAAACGGCGCCGTCAGGGGTCTGGCCAGTTCGGCCCGAAAACCGAAGCGGGGATAGTACTCGGGATGGCCCAGGACGATGACGATCCGCTCGCCGAGTTCGCGGCACGCGGCGAGCCCCTCGGTCACGAGCCGACTGCCGACGCCCCGCCGCTGCCAAGCAGGCGCCACGGCCATCGGCGCCAGCGCGACGGCCGCGACCGAGTCGTCCGTCCCCTCGATCGTCATGCGGCTGAACAGGATATGGCCGATGATCTCATCTTCGTGAATCGCCACGAGCGACGCGACGACGTGGCCCCCCGCGCGCAATGCGTCGACCAGGTCGGCTTCGTCCGGCGTGGGAAACGCTGCGATGTTGACTTCGCGAATGGCTGGGCGGTCGATCAGCGACTCGGGCCGTACGATGATGTCGAGAGATGCCGTCATCGAGAAACTCTACGTCGTTTCGCCGTTGAATTTCGCACGCTGCGCCAGTTCGCTGATGAACTCTCGCAGTGGTTCGGCCTGGTCGGTTTCCAACAGCAGGGCGACCTGTTCGAGCAGCTTGCGGCGGTCGTTGATCGCCGCGGCGGCCGCCAGCGCGCCTGCTTCGGTCAATTCGCCGCCGGTCGCGACGCGGCTGTACAGCTCGTCGAACTCCGCGGCGGTCCAATCGCGGAACAGACCGGGCTGTGCGTCGATCAACTCGGCGACGGCCGGATTGGTGCGGCGATCAAATTCGCGGGCCGCGGCGTCGGCGTCGCTGTCGACGACGCGCTCGGTCGGCAACGGCGCGAACAACTCGTCGACGCTCATCCCCAGCCCGACTGACAATTTGTGCAGCGTGCGCGGGTGAGGCCGCGTCGTCTCCTCGAGGATGCCCCGCACGGAGCCGATCGCGACCCCTGTGGCTCGCGAGATGTCGCGCAGCGTGAGATTCCGTTGGACCATCACGCGCCGCAGACGCCGCCCGTGCAGCGAGCCGTCGGAGCCAGCGGGCAGGGGAGGGACGGACATGCTATGGGGAAGGGCGGAAGGCGGAGGGGGACGGTCCGTCGTCGTCCCGTGAAGGGATGTCAATAAACATCCGTACACTATTTCCGCAGCAATGTCAACTTCCCGGGGGCATTTTTGCGAATCGCGACGGCCCACGCTCGGGGGGAATGGGCCGCGCGGCTTCCCAGGTCCACGGATTACGACGCGGCGAATTCTTCCAGGTGCTGGCCCATTCGTTCCAGAGCGCGGCGCGTGTCGACTGTCAGCCGCAGCGAGGCGCTCCAGCGGCCATCGGCGTCGGGGACGACCATCCAGTGGGGGACCACCGCCACCGATTGGTGGACCAGTTCGAAGCCGCCTTCGCTTTGGCTGACCGTTTCGACCGGATAGGTCCACACGCTGCTGGGGGCGTCGAAGGCCAGGGCGACCTCGATGCCGAGCCATTCGTCGACGAGGCTCAACCGGGTCATGCCCTGCAGGTCGAGCCAGTGGCCGAGTTGGCCCAGGCGGTTGCCCCGGGCGTCGAGGAAGTAGCGGTCGTCGGCCCCCGATGGCAGGCCGGCAAAGTTGAACTCGGGGCTCAAGTGCAGCCCGACGTCGCCGGGGACGTTTTCCAGGTAGTAGGCAATCTCGAGCGTGCTGTCGCCCTGGCTTAGCGTGAGCCCTTTGGTGAGCTTCACGTCGCGGCCAAAGACCTTGCCTTCGCGGAACAGCTGCAACTGCACGCGGTCGTCGTTGCGACGGAGCTTGGCCTGGTAGGGCGCTCGCAGGAAGTCGCCAAACTCTTCGGCCGTGCCATGGGCGACCGCTTCAAGCGACACGTCGGCGGCGAAGAAGTGGTCGATCAGGCTGTTGCGTTGGTAATGGTCGTAGCCCAGCCGCTGGTCGAGGCCCTCTTGCTTGAAGACGACCCGATCGTGAATGCTGGCGACGTCGCCCCCGGCGGACGAGGGGCCGCGGAGCACGGCGCGGTGGTAGGCTTCGGGCCGGCGGGCGAGCGTGGCGCCCAGGTTGTGGCAGATGGTGCGGGCGTCGAGCTCGTAGAGCTGCCCGCCGTCAGAGGGCGCCACCAGCGCGACCAGCCGGTTTGAGGCGAGTCGCACTTCCTGGCGGCCGTCCAGGTTGTAGTCGTCGGCGGTCAGTTCGACCCACGGCTGCTGATCGGCTTGCCAGCTGCGGCCCTCGTGCTGGTCGAGCAGGTTCTCGGCGGCAATCAGGTGGTTGTAGATGGCGTTGCGCAGGTGGGGCAGGTAGGTGCCGCCAAAGGCGCCGTGCCAGTAGCTGCAGTTGCATTGGCCGCGGTACAGCTCGCGGCGGGCGTGGTCGATCAACTCGCCCTCGGCGCCGGCGTCGACCATGTCCTGCAGACGGCGGCTGACCATCATCATCCGTGCGTACATCATATTGGTTTCGGGGTACTTCACTTTGAAGTTGCGCCAATAGCCGCCGCGCACGAACGGTGCGATCGCGTCCCACTTGCCTTCGTCGGCCAGTTCGTGGTGAATGTCTTCGAACTGGTTGATCTTCGCGGCGGGCAGCGCCCACTCGGTCATTTCGCGGTAGCTCCCCTCGGGGATGTACGCCTTGCCCAGCGGCGGGACGTGCTCAATGGCTTCGCTGGGGGTGGTCACCTTCAGCCAGTCGCCGTTCTCGCTCAATGCGGTGAAGAACTGATCGAGCCAGCCGCGGTCGTAGACGTGTTCCTTGGTGCCGGGCCACGTGCCGAACTTCTCGCCATCATCGCCGAAGACCATCACGGCGCCGGGATTGCGCTCCTGGACTTCGCGGAGGTAGTTGATTGTTTCCTGCGGCTGTTGGAAGGGGATGAGGTACCGCAGCCGTTCGCTGCCGGGCAGGACGCGAAGGACGCGGCCGTCGTCTTCGGTCACGAAGTAGCCTTCGAGCTCCTCGCTATCGAGGCCGGCCTTCTTGAAGTGGAAGTCGTCCAGCAGCGTGAATTCGATGCCCGCATCGACGACGTTGGACGTGAGCGACTGTTCCCACACGCGCTCGGGCATCCACATGCCGCGCACCTTGGCGCCAAGACGATCTTCGAGCCACTCGGTGTATAGGCGAATCTGGCCGACCCGATCGCGCGGCGGGATCATCGGCAGAATCGGCTCGTAGTACGGCCCGCCGATGATTTCCAATCGTCCGGCCGCCACGAGCCGGCTCAGCCGATCGACGTACTCGGGGTGCTTGGCGTCGAGCCACTCCATGAGCGAGCCACTGGTGTGCAGCGCGATCCGCAGCGACTCGTACCGTTCGAACACGTCCAGGAACGGCAGGTAGCTGTCGCCGTAGGCTTGCTCGAAGACGCCGTCGAAGTTGCCGATGGGTTGGTGATTGTGCAGAACAAGAACGAGGCGGAGGGGCTGGCTCATCGCTTAGACTTTCTGGCGCGGGGGGAGCGACGGACGTGCGGGGGGCTCGCGAGCGTGCTAGCGGCGACTCTGCTAAGATTGCCGGTTTCTCGGGTTACGGCTAGCGGCGCGGTGGTGCGATTATAGAAAACTCTCAGGCCGTAACGAAGCTGCGCCCACTGCATTCGGCATAGCAGGCAAGGGCGCCGGAGTCGGCCTAGTTTACTGAATCGGCGCTGTTTCGCTGCTCGGTACAGGCGATTTCGCCGCGTGGCGGCGCATTTTGCCGCGATTGCCGCCGCGAAAGACGGGATAGCAGGGTTGGCAGGATTGCGTCGGGGTGCGAATCAGGACACGCCGGGCCGCGGGATTGTCGCCGGCGAGGACGCGAAGACAAGTTGCCCATTTCATCAACGCCAGCGGCGTTGCGGCATGGATTCCAGGGTATGCCGTTCAGCGCTCGATGACGCCTCGTAGTTCTTTGGCGGCGTGTTCGGGGGCCAAGGGGTTGATGTAGACGCCGCCCCCCAGTTCCAGGCCGGCGAATTGCGACAGCCGCGGCACCAGTTCCCAGTGCCAGTGGAAATGCGGCGCCCCGCGTTCGGCGAAAGGGGCGGTGTGCAACAGCAGGTTGTACGCGGCCCCGGGGGCGACGTGCTCCAACGCGGCGGTCAGCTTCAGCAGGATTTGCGCCGCCGCGTCGCAGCCGTGGGCGTCAATCGCCAGGAAGTCGGCCGAGTGCGCGGTGGGCAGGATCCAGGTCTCGTAGGGTTGGCGGCCCGCGTATGCGGCCAGCGCCACAAACCCGTCGGCTTCCATGATGATGCGCTGGTCGGCGGTTCGCTCGGCGGCAATCAAATCGCAAAAGGGGCAGCAGTGCGAGTCGGCAATGAGTCGCTCCGCGGCGGCCAATTCGGCAGCCAGCGTCTCGGGCACGTAGGGCAGCGCGACCAGCTGGCTGTGAATGTGCTCAAGCGAGGCGCCCGCGCGATGGCCGGAGTTCTTGAACACCAATCCTGCGGCCAGTTCCGGTTGTGCGGCGCAGGACCGCAAGCGATCGCGGTGCATCGCCAGCACGCGGGCCAACTGGCCTTGATCAAGCTCCGGCAACGCAGCGACGTGCCGAGGCGACTCGATGATGACTTCGTGGACGCCCGCGGCGACCCCGCGGTCAGCCAGCGCCGGGTACTTGTTGGGGACGACCCGCACATGCCACTCGCCGTCGGCCCCAAGCGTTTCAGCCGCGGCGGCGGGGGTCTCGTCTTCGTGCCCCGCGCAGAAGGGGCAGTTCACGCGCCGCGAGGGAACATCCTCGACGTCGGCATAATCCTGCGGCCGCCCCGCGCGATCCTCGGCAATATAAACGTGCCGGCCAACAATCGGATCGATGCGAAGTTCGGGCATGAATCGAAGGGGGAGGGAGGAAGGCGGAAGGCGGAAGGGGGAAGAATTGGCTCGTGGTGCGAACGGAGGCGCGTGAATTTAGAGCGGGCTGCAAGCGGCATCGTCGAACTGCCGGATGTCAGCCGCCTTCCCCCTTCCGCCGTCCCCCTTTGAACTTCACTCCGCCGCCGCCAGCATCGTTCGCTCGCGAGTTTCCTGGTACAGCTTCGCGTACGCGCGGGCGCTGGCGGTCCAGGACCAATCTTGCTGCATGCCGGTGCGGATCAGCTGGCTCCACACCACGGGGTCGGCATACGCGCGACAGGCCCGCTCCAGCGTCTCGGCCAGAGCCAGTGACGTGTAGTCTTCGAACGAGAACCCCGTTGCCGTGCCGTCGGCGAGGGTTGGCTCGGTGGCGTTGACCACGGTGTCGGCCAAGCCGCCGGTGGCGCGTACCACGGGCACCGTGCCGTACTTCAGGCTGTAGAGCTGGTTGAGCCCGCACGGTTCGTATTGGCTGGGCATGAGGAACATGTCGGCGCCGGCTTCGATGCGGTGGGCCAACTCGTTGGAGAACTCCAGCCGCACGGCAATCCGCTCGGGGTGCTCGGCGGCGAGTTGCCCCAGGGCTTCGTGGTACTTGGGCTCGCCCGTGCCGAGGATCACCCACTGCGCGTCGATCTGCACGGCCCACTGCTTCATGACCCGCGCGATGAGGTCGAAGCCCTTCTGGTCGGCGAGTCGCCCCACCGCCGCGAGGAGCGGCACGTCGCCCCGCTCGGGCAGGCCCATGCGTCGTTGCAGGTCGGCTTTGCACGCCGGCTTGTTCGTGGCGAACGAGTCCGCGTCGAATTGCAATTCAGGGCCCAGGAAGACGTCGGTGGCCGGGTTCCAGACATCGTAGTCGACGCCGTTGATAATGCCGGTGAGCACGTCGGCCCGGTGCTGCAGGGCGCCCTCCAGTCCGCAGGAAAGCGGCGGCCGCAGGATTTCTTCGGCATACGTGGGGCTGACGGTGGTCAGTGCGTCGGCGAACGTGATGCCGGTCTTCAGAAAACTGAGATTGCCGTAGAACTCCATCTGCCGCCAGTTGAAGTACTTCCAGTCGAGCCCCGTGAGGGCCATGTCCCAGTGCCAGAAGTTGCCCTGGTACGCCAGGTTGTGAATCGTGAGGATCGACGGCAGGGCGTCGAACTCCGGCCGGTCGGCATACAGGGTGTGCAGGTAGGCGGGGATCAGTCCGGCCTGCCAGTCGTGGCAGTGAACCAGGTCGACGTCGAGCCCCAGCAGCGGAATCGCCTCGAGCGCCGCCCGTGAGTAAAAGACGAACCGCTCGCAGTTGTCGCGGAAGTCCTCGCCGTCCTCGCGATAGGGCTGGGCGCGATCGAAATAATCGTGGTGCTCGACGAAGTACACCGGCACGTTGGAGTCGGGCAGGTTGGCGCGCAGGTAGTGGCCGCGGACCATTTTCTGGCCGATCGGCACTTCGACGCTCACGCCGGTTTGCTCGAGGTGGATGCCCGCCTGATGCACCTGGCGGAAGGCCGGCAGGATGACTGTGGGATGATGCCCCAGCCGAGCAAGCTCGACAGGCAGGGCGCCGCAGACGTCGCCGAGTCCGCCCGTCTTGACGAACGGCGCCGCTTCGGAGGTCGCGAAGAGGATGTTCACGGGGCAGTTGCCGGTGGTCAGTGGTCAGTTGGCGGTTGCGGCGCCGCAACCCGCGTTCTCGACAAAGATTGCGCTCAGCTCATTGCGTTCCACGATCAAACATCACACATCGAACCTTACGTCACAACCTGCCGAATGCACTCCGCCACATGGGCCACGTTGCTGGGGGTGAGCCCCGCGACGTTGATGCGGCCCGAACCGACGATGTAAATGGCGTGATCGTCCTTGAGTTTGGCGACCTGATCTTTGGTGAGTCCCGAGAAGGAGAACATGCCGCGTTGGCGGGTCATGAACGAATAGTCGCCGGGGACGCCCGCGTCGGCCAGCGCTTCGACCAGCGAGGTTCGCATGCCGTTGATGCGGTCCCGCATGGCGGCCACCTCGCCTTCCCACTGCTGGCGGAGCTCGGCGTCGCGCAGCACGGTGTTTACGATCTGGGCGCCGTGGGCCGGCGGGTTGGAGTAGTTCGAGCGAATCACCTTGTTGATTTGCGACTGCACGGCGCAGGCGGCCTCGGCGGTCGGCGCGATCGCCAACAACGCTCCCACCCGTTCGTTGTACAGGCTGAAGTTCTTGGAGAACGAACTGCACGCCAGCAGTTCCGCCCCGGGACGACAGAACTCGACCAGCCCTGCGGCGTCCTCGGTGATGCCTTCGGCGAAACCCTGGTAAGCGAAGTCCAACAGCGGCAGCACGCCGGCGTTGGCCGCGGCGTCGGCGATCTGCTTCCACTGCGGGGGCGTGGGATCGACCCCGGTGGGATTGTGGCAGCAACCGTGCAGCAGCAGCACGTCGCCGGCCGGCATCTTGCCGATCGCGGCCAGCATCGCCTCGATGTCGAGTCGATTGCCCGGGGCGTCGAAGTAGGGGTAGGTCTTCGTCGGCACGCCAGCCGCGGCGAAGATGTTGGGATGGTTCGGCCACGTCGGCTCGCTGAGCCACACCGTGGCGCCGGGGAACGTGGCGTGGATCAGATCGGCGGCGACCCGCAGGCCGCCGGTGCCCCCCGGGGTCTGCGCCGCGGCAATCCGTTTGGCCGCGATCGCTTCGTGCTCGGTTCCCAGCACCAGTTCGGCCACCGCGGCGCAATACTCGGCCGAGCCGGAGATCGGCAGATACGACTTGCTGCCGCTGGACGCGGCGAGCCTTTGCTCGGCCTCGTGGACGCATGCCAACAGCGGCGTCTTGCCCGTTTCGTCCTGGTAGACGCCCACGCTGAGATTGATTTTGGCGGGTCGGGGATCGCCGCGGAACGCCGCGGTTAGGCCCAAAATGGGGTCAGCAGGAGCGGCGGCGACGGATTCGAACATGGGGTCAGGTTGTCTGGCAGAGGGTGAAGGAGGAACAGGCGTGGAAGCCGCCATCTGGGGACCCGCGACGCGGCGGCACGGTTCACGCCGTGCGTCTCGCAACGCGGGCCGTGGCGACGGCGGCAACTCCCGGGAACAGTGGTCTCGCATGCCGTGGCGCAAATGCGCCCGTTGACCACGACGCGCACGGCGTGCGACAATTGATTGCCGTAAAGCATAAATCCGCTGCCAGAGCGGCGAAAGCCCCGCAATTGCGCGCGGCGGGGCGTCAACGGCGATGGTTGCCGCCGGTTTCGCACGCCCCACCCTTCGAATTGTCATGCCCACGTCGCGCGTCGGACTTTGGATCATTGGGGCACGCGGGGGGGTCGCCGTCACGACCATCACCGGGTTGATCGCCCAACAGCTGGGGCTCGCCGACACGACCGGGCTGGTCACTGCACTGCCCCCTTTGTGCGACTTGCCATTGCCGGCGTGGACCGATTTTGTGGTCGGCGGGCACGAGATTCGGGCCGGATCGCTTGTGAGCGAACTTCAGCGGCTGCACCACGACAGCCGCGTGATCGACGCCGAGGTGGTCGCCGCCGCCACGCCTCAGCTGGAAGCGATTGATCGGGAGATTCAGCCCGGCGTTCTGTGGAATGTCGGTTCGCGGATCGAATCCCTGGCCGACGCCCCCGGCGAGCAGCCGGCGACCGCGACGGCGGCGGTCGAGCAAATTCGGCAGGATTTGCAGGACTTTCTCCGTCGACATGAGCTGGAGACGGCGGTGGTCGTCAATCTGGCCTCGACCGAGGCGCTGCCGCCGGAGTCGGCGTGGCCGCAGACGGTCGAGGAAGTCGACCGGCAGTTGGCGGCGGCCGATTGTCCGCTGCCGGCCAGTTCGCTGTACGCCATTGCGGCGATCGACCTGGGTTTGCCCTATGTCAATTTCACGCCCTCGTTGGGAGCCGCCCCGGCGGGGATCGACCAGCGGGCGCGACTGCGGGGAACGTGTCACGCCGGCCGCGACGGCAAGACCGGCGAGACGTTGCTCAAAAGCGTGCTGGCGCCCATGTTCGCGGCGCGCCATCTGGAGGTCATGAGTTGGGTCGGGCACAACATTTTTGGCAACCTCGACGGGCGCGTCCTGGACGATCCCGCCAACAAGGCGACCAAGCTCAAAAGTAAAGACGCCCTGCTGGGCGACATCCTCGGTTACGCCCCCCAGACCCACATCTCGATTGAGCACATCGGCAGCCTGGGCGACTGGAAAACCGCGTGGGATCATATTCATTTTCGCGGGTTTTTAGGCACTCCGATGACTATGCAGTTCACCTGGCAGGGGTGCGATTCGCTGCTCGCGGCGCCGCTGGTGTTGGACCTGGCGCGGCTGACGACCCATGCCCGCCGGCGCGGCGACCTCGGCGCCCTCGCGCCCCTGGCCAGCTTCTTCAAGAGCCCCCTGGGCGCCACTTCGCAGGTCTTTTCCGACCAGGTGCGGACGTTGCATGAGTGGGCGGCGTTGGGGTAGTCAGTTGCCCCTGGTCAGGCGCCGATGGCTCGTGAGAGTCGTCGCTCAGCGACCGACCACCGACCGCCGATCAAGGACCGCCGACAACTATCTACCAACTTTCTGCAAACTCGACTTGACGAAAGATTAAGGAAATTGGTTCAATGCGCGCAATGGAAGCGGTCGACAAAGGAATATCAATTCACCTTGTCGCTGCAAGGACTGTTGCGAAGGTTTGGTGAGAAGCATTTTATTCGCCGCGCGAGTGTGAGACGCTTGGCAGACCGCTCACCGGTCACAATCGATTTTTTGCGACAGCCCCCATCACCTGCAGCTTTGGCTTGTTGTCATTCTCAGTCGTCACTCAAACGGATGTGGTGATCACCCAACGGTCGGCTCGGCAACCTAGCGACTTGCCCGAGCGTTCAGGCCTTCTCCCCGACCTCGTACCGCCCGTGTTTGCCCCGGGCGCACGCGTTTCTTAGGAGTTTCTCGAAGCGTAGCGCGGACTCGATGACTTCCCGCTTCGCCTCGATCTGTTTCTAGTTTGTCCATCCCCCGAACTACCGTTGCGCCCAGGGGGAGGGACGCATAACCTCTCGGGCGCACACCAGGGAAGGAGCCATTTTTTATGGCCACGAAGAAAGCTGCGACGAAGAAGGCCGCCCCGAAGAAGGCTGCGAAGAAGAGCCCCAAGAAGAAGGCTGCCGCCAAGAAGAGCCCGAAGAAGA
>JAGQOU010000356.1 GCA_020427145.1 Planctomycetales bacterium | reverse complement strand
TGCAAAGCAATCGCGAGCGGTCGATTGCCGACGCGCTGCGGCGCAAGATCAAGATCGAAGGGCTCGATGATCTCTTCGGCGATGTGATCGTGCCGACCGAAAAGGTCACGGAATTCAAGGGCGGCAAGAAGAAGGTCGTCGAACGGAAGCTGTACCCGGGTTACATCGTCGTGCATATGCACATCAACGACGACACCTGGTTCGCGGTTCGCGAGACCTCGGGGATTGGCGACTTCACTGGCTCGGGCGGCAAGCCCACGCCGATGTTGCCGCACGAAGTGACCCGGATCATTCATACCGAAGAGGAAGAGACCGACGAAGCTCCGAAGCTGGACATCAAGTTCAAGCTCGAGGACAAGGTCAAGGTCAAGGACGGCACGTTCGAAGGTTTCGAAGGGGAAGTCAGCGCGATCGACGAGCAGAGCGGGAAGATCACCGTCATGCTCAGTATTTTCGGCCGTAGCACTCCCGTCGAGTTGGAATATTGGCAAGTCGAAGGGGTATAGCCTTAAGCCATAGGCCGCCAGCCGCCAGCCAGGAGACGACTTCGCGTCGCTTCGGTTGACCGCTCGCGGCTCGTCGCTAAGAGGCTCCAAGAACCATGGCAAAACAATTAGTCGGCAGCGCGAAGTTTCAGATCCCCGGCGGGCAGGCCACGCCCGCGCCGCCGGTGGGTACTGCGCTGGGTAAGTTCGGCGTCAACCTCGGGCAGTTCGTCCAGGCTTTCAACGACAAGACCAAAGACGCCCAGGGGATGATGATTCCCGTGGTCGTGAACGTCTACAACGATCGCTCGTTCGACTTCATCACCAAGAGCCCGCCCGCGGCCGTGCTGCTGAAGAAGATCGTCGGGCTGGCCAAGGGTTCGGGCGTGCCCAACAAGACCAAGGTGGGCACGGTGACTCAGGCCCAGTTGGCGGAGATCGCCACGATCAAGATGGCCGATCTCAACGCCCGCGACGTCGAGCATGCCAAGCTGATGATCGCCGGTACGGCGCGCAGCATGGGGTTGGACGTCGTCGACTGAGTCGCCGACGCGGACGAAGATTTCGGATTGAAACAAGACAAACGCCGGCAACGCCGGCCCCTGGTGGTGAAGCGATGACAAAATTAGCCAAACGCATGAAGGCGGCCAGCGCGAAGCGCCCCGCTGCAGCACTGCCGCTCGCCGAAGCGGTCGAGTCGCTCAAGAAGTTCGACGCCCCGAAGTTCGACCAGTCGGTCGAGGTGGTGATGCGACTCGGAATCGATTCGGCTCAGGCCGATCAGATCGTCCGCGGGTCGATCGTGCTGCCCAACGGCATTGGCAAAGACCAGCGGGTGCTGGTGTTCGCCAAGGGCCCGGCCGCGAAGGCGGCTGAGGAGGCGGGCGCCGACTACGTGGGCGACGAGGAGCTGGCCAAGAAGATCCTCGGCGGCTGGACCGACTTCGACGTCTGTATCGCCGCTCCCGACATGATGAAGGTCGTCGGTCCGCTGGGTCGGGTGTTGGGTCCGCGCGGTTTGATGCCGTCGCCCCGCGCTGGCACGGTGACGCCCGACGTGGCCAAGACCGTGTCCGAGTACAAGGCGGGCAAGGTCGAGTTCCGCAACGAGAAGGGCGGCAACGTGCAGGCCCCCGTTGGCAAGCTGAGCTTCGACACCGACAAGCTCGTGGAGAACATCCAGGCGTTCGTCGACCGGATCATTTCGCTCAAGCCGACGGCCGCCAAGGGCGTTTACGTTCGCAGCGCCCACATCAGCGCCACGATGAGCCCGAGCGTGCGAATCGCGGTCTGAGCCTGAAACAACTCATTGAAAGCGTTGCGGGTCCGGCGACGGACCGGCTCGCCTGGGCGACCGCATCGCGGCGATCGCCGACTGACCACTGACCACAGCCCCCTCGAAAAGCCATGAGCAAAACCCTCAAAGGCATGATTGCCGACGAAGTAAAGCGTCGGCTCGACGGCGTCACCGACTTGCTGCTTGTCGACGTGATGACGATGGATGCCAACACCAACGTCGAGCTGCGCAAGGAGCTGGCGGCGAAGAATATCAGCCTGATGGTGATCAAGAACAGCTTGGCTCGTCGCGCTACCGACGGCACCGGGCTGGCGCCGGCGTTTGACGGCGTCGAGGGTTCGGCCGCCATTGTGTGGGGCGCCGAGGACGTTGTGTCCCTCGCCAAGGAAGTCACGCGCATTGCCGAGGAGAAGAAGTACGCCAAGTTCGTCCCCAAGGGGGGCGTGATGGACGGCGCGCCTCTGTCGGCTGCCGACGTGAAGGCCGTGAGCAAGTGGCCCAGTCGCGCCGAACAGTTGAGCCTGCTGGTCGGTCAGATTCTGGGCCCGGGCGCCACGCTGTCGGCACAGCTGTTGGGTCCCGGCGCCAAGTTGGCCAGCCAGGTCAAAAAGAAGAGCGAAGAAGAGTGATTTATGGCTGCAGATTTCTGATGGCCGATGTGATCGGCGTTCGGGGTCTGTATCGCTTCTAGTCGTAAATCATCATTCATAAATCATAAATCTAAGATTTCTGGGGTTCGTCCCCGCTACTGCGAGAAAGGGTTTTGCCATGAGCGACGCTGCCGTTGCTGAGTTTTCCGCGGCCATCAAGGAGATGGGCGACAAGATTGTGGGCCTCACGCTGAAGGAAGCCAAAGAGCTGAGCGATTACCTGAAGGACGTTCACGGCATCGAGCCGGCGTCCGGCGGCGGCGTGATGATGGTCGCTGACGGCGGCGGCGGCGGCGCTGCCGCGGTCGAAGAGCAGACCGAGTTCGACGTTGTCCTGGAGAGCTTCGGCGACCAGAAGATTGGCGT
>JAGQOU010000355.1 GCA_020427145.1 Planctomycetales bacterium | reverse complement strand
GCTCGCCCTCTTTCTTGAGCTGCTCAAGCGTGGGGACGACAGAGGTCATCAGCTGGATGATGATCGACGCGGAAATGTAGGGCATGATGCCCAGGCCGAAAATCGTCACCTGGCTAATTTGAGCCGCACTAAAGACGGCGACCTGCCGCAGCATGTCTGCGACGCCGCCCTGCCCTTCGCTAATCGCCTGCACCTTGGCGGGATCGACGATCGGCAGCGGTATCTGAAACCCGGCCCGATAGACGAACAGCAGGATCAGCGTGAGGCCAATCTTTTGGCGCAGCTCCGGAATTTGCCAGACGACGCGGAGTTTTTCCCACATGATTCAATCCTGCCTGAGTGGTCCTACTTCTTGGCAGCCTTCTTGGCGCCCTGCTCCGATGCCGCACGCTTCTGGGCGACTTTTTCTTTGACCGGCGTGCGTCCTGGCAGCACGACCATTTCGGCGCCGGCCTGCTGGATTTTCTCGATCGCCGATTTGCTAAAGCGATGGGCGGAAATCTTCAGCTTCTTGCTCAGCTGACCGTCTCCCAGAACCTTCAACTCGTCGAAACGTCCGCGAGCGAGGTTCTTGGCGGCGAGCGACTCGAGCGTCACTTCCTCGCCAGCCTCGTAGGCGGCGTCGATTTGCCCCAGATTGACGACTGCGATTTGCAGCGCCCAGCGGTTATTAAACCCTCGTTTGGGGATGCGACGCACCAGCGGCATGGCGCCGCCCTGGAACGTCGGATGATTTGACGAACCGGCGCGCGAACCCTGGCCCTTGTGGCCGCGACCTGCCGTCTTACCCTGGCCCGAACCCGGACCGCGACCAAGACGCTTGCGCTTCCTGTTCTTGCTGATGCCGCGATGGACGTCGTTGATGATCATGACAAGGTCACTCCACGAAGCCGCTCGACTTCAATCTTGGGTCGCAGGTTTTGCAGGGCCGCGATGGTCGCCTTGACCAGCGAGACAGGATTATTCGAGCCGAAGCTCTTGGTGAGAATGTCGTGGATTCCGGCGGCTTCACAGACGGCCCGGACCGCAGCGCCGGCGATGACGCCGGTACCAGGGCTCGCCGGCACAAGAATCAGCCGCGCCGCCCCGTATCGAGCCTTGACGATGTGCGGGATGGTTCCGCCGTCCAGCGGCACCTCGACCTGGCTGCGCATCGCCTCTTTGACCGCCTTCTCGACGCTCGGCGGGACTTCGTTGGCCTTGCCATAGCCCCAGCCGACCTTGCCTTGGCCGTTGCCGACCACAACCATGGCGGCGAAGCTGAAGCGACGACCGCCCTTCACCACCGCGGCGCAGCGCTTGATCTTGACGACCTTTTCTTGCAGTTCGCCGCGTTGTTTTTCTTGAGTATGAGTATTCGTTGCCACGTTCTACTCGCTTATGTCCCAAAGGGTGTGGTTGCGAAAGTTCGCTTGCGCACGAGAGCCAGGCTTCGCCGCCGCGACCAGCCGCTGCTGCCAGGACGTCTCTTGACGTCGTTCCGACCGCCTTCGGCGGCGCCTAGAACTCCAGTCCGCCCTCGCGGGCGGCATCGGCCAGGGCCGCGACGCGACCGTGGTACTTGTTGC
>JAGQOU010000015.1 GCA_020427145.1 Planctomycetales bacterium | reverse complement strand
CGCCGGCACGGGCAAGACCCGCGTCGTCACCCACCGCATCGCCAATCTCATCCGCCACGGCACGCTGCCCGAGCGGATCCTGGCGGTCACCTTCACCCGCAAGGCGGCCGGCGAGATGCAGGAGCGGGCTCTGGCGCTGCTCAACCCCAAGGGACGCGGCAAGCGGGCCGGCTCGCGCGACAAGAGCAGCGACGCCCGGCCGCAAATCTCCACCTTTCACGCCCTCTGCGTGCAGGTGCTGCGGCGGCATATTACGCACTTGGGGTACCCGGCCAAGTTCTCGATCTGCGACCGCGGCGATCAGGAAGCGATCGCCCGCGCCGCCCTGCGGGAAATCCGCATCGGCAACGACTCGCTCAAGCCGGGCGACATGCTGGCGATTGTCAGCGGTTGGAAGAGCCGCTCGGTGCGCCCGGGGCACGCCGCGTCGATCGCCGTGAGCGATCGCGAACACCTCGCGGCCGCCGCGTATCGCCGCTATCAAACGCAACTCAAGGCGCGCGGCGCCGTGGACTTCGACGATTTGCTGCTGTTGACCGAGGAGTTGCTCACCAAGCACCCGAAGATCTGCCGCGAAGAGGCCCGGCGATTCGACCATGTGCTGATCGACGAATACCAAGACACCAACGGCAGTCAGTACCGCATCGTCAAGTCGCTGGCCGCGCCGCATCGCAACCTGTGCGTGGTGGGTGACGACGACCAGTCGATTTACGCCTGGCGGGGCGCCGAGGTGGAGCACATCCTGCGGTTCGCGCGCGACTGGCCGGAGGCGAAGGTGGTACTGCTGGAGAGCAACTACCGTTCGACCGGTTCGATTCTCAAGTTCGCCAACACGCTGATCGCCTTCAACAACAACCGGCACGACAAGGTCCTGCGCCCGGCGCGCGGCGATGGTCCGCGCCCGCAGATCATGCAGCTGCAGACCGAGACCGAAGAGGCGGAAAAGGTCGTCGGCGAGATCGCTCGCCGCATCGCCGAGCCGGGGGGCCGCGCCAAGGACTTCTGCATCCTCTGTCGCACCAACGAGCAGCCGCGGGCGTTTGAGATGGAGTTGCGCCGGCTCAACATCCCCTACGTGCTGCTGGGGGGCATGAGCTTTTTCGATCGCAAGGAGGTCCGCGACATCCTCAGCTACCTCAAGGTCATCGAAGATCCAACCGACGAGTCGGCGCTGCTGCGAATCATCAACACGCCGGCCCGCGGCATCGGCGCTTCGACGGTCAAAAACCTCGTCGAGCAAGCGGTGGGCGAAGGCGTTCCCGTGTGGCAATTGCTCGAACATCCCGAAGCGCGCCAGAGCGTGCCGCCCGCGGCGCGACCCGCGTTGGAGAAGTTCGTCAAACTCACGCACGACCTGCAGGAAATCGCCGAACGCGCCAAGCTGGAAGCAATTGTCGAGGCGGTCGTCGATCGAACCCGTTATCGCGAAGACTTGGAGCGGCAATACCAAGACCCGCTGGAGCGCGACGCCCGCACCGCGTCGATCGAGGAACTGGTCAACGCCGCGGCCGCGTATCAGAAGGGCAAGAAGAAGGCCGACCTGCGCGGGTTTCTCAACGACGTCGCCCTGGGGGGCGACGACCGCGGCGACGACAAGGAGAAGCAACTCGACCGCAACGCCGTGGCGCTCATGACGCTTCACTCGGCCAAGGGCCTGGAGTTTCCGCATGTCTACATGGTCGGCATGGAGGAAGGCATTCTGCCCCACAAGCGGACGCTGGAGGAGGCTGACGCGAGCCAAATCGACGAAGAACGCCGCCTCTGCTACGTCGGCGTCACGCGAGCGCAGGAAACGCTCACGCTGTCGTTCGCGCTCACCCGCCGCAAATGGGGCAAGCCGCGCGAGACGGTCCCCAGTCGGTTTCTGTTTGAAATGACGGGGCAGGCGGAGCGCGCGCCGCGCGTCGACAAAGGGACGCGGGCGACGGGGCGCGGGGCGCGAACCAACAGCGCGCCAAAGAAGCAGCCGGGCGGCAGAACGCGCAACAAGTAGCCGCAACCGCGCCGGGGCGCGGGCCGCGTCGCGCTTTGGCACGCCATCTGCAACTCTTCCCTGCAGGTTACGCGGCAACGACTCGCGAACCTTGCCCGTCTCCCCGTCAGAATGCGGCGGAGGGGGCGGTTTTCATCTCAAAACGCGCGTCTCGCCGCGCCCAAGCACTCACAAATTCTCAGAGGAGATATTGGTCATGTTCAACATCATTGGTTGGCTGATAGCCGGACTGGTCGTCGGACTGTTAGCCCGCCTGCTTGTACCCGGCAGGCAACCCCTGGGACTACTGGCGACGACCGGTCTCGGCGTTATCGGCGCGTTGGCTGGCGGCTACGCTGCCAAAGCGCTCACCGGCGGACCCGCCGACCCAACCACAGCCGAGGCTTGGCCGGGGTATCTCACGGCTATCCTTGGCGCCGCGATCCTGCTATGGATTGGCGGGAAGGTGAAGGGCACGAACGCGGCGACGTGAGCCGTCGGTTCACCGCAGTTGCTAGGTTCCGCCGCCGAACTGCACCACGACGGCACCACGGCCGCGCCGACGGCCGGGACGCGGTCGTATCCTCTCGGATCGTCGTGGTTTCGTCGCGTTCACATCGAATTGGCCGCGGGCAATGTTTGATGTGGGGTCCTTGATGTACAATTCCCGACCGGGCGAGCCGCTCAGGCCGGTCGATCAACGATCCCACATCCCACGACAGACATTCCGCCGCTGTGCCGCAAATCGCCCTTCACGACGTTTCGATCGCCTACACCTCGCACCACCTGCTCGACGGCGTGTCATGCCGGATCGAGCCGGGGGAGTCGATTGGCCTGCTGGGCCGCAACGGGGCGGGCAAGACGACGCTGATGCGGATGCTGGCCGGGGCCGAGGCGCCCGACCACGGCAGCGTGGAACTGGCCGCCGGAACGCGCGTGGCGCTGCTGCCGCAGGACGTGCCGCCGGGAATCAGCGGCACGATCCACGACGTGGTGGCCGGCGGGCTCGCCGAGGCCCAACGCGATCACGAACACGAGTGGGAGCAGTCGCGGCGGATCGATCGCACGCTGGGCGACATGCAGCTCGACCCGAACGCCGATTTCGGCTCGCTGTCCACCGGCATGCAGCGCCGCGTGCTGCTCGCCCGCGCCCTGGTCGGCAAGCCCGACGTTCTGCTGTTGGACGAGCCGACCAACCACCTCGACATCGACGCGATCGAGTGGCTCGAGCAGTTCTTTTCGCGCTGGCCCGGGACCTTGCTGTTCGTGACGCACGACCGGGCGTTTCTCACCAAGATCGCCAAGCGAATTCTCGAAATCGACCGCGGCCGGTTGTTCGACTGGGAGTGCGACTACGCCACGTTCCTGGTTCGCAAAGAGGAGGCGTTGGCGGTCGAGGAGAAGCAAAATGCGCTGTTCGACAAGCGGCTCGCCCAGGAAGAAGCCTGGATCCGCCAGGGGATTAAGGCTCGACGCACGCGCAACGAGGGTCGGGTGCGGGCGCTCAAAGAGTTGCGCAACCAGCGGCAGGCCCGCCGCGAGCGGATCGGGCTGGCTTCGCTCGATATCGACGCCGGCGATCGCTCCGGTGCGCTGGTGCTGAAAGCCGACGACGCGGCGTTTGGCTACGACGGTCGGCCGATCATCGCCGGCGTGACCACCACCGTGATGCGCGGCGACAAGGTCGGCCTCATCGGCCCCAACGGCGCCGGTAAAAGCACGCTGCTCAAGGGGCTGCTCGCGCAACTTCCGCCGCTCGCGGGCAGCGTCCGCCAGGGAACCAATTTGCAGGTCGCCTACTTCGACCAAACGCGCGCACAGCTCGATCCCGAGCAAACGGCCGAGGAGAACGTGGGCGGCGGTAAGAGTTCCGTGACGATCGGCGGTCGCGACAAACACGTCATCGGCTACCTGCAGGACTTCTTGTTCTCGCCGTTGGAAGCGCGTTCGAAGATTCGCTACTTCTCCGGCGGGCAACGCAACCGCCTGCTCTTGGCCAAACTGTTCGCCAGTCCGGCCAATCTGCTGGTGCTCGACGAACCGACCAACGACCTGGACAGCGAAACGCTGGAGTTGCTGGAAGCCCGGCTCGTCGCGTACGAAGGCACCGTGCTGCTGGTGAGCCACGACCGTGAATTTCTCAACAACGTGGTTGGCAGCGTGTTGGCTATCGAACGCGGCGAGGTGCGCGAGTACGTCGGCGGCTACGACGACTGGGTGCGGCAGCGTCCCGCAGACTGGAACGCGGAACGGGTGGCTGGAGACGAGCGCAGCGAGTCCCCAGGAATTGCCACTGGGGGTTCCGCGGCGCTCCGTTCCCAGCCACCCCAGACCTCTGCGAAAACGGCACCGCCGAAGAAACTCTCTTACAAGGATCAGCGCGAGCTGGCCGCTCTGCCGGCGCGGATCGAGAAGCTGGAATCCGAAATTGAACAACTGCACGCCGAGATGGCTGCTCCCGAATTCTACAAGCAGCCAAGCGAAGTCATGACCGAGCGCCAGGCCGCCGAACGCCGCCTCGCCGCCGAACTCGCCGCTGCGTATGCCCGTTGGGAAGAGCTCGAAGGCGCGTAGCACGCGACGCCGTGAGTTCCCGCATCGCGCAGTCGCGAGTCAACAACTCGTCGGCGGTGCGCTCGCCGGCCACGGCGGCTGGCCGGTGGCCAGCAGCACGTTGGTCCACAGGTCGCCGGTCACCTCCATCCGTTTCTTCTCGGCAATCGCCGTGCAGATCGGAATATGCACGAACATGTTGTTGACCATGCCGATCAGTACGTCGGTGTTGCCCGCCATCGCGGCATGCACGCCGTAGCGGGCCATCTGGTCGCTGAGCAGCCGGTCGGCCGTGTTCGCCGGGACGCTGCGAATGAGATAGCTGGGGTCGATGTACTTCAGCGACACGTCCATGCCCTCTTCGCGAAAGTAAGTCGTGATCCGCTCCTTGAGAAACGTGCCGATGTCGCCGTAGCCGCGGTTGCCCGAGGCGTCGCTCCCGCCGGCGGCGCCGCACAGCGTTTGCCCGGCGCCCTCGGCCACGGCGATCACCGCGTGGCGGCGATCGACCATCCGCTGTTTCAGCGCCGGCAGCAGCCCCATCGGCCCGTCGAGGCAGAAGTCGACTTCAGGCGCCAGGCAGAAGTTGACTTCTTGGCTGGCCAGGGTGGCCCACGCCGCGATGAACCCGGCGTCGCGTCCCATGAGCTTCACCAAGCCAATCCCCGCCGGGGCGCCCTTCGCCTCGACGTGCGCGCACGACAACGCGTTCTGCGCCGTCTCCAGCGCCGTCGCGAAACCAAACGTGCGGAACACGTACTTGATGTCGTTGTCGATCGTCTTGGGAATGCCCACAATCGCGATCGAAAGCCCGCGCCGCGTCACTTCCTCGTAAATGCCGTGGGCGCCGCGCTGCGTGCCGTCCCCGCCGACGCAGAACAGGACGTCGATGTGCGACCGCTGCAGAAAATCCACAACGACCTTCGGGTCTTGCGGCCCGCGGCTAGAGCCAAGAATGGTGCCCCCCACGTCGTGAATGTGCGACACCCGGTCCTCGGTCAGTTCCACCGGATCGAGCCGCTCAGCCGGGTTGAGCCCGAGGTACCCGTTGCGGATCCCCAACACGCGGCGCACGCCGTAGTTGTGGGTCAGCTCAAGATAGATCGAGCGAACCACATTGTTCAGCCCCGGACACAATCCGCCGCACGTGACGACCGCCGCGGTCGTAAAGTACGGATCGAAGTAGACTTTCTCGCGCGGCCCGGCCCGTTCCAAATCGATGTCCTGATCGGGAGCGTCGGGCGAGGTGTCCAACTGCATTCGCACGCGCGACGACCCGCTGACAAAGTCGCCGAGTCCGTCGCCGGAGGTCGAGGAGACCAACTTCAGCGGCGAGGGGATTTCGTTGAGCCCCAACGTGGGGATTTTGAAGTCGGCGGGCGAAAGCATGGCGGCCTCACGAATTCGCAACAAGGGACGACGCGCGGGTCACAACACGCGCATCAGGCGCCGCCAAGCACGAGCACAGTATAACCGCGCTCGTGTTTGGCGTAGAGGCCGCCGGATTTTTCTTCACTCAGAACGAGCCGAAGAACTAGGCCATGTGGGCCATCTTTTCGGGCGAAGCGGCCGCCCCGCAGGCGACTGACGCCGCAGGCTCGCGCGCACCAATTCACGGGGGCCTGTTTGCGGCTACGAATGATCCCAGACCGAGCCGATCGCCGCGGCCAACTTCGTCGGCCCGCGATCTGCGTCCAGGGAGCTCTTCTCCTGGCGATGGCGACCGCGGTGTAGGAGCCCGGCACGGTTCGATTCGTCGTGCGACGTCACGACCGCGCTGAGCGCTTCATCGCTCAAGCGGTGGTCAGCCGCACCCTCGTCCCATGCGGCAAAGGCCGCCTCGTTCGCCCGCGCTCCGGCGTCGTGGGCTCGCCGCGGCGTCGGCGCGAACGTCGCGCCCGATTGCAGCAACACGAACCGGCCCGATCCTCGAGCGAACAGCGCCGAGTCGATTGTTCCGCTGCCGGGTGCGACCAGCGGAGACGACGAGATCTCCACCTCTGCCGATTCGAGCGCAGCGCTGTCTGCGAACGCGACCGGTTCTTCACTCGCAGCGACCACCGCGCTGGCGACGAGCGGAGCCGCGGTGGCGCCGGTTCCAAAGTTCGTCTCCCAATCGTTCAGGTCGCTCGCGCCGTACTGGCTGCCATAACCCCGTTGCCAGGCGAGAAAGTCGGCGCCGTTCACCGCGTCATCCTGATTGAAGTCGCCCGCCAGCCCCGGCACGACGCCGGGGGTTCCGCCGGCGGTTGCGCTTGCCTGCCAGTTGGCGCCCGAGTTGTAGTTGCCTGCGACGCTTACCACCTCCAGCGACGGCCCGTCGCCGTCCGGCGTCAGGGGCCAGGGCGCCGCATCGTCGTAGACGAAGTCATGGATGGTTTGCGCCGAACTGTCCAGCAGGACGAGTTGCTCGCCGCCGTTGCTGAGGTGGCCCGAGAACTCGCCGGCGACCGGCAGCGTGTCGCCATAACGGGCCTCAAACGCCGTGATGTTGCTGACCAACAGCACCGTCGCCCCCGGCTGCAGCGACGTGATGCCGCCGGTGCTGAAATCAAACGTCACGCCCCCCGACAGCGTCACGCCGTTAAGACTGATGGCGCCGGAGCCGATGTTGCGCAACTCGATAAACTCGTACTCGTCGCTGTCGGTCCCGGGCGCCAAGGCGAGTTCCGCGGGAGTCGGCTCGCTCGGGTGGTAGTGCAGCTCGGTGATCCGCAGATTCGTCGGGTCGGCCGGCGTCTCCACCGAGTAGAGTCCGCCAGCCAACTCGCTCCATTCGCTGCCGCCGACGTTCGACCCCGGCGGAACCGAGTGGACGGCCCGCGTGAGGTCGCCGGCCGCTTGAATCTGCGCGCCCGTGCCGTTGCTTGTCTCGTACATGTGAATATCAGCGAACTGCATCGCGTTGTTCGCGATCTTCAGCGTTGGGAACACGATCTTGTAAGACGTGTACGACGTCGAGTTGGAGAAGCTCACCACGGGGCCGTCGGTGAATCGGGCCGTGGGCAGGCTCAGCGATCCCGAACTGATGAGCGTCCAATCCTCCTGCAGTCCCGTGCTGTTGTCGGCGCTCGTGACGGGGTCGTTCGTGCCGTAGATTTCATAGGACGCGGGATCGCGCCCTTCCGCGTCGTTGGCCGTCGTGAGCTGGAAACTGCGGAGGATCGACGCTCCCGAGTTGGGGGTGATGATCAGCCCGGAGTTCTCGCCGGCGAAATTCAAGTATTTCGTAAATGGATTGCTATCGACCGTATTTGGCGGCGATTCGTCGCCGGGATAGCTGCTGTCGCTGTGCGGCGTTGCCGTGGGGATCTCGCCCTTGGCCCGGGCGAAGACATAAGTCGACTCGGTCACCACGAAGGGCCCGCTGTAGAGAATCGCCGCGGGGGAAATCCCGCCGCCGTCGGCGCGCGGATCGCTGCCGTCAAGCGTGTAGTAAATCTCGCCGCCGGGCTCGTTCGAGACCAGCGTCACCACCGTGTTTGACGCGACGTTGCCCGGCGCAGGCGAAACGCCGGGCGCGGCGATCAGCTGGTCGTCGATCCATTGGGCGCGCGCGATCAGCCAATTCGTCAGGTGGCTCACCTCCGCTTCCCAACCCGTAAGCCCCGGATCGGCGTACGGGCCGCCGTTGGGCGCAATGTTCGTCCACCGGTCAAAGTTGCGCTCTTGGGCCTCGGCGATCTCGGCGGCCTGGCCGCCTATGGTTGCCTGGATATTGGCGTCGCTCAGCGCGCCGCGGCGCAGCTCCTGCCAGCGGTCGCTCCACGCTTGCCGGAAATCGGGGTCGTCGAACAACGGCCCCCACCAGTCCGATTCGAACCATTCGACGTCGGGCAGGTACCACCCGGTCGGGTCGGCGGCGCGACCGTCGTCGTCCGGCCCCGCCGAGCGGTCAAAGTCCCAGATCGGCCCGAAGGAGAGCTTCTCGCCGCGGTCTTTGACCAGATAGGTGCTCAGTCGCAGTCCGTCGGGATCCTTGCTGAAGACCCGCATGATGTGGTGGTCGATCGTCGCGTCGACGTCGAGATAGGCTTCATATCCCAACACCGGGTCGGTCGAGTTCGGCCCAAATAGCGCGTCCTCGAAGTCCTGGATGTAGTCGCGGATGTAGTCGCGTTGCTCGATCGTCAACTCAGCCCGCTCTGGCTCCACGTGCACTAGCGTCGAGTCTTGCAGCGTGGGGATTCCCCGGTCGGTATACCAACTGGCGTCGGGCTCTCCGTCGGAGCGGTCGAGCTTGAGAATGTATCCGCCGGTGATATCCGGCTCGGTGATTTGCGTCGGATTCAGTTCGGCAATATCGACTCGCTCGGAATCGCGCTTGATATTCTCCATGAGCACGTAAACGCCCATGTAGTCGCCCTCGTCGAGCACGCCGTCGTTGTAATTCGCATAGACCTCGACGAACCTCGTCCGGGCCGCGTAATTGCCCATTTGCCGGAACAAGTCGTAGAACGTCGTGTTACGCAGCATCGCTCGGTCGAAATTGTACGGAGCGTAAAGCACCCAATCCGACTCGGACGGCATGCCCAGCAGCGACGCGCCCTGGTCGTCCCCGAAATCGTCGCGCAGCTCGACCCGCAGGTTTGTCTTGGGATTGCCGGCCGTGCTGGACCCGCGGATATGCTGTCCGATGAACGACGTGAAGCTGGCGGCGTCGGCGAGACTGCTGCGGCCGTCGCCTTGGTCGACCTCGTACAACGAGAACCACGCGTCCTCGAACTCAAATCCCGGGGTCCCTTGGCCGTAATTCTCCAGGACGATGATCGGCAAATCGGAGTTGAACGTGGATGTCGCCCCGGCGGTCAGCGTGTATGCCTCGCTGGAGACCGAGCCCACCTGCCCGGCCGAACCGAACGCTTGGGCGCGGACGCGGGTCGACGCGCTGATGGAGATGGGAGCCGTGTAAATTGGCGAGCTGGCCGACGGTAGCGAACCGTTGGTCGTGTAGCGAATCGTCTCGGTCGGGTCGACAGTCGACAGCGTGAGTTGGAAGGGCGCGCTGAACGTGCCGCCGACGTGCGAGAACTCGACGCTGCTGGCCAGCAGATTCGTGTTGGCGCCCCCCGGCGTGGGCGAGATTGTAAAGCCTTCGATGACCGGCTCGATCAGCGAACCGGTTCCCACCGTCAGGTGGGGGACGGCCAGCAAGTCGGAGCTGCCGCTGGAGCGGTTCAGCATGTGAATCGCCAGCGTGTTCTCCCCCTCGTGCAGCAGGTTGGAGTACCCGCTCACGTCGAAGTCGACGTATTGCACGGCCTGCGAGTCGGGATGTTCCCCTGTGGCCGTCGAGTTGTACGCGGGCGAGAAGGGAGCGTTGGCGCTGGCGATCTTCGTGCCGTTGAGATACGCGATGAATCCATCGTCGTATTTCATCTGCAGCGTGCTGAGCTGCGCGGACGCCGAATCCACCATGAACGGAATCCGCACGTACGCCGTGGTCGTCCCGCCGGGAACGGTCGTTTGAATCAAGCTGCTATAGTCGGAGCCCGACGTCTCGTAGCCGATGCTGGCCGTCCCCGCGGGCCACGACGCATCGTTGAACGACTCGCCGGTCCAGGTGGCGTCGACCGAATTGTTGGCAGGAACCAGGTAACGCACGCCGCTGGTGGGCGTGACGACGTCCACAGTGTTCGATTCGAACGCCAACCCATACGAGACGTCGGTGATTTGCGGAGGGTAATCTTCCGTGCTGGAACCGAACTCCGAGAGGACGACGCCCTGCGGGCTGACCAGCGCGAGATACTCGCCGCCGGCGCTGAGCGCAAAATTCGTGTGCAGATACCCGCCAGAATCGGCCACGGCGTTGCCCGACGCGAACACCACCAGAAACTCGCCCGGCGCAAGCGTCGTGCTGGGGAACGTCCACTTGTCGAGTTCGGCTGCATCGTCGGTGAGCGCGTAACCGGCCAAATCGACGGACTGGTCGCCGTTGTTGTACAGCTCGATCCAATCCGAAGCCGCACCATTGCCGTCCAGCAGCGTCGAATCGTTGGACGCCATGAACTCCGTGATGATCGGTTCGGCGGCGAGGGCCAGTCGCTGTTCCAGGGCCTCAAATGCGAAACGCCGTCTGTCTGCCACGTCGTCTGTTCTTTCTGTCTCTGCGAACTGTCAATGATGATGAGTGCGCGGGGCGGCCTGGCCGAGGTCCGCCGAACGGGTTGCGCGGACCGCATCCGCGGTGCGCCGCCCACGAGCGTCCCGGGGCGGGGCGCCGGGAGGCGGGACAGCTTTCGCTGATGGACGCATTTTACCTAGGATTTTGCCGCTTTGCGTCGGTTTGGCGCCGCAAAACCCCCGCCTCGCGCTGATCGAGAGGCATTTGCCACCACGATTGCCGGTCTTTGCGCCCAGTCGCGGGCTGTCGGTTCCTCAGGGGCCCCGGGCCGGCTCAGTCGACGGCACAGCCGCACCCCCGCAAGTACATACCAGTTCGGTACGCCCCGGTTCCGCAGAATCCAACAACATTGCCGGGATCAGCGGCAGCGCTGCGGCATACTCCCGATGTGGGCGGTTGCGGCACGCGTCGCGGTGCAAGCGGCGTGAAATGCGACACGTATCGAACTGATCGCGTCATGCCTCGCCGGGCGCGAGATTGCCCAAGCCGCGAAGCCGAGACGCTGCGGAGTCCCGCGACCAATTTCAGGCCGATTTGATCGAGCCCGGGCGTCACGCCCACGGAGGTCTCCCGACATGGGCATGGCGCCCGCAGGTCGATCCCTCAGTGGAGGTAGACATAATACACATACACGACCCTCTCCTTCTCCCTCTCTTCAATCGTGTAGAAGTACCCCAGCGTGGCTTTGGTTTTGTCACTCTCTGCATCTGTTCGTCTTGCCTCCCAACGGTCGTCGGGATCGAGGAACCGGTAGATCTCTTCCCGGTATGGCCGCAGATATTTCGCGGTTGCGACGACCTGGTCGCCTCGCAACGCAAGCGTTCCGCTGGCTCCGCCAATTCGACATTGCAGCATCAGCTTGTTGGCGCTGCCACTGGTCGATGCACGGCAATCAAGTATAAGCGGAGCACCCTTCAATCGAGCGGCGCTCGGAATCTTCACCAACTGCCGATCCTCGATTGCTTGTGGCCGTGAGGAAACGTGGAGAATCGGTCCATCCAATGAGGTAAGGGTTTGCCAAACCCCCGTTTCTACTCGTATCTCCGAAAACTCCTCAGGTAGTATGTCTGCATCGAATCTGAGAGGGAACGCGTTACTTGCTTCCATCGCGCCAGGCTCCGGCGCCCTGTTGTACATAGCGAAAACGCCGCCCAACACCACGATAAGCGTGAACATGGCGAGGAGGTGCTTCAGGCTAATGCGAGGCGATTTCAATACTGAACCTGGTCTTGGCGAGCGCATGAGATGTGGACTGGCTTTTGAAACTGTCGCGCTTCGGAGGAGGTTGGTTCGGACCGGGCGCGGGGGCATTCTGGAAATTGGCTACGCACCGCGGCGCGCGCTCTCCCCTAACTCCAAAACCGCCGGTCGAGCATCCGATAGTTGACCGCTTCGGCGACGTGCTCCTGACGCAACTCGGCCGAGCCTTCCACGTCGGCGATGGTGCGGGCCACGCGCAGGATCTTGTCGTGGGCCCGGGCCGAGAGGCCCATTTCGTTGACGTTGGCTTCCAGCAGATCGCGGCTGGCGTTGTCCAGCTTGCACACCTCGCGCACTTGCCGGCTGGTCATCTGGCCGTTGGTCCGCGTGCCGCTGTCGGCGAACCGCTTGGACTGCGCCGCCCGGGCCGTGGCGACCTGCTCAGCGATGGTGCGGCTGTCGGTCCCCGGCGGGCCGTGGGCCAGTTCCTTGAACGGCACCGCGGCCACTTCGATGTGAATGTCGATGCGATCGAGCAGCGGACCGCTGATCTTGTTGATGTACCGCTCGATCTGCGGCACGCTGCAGTGGCATTCCCGCCGCGGGTCGTTGCGGTACCCGCACGGGCACGGGTTGAGCGATGCGATGAGCATGAAATCAGCGGGAAAATCGCTGGAACGCAGCGCCCGGCTGATCGACACTGTGCCTTCCTCCAGCGGCTGGCGGAGCACTTCCAGCGTCGTGCGGTTGAACTCCGGCAACTCGTCGAGAAACAGCACGCCGTTGTGGGCCAGGCTGATCTCGCCGGGCGTGGGCGTCGAGCCGCCGCCGACCAGGCCGGCGTTGCTGATCGTGTGGTGCGGCGCCCGAAAGGGTCTTCGCACCATCAGCGGCCGCCCGGGCGCCAGCTTGCCCAGCACGCTGTAGATGCGGCTCGTTTCAATCGACTCGTCGGCGGTCAACCGCGGCAGGATCGTCGGCATCCGCTTGGCCAGCATCGTCTTGCCGGTGCCGGGGCTGCCGACCATCAAAATATTATGCGCACCGGCGGCCGCCAGCATCACCGCCCGCTTGGCCATCTCCTGCCCGCGCACATCGCCGAAGTCGTCTTCGTACTGGCCGAACTCCTTGAACAGATCGCTCACGCGCGAGGGGGTCGGCTCGATCGGCAACTGCTCGGTCAGAAACGCCACCGTCTCGGCCAGGCTGTTCACCGCGATCACCTCGACGTCCTGCACGACCGCCGCTTCGGCGGCGTTGTGAGCGGGAACGATCAGCCCGCGCAGACGCGGCAGCTCGGCGGCGGCGATCGCCATCGACAGGGCGCCCTTCACCGGTCGCATGGCGCCGTCGAGGGCCAACTCGCCGACCACGGCGAACTCGTCCAGCAGCGCCGACTCGAACTGCCCGCTTGCGGCCAGCAGCCCCAAGGCCACGGGCAAATCAAACGACGCCGCCTGCTTGGGCATCTCGGCCGGGGCGAGGTTGATCACGCACCGATTGTCCGGCAGCACGAACCCGCTGTTGACCAGCGCCCGCTCGATACGGTGAATGCTTTCCTTGACGGCCTGCTCGGGCAGGCCGACCAGCACGGTCTTGGGCATCGCGGCCAGCGACACGTCGACCTCCGCCACCACCGCAGCGGCGTCGATTCCCACCAGCGAGAACGTATGCAGTTTGGCCAGCATGAGGGCCAGTGTACCAGACGCGAAACCCGTTTGCGCAGTGGAAAAGGTCCACGGGGATAGCAGCGTGCCTGACGCGTCGGTCGGGGCTTTCCGATGAACTACGGATTGAGTGGCGTCGCTGTCGTCACGCAGGCCAGCCGCTGCCCCGAATCGCTCATGCGGCTGGCGGGGAAGCCTGGACCCGCACCCGAATTTGGCCAGTATCGAGAGAACTCGCGTGAGTGGCGTTGTTGTATAATGAGAATAGTATTATGAAGCTGGAGCAAAGGTTTCGGACGCATTCAAGCCCTTCGTCTCGGTCCGCAGCGATGCCAGATTCTCCTGAAAAACCCTCGTGCGATCAGTGGTATTTTGAGATCGGCGACGGCAATACCTACGGTCCATTCTCACTGGAAAAACTGCAGAAATGGGCTGCGTTGGGCAATCTGATGCCGACGCATCGCGTCCGCAACGCCGATTCGTCTGAGTGGACCATCGCGGCCTACGTTCCGGGGCTTGAATCGACGACCAAGGCAACGGTCGATGACGATGAGGAAGTCGTGGAAAAGCCCACGTCGAAAGGGATCGGCGGGTTCGTACGCGGTTTGGGGGGCAAGAAAGGGGCTGCCGCCGAGGGGGGAGACAAGTCCCAGGCGCGCGTCGTTCACAATCTGGAGCCGCCAGATATTGTCGCTCTGTGCGATGAACTACTGGAGTCTGCCTTCGTCCGCGGGGCTTCAGACCTTCATCTGGATCCCGAGGACGATATCGTCCTCGTCGACATCCGCGTCGACGGCGAACTTGAGACGTTGCGAAAGTTTCCTAAGAACCTGCATGGTCCTCTGGTTGGTCGCTACAAAGTCCTGGCGAAGATGGATATTGCCGAGCGACGTGCGCCCCAGGACGGACAATTCGTCTATCCATTGGGGCCGAACAAAAAGCGGGTGAGCATCCGCGCTGCATGCCTGCCGACGACGCATGGAGAGCGGTTGACATTGCGGTTGTTGGCCGTTGAAACAGAAGAGCTGACGCTAAAGCGCATTGGCATGTCCAAGGAGGCGCTGGAGGTCTTTGCCAAGTACGTCGGCCACCGCCAGGGAATGATCTTGGTGACGGGCCCCACGGGCAGCGGCAAGTCGACGACCCTGTACGCCGCGTTGCGTCATCGGCTGGCTCACCAGCCGGGGCGCATCATCACGGTTGAGGACCCGGTAGAATTCGACATCGTCGGCGTCGCGCAGGCCGAAGTGGATTCGACAGACCGGGTCCGATTCGCGACGGTCCTCAGAAACATCCTCCGCAGCGACCCCGACGTGGTCATGATCGGAGAAATTCGCGACAGGGAGTCAGCGGATATTGCGATCAAAGCCGCTCTGACCGGCCACTTGGTGCTGAGCACTCTGCACACCAAGAGCGCCGCGGGGGCGTTCACGCGATTGATCGACATCGGGATCGAGCCATATCAGGTGGCGAGCACGCTGCACCTCAGCGTTGCGCAGCGGCTGATCCGAAGGCTATGCACGCATTGTCGGAAGCCTCGTCAGCTCACTCACGCGGAGGCTGATCTGCTCGGCATCTCCGATGCGGCGGGGAAGACTGTCTATGATCCGGTGGGCTGCAAGCAGTGCCGGGGACGCGGATACCAGGGCCGCGTGGGTCTTTTTGAACTCATTCCCATCGATGAGAGCATCAGCCGGAAGATCATCAACAGCTGCGATGAGGAAGAGATCGCGCGATATGCACGCGAGCAAGGACATCCGTCGCTGAAGCAAGATGGAGTCTACAAGCTGCTGGCGGGTGCGATCAGCCTGCAGGACCTGATCGTGGCAACGTCTGAGTGAACGCACCTAACGAAATAGAAACGCGAGAAGACAGCTGACCAGGGGGATGCCAACCGTCAGCAGGCTTAGCACGATCGGCGACCGGTTCAGAAATCGTTCCGGGTTCCGACGACCGCTCAAGAAGTCCCTCAGTTCTTTCGCGGCGGAGTATAGCTTCGCGGCCAATGCGTCGAACTGGCTGAGTTCGTAGGCGAGTTCCTTCTTGCCGATCTCGGCGAGCGCATCGAGTTGCTTGCTGCCCATGAGGATCTTGCGGGCTTGGACAGTCTTAAATCTTTGGGTCGCTGCTTCTTCCGCTTCCTTCAGGTGTTGCTCGGTGACGCCGTGGTCTGGTTGGAACTTGAAATTGCGTTCCAACTCTCCGCGCCACTGCATCAACTCCAGCACAATTCCGCTGCCAACATTGGGGATGCCGGCGAGCATCAAGGAGTCGATTTGCAGCGCGGTTTCCACGTTGTACGATTCCAGCATGGCAACGGTGGAACCGGTGAGACCCGGGATATTCTGCACGTGATCGCAGATCAGGTGCTGGCGCAGATATTCCGACCGCTGGGTGCTGCGGTGCTGTTTTAGCACCTCCTGCAGTTTTTCCCCTTCGGCCTGGTACCAACTCATGGTCGTTCGCAGTTGCTCGATCAGGTCTTGGTATTCTTTTGCGCGCTTGTTGTGCTTTGCCCGGATGACGCTGCCCATCTTCAGCAGGCGTTGCTTGAGTGTGTTGATGCTCGCAATCATCTCGGTCTCTTGTCTGCGGGCCTCTTTGCCCCTCTCGCTAAACAGCATGTACGCTCCTCCAGCGAGGCACATGATCGGACCCGCCGCCAACGCTCCGTGGAAGAAAACGCCGGCGAGGCAGGCTGCCGCGCCAATCTCCATTCCCAGTGCGGCATAGTCAAGCTTGGTCAGTTGGGGCCGGTCCTTCAGTGCCTTGAGCGCCAGCTTGGCGGAGGGCTCGAGCCGTTTGGGCGGCAGTTCCGGGAATTCGATCACTCGCAGCTGTCGGATGCGGCGATCAAGTTCTCCCATACGATCCTTCGTAATGAGAGACATGCCAGTGTCGGGAAGGAAGAACGCGGGCCCTCCCTCGTCTTCAATCCGGCACCAAGGGCATTCGGGGTTGCGGTTGTAGTTGACGTGTGACTGGTCAAACGAGCAGACAGCGCGATTCTTCATCAGCACTTCTAGCTCGGTGGCCCAGTCCAGCGGCGTTGGCCGGCGTGGAGCATCCGGTAGGTCGCCTTCCGGGGCCCCGCCGCGGAACGCTGCTTCAAAGAGTTCTCCCAGCCTTGGCGTCAAATCAGATAACTTGAGACTGGCGGGAGGAGGATCGACGAGCGTGCTCTTCCGGTCTGACGAGAACGCGAATCGGCGTTCCGCGATAGCGCGTTCAATGGTCAAGTCCCCTTGGCCGCGAAAACGACCGGCGAAGGGGTGTCGTCCGACGAATACCAAGTGGAAGATCAGCACCGCCAACCCGAAACCATCGTGGTCAACGGTGCGGACCACGTCTCGGAGCTTGACCGACTGGAGCTCCGTCGGCGTAAAATGAGGCGTTCCCACCGGGCAATGGAACGTTCTGCCGTTGGCGGTGACCTGGAAGGAATCGCAATCGATAAGGCGCACCCGCATCTGGTTGTCGACCAGGAGATTTCCTTGGTTGACGTCCCCCACCACGATGCCTGCGGAGTGCATGGTGTCAAAGGCCGCCGCCAGATTCCTGGCCGCCAGCAGCAGATGATGCCAGCGGACGTCCGGGAAGCGAACCCGCCGACTCGCGGTTCCGTAGAGCTCGTGCAGCGGACGCGCGTTCTTCATGCGCGCCATTAAGAAACCGCGCGCCTGCCCGCTGTTTTTGTCAAAAAGCACCGACTCGGGCCAAGCGGCAATCGACGCGAGGTCCTCGGACCTGCAGGCCATCATCGCATCGAGTTTGGAAGTGACGTCTTCGTCGAGAACTGCTTTGTGATAGATCTTGGCAACGATGTCGGAACGTTCCGCGATCTCAAAGACGGAGCCTTCCCCGCCTTTGCCTATCTGTCCCTGCAGAGTGACTGCTTGGCCTTGAGAGTCAATGAGCGCAACGCGTTGCGACGATGATCGTCTTGTCGTCATCAGACCTGTTTCGCACGGAGTCGGATTGTAGGAAACGGCGCAGCTCCTCTCCGAGAATCTGCGAGTCGTCAGCCGCCCGGAGCGTATTCAACAGGGGCGTAAAGAACGGCAGATACGGTGTTTTGCTGGAGAAGTGCAACCCCATCCTTTCCATTCCATCAGTCAACAAAGCGACGTCCGTGAACGAGCGCTCCACTTTCACGCACTCGAGATGACTCTCAAAGTTATCGGCAGTCAGGAAGTTGGTCGAATTGGCGTACTCGCCAGACTGGGGCCAAAACACGACCCCGAACGCGTCGTGGGAACCAAGTATGATTGCGCCGTCGCCGATCTGGAAGAACGCGCTTCTTGTCTCCGCCACGATTGCCACGCACAGAGTGGTGGCGAATTCCCGGACTTCGCACCCCCGGTCTCGGGACATTTCCTGCAGGGTCCGCCGCGTCTGGTCGCACCACTGCAGGACAACGTCCCGTTGCAGTCCAGCAAGTTGCGGGTCGGTCTTCAGATGGCTGACCACGTTTTCGGCGATGATCTTGCACGTCGTGGACGACCCCTCGTCGCTGAAGCGGGCGCTTCCGGCGCCGTCGGCCACGCCGGCCACTAAACAGCCGCCCGCCGGAGTGTCGACGACATCGACCCACGCGCTGTCCTGGCAGGGGGCGCCTGACGCCTCGTGCGAAGGTCCTCTTAGGCTGCAAGACATGTGACGCCACACGGTGGTCACCTACCCTAAATGGCGGCCCAGCCGGACGGGCCTGCCGTGGGGTCTTGCAGCGGGACCTCGTCGCCTGGCGACGAGCGGGAAACGGCTTGCTGGGAATTGGAGAGCCAGCTAAACATCTCGCAAAACTTCAATCCATCGAGCCAGAGAGGCTTGCGCACGCTGATCTGCTCGAGGATTTCCATTTTCGCCCCTTCGACTCCGACGGCGAAAAAGCAGAACGACTTCTTCTCTTCTCCCGCCTGAACTCGGGAGACGACCGGCTTCCAATGGTCGTTGGGCTCGCCATCGGTGATCATGAACGCCCACGGCCGGTAGTATGCCACTCCATGCTCTCGATAGCTGGCCTTGCGCTGCTCGATCATGTCCAACGCCTCCTTGATCGCCCCACCCATCGGGGTGCCGCCGATCGCGCGCAGCTTGGGAGGCTGGAAAGCGTCTGCCGTGACGAAATCTACGAGCCTGGTCACCGTCCCGCCAAAGGTCACAATAGCGATTTCGACCCGCTTGGATGCCAGCGGATCGGCCAGCAGTTCGGCGCGATAGAGCTCCAATCCTTTGCTAAGCTCGTCCAGACGCAACCCGGCCATAGAGGTCGAGGTGTCGAGGATCAACACGCAGGGGACGCGAGGCTCGGGGTTCTCAGCAAACTCCACCGTACCGAAAACATTTTCGGGAGAAAGTTGCTCCATGGCCGCACTCTCCAAATGTCTGGGCGAATCCAGCCCTGGACGATGTACATGTCTCACGGATGCAGAGATCGCCGCGTTCCAAGCGACGCAAAGTGAAAAACGCCGCCTGCAATAATAACAACCGAATTTCAACAACGCAACGCGATTGCGGCGTGATGCGTGTCGCGATAGGGCACTAGGAACGTCGGCTGATCTGAGCCTTCCTTTACCTGAGGTCTCTGGTGACCTTCCCCTATTTCCCGTTCGATGCGGGATATGCGTTTCTCAGGGGTTTTGCATCGGGTGGACCGTCGATTGACATGAAAGGGAAACGTGACTTGATGAGTGGGCGGCCCATTCTTGCTCCGGCGTCTTGCCGTCACATTTCCAGTTGGTTTCGCGCTGGGGCAAACATCTTGGCGACGACCGGCGCCGACTGCTCGCGCCGCTCAGCGTGTCGATCGCGTGATTCTCCTTGACGGCCTGCTCGGGCAGGCCGACGAGCACGGTCTTGGGCATCGCGGCCAGCGACACGTCGACCTCCGCCACCACCGCAGCGGCGTCGATTCCCACCAGCGAGAACGTATGCAGTTTGGCCAGCATGAGAGCCAGTGTACCAGACGCGAAACCCGCTTGCGTAGTGGAAAATGTCCACGGGCAACCGCCACTCTCTGCCGACCCGATTCGTGGCTGAGGTCCGCGGCGACGCGTGAGTTGGCGCTGTCCGCCTGGAGCGAATCTTGCCTCGCTTTCACTCCTCGAATGGAGCTGTCTCGCTTCTTGCAGGCCGTCGCCCATACGCGCGGTTTCGCCGCCCGGCGTCACGCAACGACAGGCGCTCATGCCGCGCGCACTTGGCGGATCGTCGTGTCCGACGGCCCCAACGCTGTCTACTTGTTCTTTTTCTCTTGCTTGGCTTTACGCTTTTCTTTGGGGGTCAGCAGGGGTTTCTTCTGTTGTTCTCGCTTGCCTTTGTCTTTGCTGCCTTTGTCGCCCATGTCTTTTCTCCCGGAAATGTGAACTAGAAGTTCTGACGTCGTCGGTCAGGAAGAGTTCGTCACGTGCGTCGTGAAGGACGTCGGTCCTGGCTGCCGCCGCTGATTGTACCACCTTGGGCAACGGCCGTCTCGATTTTGCGGGGTGGCGGTTGGCGGGAGCAGCCGGCGCTATTGAACGGTCGCTGGCCCGGGCGGCGGCGGGTATATTGCGTGGGTGTTCTGCCGCGCCCGGCGGCAGTCGGGCAAGCCGTAACCGCCACGCAAGTTCGAAGGGGCGAACCATGAATCGGGCCGACGACGCAACGCATCGCGAGCGCATGAGGACGCTTGTCGACTTCACCGCGACTTCGCTCACGACCGAGTTTCCGTCGCCCTTTGGGTCGTCGATCTATGACGCCACCAGCGGCGAACTTGTCGCACAGGCCTACGACACGGTGATCGCACAGTGCGACCCGACCGACCACGCCGAAATGAACGCCATTCGCCTGGCGACCAAGAAGCTTCGCCAGCTTTCCCTGGCCGGGCATATACTCTACAGCACTTGCGAGCCGTGCCCCATGTGCATGTCGGCCTGCATCTGGGCCGAGTTGGACGCGGTCGTCTTCGGCGCCTCGACCATGGAAGACGCCAATCGGTACTGGCCTCAGGCGTCTGACATGACTCCGGTGGAATTGGCGTCGCACATGCGTCGCACCCCAAGATGCACGGTGCGACAGCACGTCGAGCGCAGCAGCTGCCAGGAGTTGTTCCGGCGATGCGACGAGGTCTTGCGCGAGCGCAAGCTCACGCTGCCGCCGCACCGCTGAGGGCTCGACGCGCTGGGCTCCGATTCCGTCGCCGGTTAGAAGCACCGCTCCAGTCGCACGAACGCCCCGTGCAGCAGCAGGCCGGCGTTGTTGTCGATCTGGCGGACGTCGTTGATGCCGCGGGTGTCGAAGTAAATCTGATCGGTCGGCAACGCCAGCCCGGTGACGCCCAGCACGCGGTAGTCGGCGCCCAGCCGCCAGGCGCACCCAATGCGGTAGGCCACCCCGACGCCGAACTCGCCGAGAAACGACAGGTCGTCTGTCGACGTGTGGACGCGCATCATTTGGCCCGCATTGGGGCCGTTGTTGATCGTCGCGGCGCCGGCCGAGCCGCCCTCGAAGTAATCCAACTCGGCGTGATTGTTAAACAGTCCCGCCTTGGCGAGAAACCGCAGACTGAGCCGCTGCGAGACGCACCGCTCGGTGATGCCGCCCAGTTGGAATCCGTAGAGGTTGTTGTCGGTCCGCACGTCGATGCGGTACTCGTCCGGATCGCCGGTGATCATGGTGTCGTTGGGGTCGGAGACGAACCCGAGCGACTCTTGGAACTTGAAGAAGCGGAAGCCGCACAGGCTTTGGTACTGCCAGGGGCTGCAATTGCAGTTGTTGCGAAACATGATCACGCGATTCGCTTCGACGCTGTAGACCTCCCAGTCGCGGGTCAGCCGATGAATCGCGGCGTTGTTGACGTTATCCGCCGCGGTGGGGCCGTCGCCTGCGCCGCCGCCGGAGTAGTCGAGCTGGTCGTAATTGCGGATGCCGTCCAGCGAGCCCGCACCAAGCGCCGACCCCAGGTACTGCGTCGACTGGCTGTCCGGGAGCAATTGCCAGTACGACAGTTGCCAGCCGACGTTGCTGCAGAAGTCGTAACGGCCAATGGTCGCTTCCACGCCGGGTGAGAAACTCATATCGGCGTCGGCCGCGTCGACGAGCTGATTCGCTTCGTTGGCGCTGTCGTAGGAGAAGGTGTACGAGTCCTGCCGTTCGCGAGTCAGAAACAGGGCGCCGGCTGAAGCGTTCCAAAAAACCGTCCTGGGAACCGTACACAGGGGGGCGCAATCGTATGCGGGGCTCGGGCACGCCTGGTAGTTCACCTGGCCGTAGTCGCAGTCCGGTGCGCAGTCGGCCCCGGCGTCGTACGCGGGGGAGCAGGGGGCTGCGGCGCTGCCGGGCGGCAGGTAGCCTTGCCAATCGACGCCGGACGACGGGGCGCATCCGGCGGGGCAGGAAGCGAGTTGATAATGCACTCCCTGGGCGTTGGCACAGGGAGCCATTCCGACCAGGGCAGCCGCGAATGCGACGCAGAACGTCCGTAACATGTGAAAATCCCTTTCCTACGCAGGCCGGAAGCGGCCGTTGCGCACCGCCGCGACGCCCGCAAACTCCCTCGTGCCGGCAGTCCTGTGTATCGTGCCGCCGGCGGGTCGATTACGAGCCGAACTGCCTATGATCGCGTTAACCGGCGCGACCCGCGGCGAATAGTCCCTACAGTTGCGAAGGCTTGCCTGGCCGGCAAGGTCTGCCACGCGACGCCGGCGAGTCTGTCATCAAGGTCGGCGACCAGCCCGGGCCGCAGCTGCCAGGGCCTGTGCGGCTCGACGCGGCACGGGAGCGGAATCTGTGTCAACTTTGCGCGCCGCTGCTATACTGATCGCTGAACTCGTCCCAGCCCCAGCCCGGAACTCACGCCATGCCGCTCGCCACGCAAGCCAAGGATGGCATTCTGACGATTGCCATCACCGACGAACGCCTCGTTGAGCCCGAGCACCTGACGCGGCTGTTCGGCGAACTCGACGCGCTGTTGAGCAAAAGCACCGAGGACCGGGTGATCCTGGACTTTTCCCATGTCAAGTTCATGGCCTCGTCGGCCTTGGGCAAGCTGGTGCAAGTTAACAAGAAGATGGCCGAGTATCGGGCGAAGCTGAAACTCAGCGGCGTCTCGAAGGAGATCATGGAAGTCTTCAAGATAACCAAGTTGCACAAGGTGCTCGATATTGCCGCCGATGAAGCGGCGGCGCGCAAGGCATTTCAGAAGACCGGGCTGTTTCGCTAAGGCGGCGTCAGCGGGCCGCGACCAGCTGGTCCGCGATGCTGTCGCTGGCGTTGCGTTGCACGGCGTCCAGCAGGCGCCGCACCACGGGGGCGTTGATCACGAAGTCGGCGGCGCACCTCCGGCACGCGGCGATTGTCTCAAGCAGCATGCCCCAGTCCTCTTTGCCCCGGGCAATGCGATCGCCCACGGCATTGAAGATCGTCACAAAACCCGCGGCGTCGTTCCGACTGAGCGCCTCCTTGGCCCCGGCGAATTGCACGGCCTTCATTTCGGCCACCTTGGCCATGATTTCGCTTGCCACGGTGTTCAGTCCGTCCATCGCTCCCATCAGCTCGCGCAACCGCGTTTCAACGGCCCGACCGCGGCTGGCGGTTTCGTCGGCGAGCCGTTGTAGCGACTTGCGGACCAGTTCGCCGTTGTTGGAGTCGGCATGCTGGGCCAACTCGAACGCAAACAGCGTGCAAATCTCCGATTCGAGACGGGCGGCGCCGACGTCGAAGATGACGTCGCCAATCAGACTTGCAATGGGATGCGTCAGCTCGATGAATCGGGATATGCGCGACTCGGTATCGCGCGAGGCGGCGCTCAATTCTCGCGAGATGGCGCCCAGCACTGCGGCTCCATGCTCGAGCTTACTGGCGGCTATCTTCGCGTTGAGGCTCTCGTAGTGAAGCGTCTCGGCCATGTCGTAGAGTCCGGACGATTTTTCCACCAGTTCCTGATTGAGCCGCTTGAACAGTCCCAGCGACGCAAATAAGTGCTCCAGCAAATCGCCCACTTGCCGGCAGTCTCGTTGGATCGCGTGGAGCGTGGGGTGCTCAATTCCAGTTGGTCGACGGATGGTCGCGCCGAGAGTTTCGCTGCGGGCGCCGAGTTCGCGTGACAGCGCCTCTCGCATGAAGTCGTCGTAACTTGCGAATCCGTGCTGTCGGAGACGCTCGATGATCTTCGCGCCCCCGGCCTCCATGGCCGCGCGGCGATCCGACGCGTCCGCTGCGGCGGCCGTTTCCACCGCCAACGCCTCGCGATAGATGTCCTGCACCGTGGTGAATAGCGGCGACGAGGGTTTGAGCCGCACCGACAGATAGCCCCCGTCGCATGGCATGGCCACGGCTAGCACCCAGTAGTACCGGCCGTCCTGCGCCATGTTCTTGACGTACGCGGCGATCGTGCGGCCGTCTTCAATATAGTCCCACAGCAGTTTGAACACCGCCCGCGGCATGTCGGGGTGCCGGATGATGTTGTGCGGGGAGCCCAGCAACTCGTCTTCCGAGTAGCCGGAGATACGCACGAAGACCGGGTTTCCATACGTGATCCGACCCTGCAAATCGGTCGTCGAAAAGAAGAGCTCTTCGAGCGTGAACTCGCGCGGCTCGGCGATTGGACGGATGTTGGCAGCACTCATGGCAACTTGGCGTGCGGGTTGCAAATTGATACGCCGCGACAAAAGTCGCACAGTGGATATTTACCTCTCTGCAAATTCCAGAACCCGGCAATCTGAAGCGGTTTCCCGTCAAGGCGCGATGATTGGGGGGATATTGCCGGTCGTGCGGCGCCGCGAGGGCAAACCGACTCTCGTCGACTCACCGTCAAAACCGCCGCCAGCACCGGGAACCGCAGCGCACCGAGTGGAAGTCGGGGTCTCCATGGGCTAAAGTCCGCATAGAAACTCATGCGTTCCCCACGCGACCCGTTCCGCTCGGATTTGTCCGATCGCTCCGAATTTCAGGCGACCCCGCCCATGCCATTCCGACCGCGGCCTGCTGTACCGCTCTGTCTGCCTTTGAGCTTTGCACTGGCGATCTCAGGTTACCTCGTTCCGATCACAGGGTGCGGGCCGGGCGCCCAGTTTGCGCCGCCTCCGCCGCCCGATGTGACCGTCCGACAGATCGTCCAGCAGCCCGTCACCGAGAACCTTGAGTTCACGGGCGCCACCAAGGCGGTCGAATCGGTCGAGATCCGCGCCCGCGTGCAAGGGTTCCTCCAAGCGGTGCATTTCGAGGAGGGGCAGGAGGTGACCGAGGGGCAATTGCTCTTTGAGATTGACCCCCGCCCGTTCCAGGCGGCGCTTGACGAAGCCAAGGCGTCGCTCGCGTTGGCCAAGGCCGGTTTGGGGCAGGCGCAGGCCGCTCGCGAGAGCGCCCTTGCCGAAAACGAGAACGCCATCGGGCGCTTGCAGCGGTCCGAGGCGGCCGGCGCCGCGGTGACCAGTGAGGAGTTGGATCTCCGCCGCACCGCCGCTGCTTCGGCCAAGGCCTCCGTGGAGGCCGCGACGGCCACGGTCGCTTCCGCCGCAGCCAACATCGACGCCGCCCAAGCGGCCGTCGACATCGCTCAGCTCAACCTGGATTTCACCAAGGTGACCTCGCCGATCGACGGCCGCGTCGGACGGCGCATGATCGATGTCGGTAACCTGGTGGGCGCCACCGATGCGACGCTGCTCACGGACATCATTCGCTACGATCCGATCTACGCCTATTTCACCGTCAGCGAGGCTGCGTATTTCCGTTGGATGCGGGCGCATCCCGACGAGCGGCCTCTGACGCAACGCGATCGGGCCCAGCGGTCAGCCGAGCCACTGGAAGTGCGGTTGGCATTGGCGGACGAAACGGATTACCCGCACGTTGGCGAGATCGAGTTCGGCGGCCTGCAAATCGACGAAACGACCGGCACCTACCTGGTGCGCGGCGTGTTTCCCAACAAGGATCGCATCATCCCGCCGGGGGCGTTCGTCCGACTGCGCATTCCGCTGGATCCGGTGGACGCGTTGCTGATTGACGAAGTGGCGATCGGCCGCGACCAAGCCGGCGCCTACCTTCGCGTCGTGAACTCCGAAGACGTCGTCGAGACGCGACGGATCAACTTGGGCAACAAATTCGGCCCCCTGCGAGTCATGACGGGCGATCTGTTGTCTCCCACCGATCGGGTGGTCGTCAACGGGCTGCAAATGG
>JAGQOU010000354.1 GCA_020427145.1 Planctomycetales bacterium | reverse complement strand
CCTGTTCATGACCGGCCACGCCGGCGCCAGCGTGTCGACCGCGCTGGGCATGGCCAGCGGCGACAAGTTCTTGCGCCGCGACGAAGGACGCCACAGCGTCGCCGTGATCGGCGACGGCGCGTTCCCCTCGGGCGTCGTGTTCGAGGCGCTCAACAACGCCCGCCGCCAAGGCAAGCGGATGTTGATCATCCTCAACGACAACCGCATGAGCATCTGCCCCCGCGTGGGCGGCTGGGCCGACGTGCTTGATCGCTTGCGGATGAACCCCGCCTACACGGGGCTCAAGGGCGAGGTCCAAAAGATTCTCACGCGCGTGCCCCTGTTGGGCGATCCCACCGAGCGGTTCCTGGTGCAGATCAAAGAGGCCGCCAAGGCGGGGCTCAGCGGCGGCATGATGTTCGAAGAACTCGGCATCCGCTACACCGGGCCGATCGACGGTCACAACATCGGCCTGCTGCGCAAGTATCTGAAGATGGCCAAGCGGATCGACGGCCCGCTGTTGCTACATGTGATGACCGAGAAGGGGCACGGCTTCGGCCCCGCGGTGGAGGATCCCGTCACATTCCACGCGCCGCCGCAGTTTGTCGAGCGGTGCGACGAAGAGGTCACGCTCAAGCCGGGCGGATCGCGCAACTACACGAACGTGGCGTCGGATTCCATTCTGGCGGCGATGCAGCGCGACGAGCGCGTCACCGTGTTGACCGCCGCCATGTGCCAGGGCAACAAGCTGGAGCAGGTGCGCGAGCAGATTCCCGAGCGGTTCTTCGACACGGGCATCTGCGAGGCCCACGCCGTGGCGTTTGCCGCCGGGCAGGCCAAGGCCGGCATGCGGCCGATCGTCGATATCTATAGCACGTTCTTGCAGCGCGGTTACGACCACATTTTCCAGGAGGTGGCGCTGCAGAACCTGCCGGTCACCTTCATGCTCGACCGGGGCGGGCTTTCGGGGCCCGACGGGCCGACGCATCACGGGGCGTACGACTTCGGCTATCTGCGGGTGTTTCCCAACATGACCGTCATGGCGCCCGGCGACGCCGCGGAGTTGCCCGCCATGCTCGACTTCGCCCTGGCGCACGACGGGCCGGTGGCGATTCGCTACCCCAAAGCAGCGGCAAATCAAGTCCCGCGCGAGATCGCGCCGGTGGAGTACGGCCGCAGCGAAACGATTCGCACCGGCGCCGACGGCTGCATCATTTGTTGCGGCGCGTTGCTCGAAGCGTGCGTCGCCGCGGCCGATCGCTTGCACGATCAGGCCGACTTGGACGTCGGCGTTATTAACGCCCGGTTCGTCAAACCGCTCGACGCCGAGGTCATTCTCGCGGCGGTGCGCGACTGCCCGTGGGTCGTGACGGTCGAGGAAGCGGCGCTCGCCGGCGGGTTCGGCAGCGCGGTGGTCGAGGCGGCCGCCGACGCGGGAGTTGACGCCAGCGGATTGCGGCGGCTGGGCATCCCCGACATCTACGTCGAACATGGCGAACGCGACGACCTGCTGGCCGATCTGCGGCTGGACGCGGCAGGCATCGCACAAACCTGCCTCGATTTGGCCGACGTCCGCGGCGCCGGCGCCACGGTGGGTCTCCGCTAGGGTTCCGTCGCGAAATCTTCGCTGCGCGATTGGCCGACCGCGTGGTAGAATACCGGCGTGAGCAACACCGACGAACATGACGCTGAATTGCCGCGCGCCACAACTCGACCGCGCGCCGTCGTCATGCGCGACGCCAACAAACCCGAGTTGCTCGACGACGCCATCGAACTGCATCCGCTGATCGAGAAGCATTTCGAGGTGGTCGCCACGGTCGAAGACTTCAGCGCGGCCATGCCCGCGTCGACCGCCGAGGTGGCCGTGGTGCTGGGGGGCGACGGTTCGATGCTGCGGGCCGCCCGGCTGATGGGCGACGCGCAATTGCCCGTGCTGGGCGTGAATCTCGGCCGGCTCGGCTTTCTCGCCGACGTGCGACCCGAGTACCTCGAAAGCGCCCTGCGGTGCGTGGCCACGGGCCGTTATCGGTTAGTCCGGCACCTCATGTTCCAGTGGCATGTGCGCAAGGACGGCATCGGCTGGGAAAAGAACGATATCCGCCTGCAGGGAGTCGGCCTGAACGAGGCGGCCATCCTCGCCGGTCCTCCCTTCGCGATGCTCGAGGTGCAGCTGTACATCGACGGCGAACTGGTGACCACCTACAGCTGCGACGGACTGATCGTAAGCACCCCCGTGGGGTCGACCGCCCACAGTCTGTCGGCCGGCGGCCCGATTCTGCGCAAGGACTTGCAGGCGTTCGTGGTGTCGCCCATCAGCCCGCACACGCTGACCAATCGTCCGATCGTCGACTCGGCCCAGCGGATCTACGAGATCGCCGTGCCCAATCCGCTGGCGGAGGCGACGTTGGTGGTCGACGGCAACGTGGCGTGCCAGCTCAAGGCAACCGACCGGGTGCGCATCTCGCGCGCGGTCGCCGAGTTTCAGCTCATCGAAGTCGAGGGCCGCGGCTACTATCGCACGCTGCGCGAGAAACTCGGCTGGGGGGGCCGGCTGCCCGCCCGCGAGAGCGGTTAGCGCCGCGGTTCTTGCCTGGCGTGCTAGCACCGCGGGGCGGCATTGCAATTTCATCGTCGCGGTGGTTGCGATATGCTATGCCGCGCACGCCGCTGGCATTCGCCGCAGCGCGCGTGCGTATCGCCGTCAGCGCCGCCCCCGCCGCGCTGCCGATCAGCCTTTGACTCGTGCAAGGATGCACTCTCATGACCCGCTCTCGCCGCGCATTTGTCGCCGCTTTTGCTTTGCTGTCGTTCGCCGCAACATTCTGCTGGGCGGGGGCTGCCGACGCCGCGACGCGCAGCAAGCCGAAGTATCGGCTGGCCTACAAATTCAGGATGGGCGAGGTGCTGCGGTACCGCGTCGAACAGGCGACCAGCGTGCGCACCACGATCGACAGCAAGACGCAGGAAGCCGAGACCCTGAGCGAATCGACCAAGGCGTGGAAGGTGACCGACGTGCTGCCCAACGGCGAGATGGAGTTCGTCCATCTGGTCGAAGCGGTGCGGATGACCAACCACTCGCCCGGCGTCGCGTCGCACACGTACGATAGCGAGAAGGACCCGACGCCGCCGCCGGGGTTCGAGCAGGTGGCCGGCGCGGTGAACACGCCGATTTCGGTGATTCGCATCTCTCCGACCGGCAAGATTGTGCATCGTGAAGAGAAGCACCCGCAGCCCCCGGTCACCGACGACATGCCGATCACACTGGAACTGCCTGCCGAACCCGTGGCCGTCGGCGGCCGTTGGTCGCGCACTTACGACGTCATGGCGGAGCGCAAAGGGGGCGCCAAGATCAAGGTTCGCACGCGCCGCACCTGCAAGCTGAGAAGCGTTACAGACGGCGTCGCCACGATTGAGGTGGAGTATCACATCCTGACGCCGGTCGATCCGTTCGTCCGGTCGCAGTTGGTCGAACGGCTGACCAGCGGCAAGGTGCTGTTTGATATCGAAACGGGACGCATCGTCGAACAAGACCATCGCGTCGACAGCCGCGTACTGGGCTTTGCCGGCCAAACCAGCGTGATGCGCTTTGCGTCGCGGTTCGAAGAACGGCTGGTCGAAACCGCCGGCGCCGTGACCGCCGCGTCGCACACGACGAAGAAGTAGCGTCGTCGACGCAGCGTTATGCGTTTGCCAACCGCTCCATGATGAGTAGGCCGCCCGCGACGTTGGCTCGCAGGTTGCCCGGCAGATTGATCGGCGCCGCGCCGGGGCGCTCAACCAACGCTGCCAAGTCTTCCCAGTGCCGGCGCGTCATTGCCTGTTCGGGCAACCCCGCCTCACGCCAGGCGAGTCGCAGCGCTTCGGTTCGTACCAGCGGCGCGCACGTTGCCAGCGCGGCGAGATACAGGCAGAAGATCATCGTCCCAGGAGCGCTCGCCGCCGGCGGATCGCTGCGGCAGGTCTCCAGCGCCGCCCGGGCGGCCGCCTCGACCGCATCGGACGCACCTTGCGCGTCGCCCGCCAATTCGGCGAGCAGGGCGTTCAGATCGCCGTGGCAGGCCGAGCGCAATGCCGGCAGCACCTCGTGCCGCACGTGGTTGCGCGTGAACCGCAGTTCGTCGTTCGAGTCGTCATGAACCCACGGCTGGCCGATCGCGGCGAGGTGGCGTTCCACGTCCGCCCGGGGGATGTCCAGCAGCGGTCGCACCAACGCGACGCCGTCGGTCAGCGGCCGGGCGTGGCGCATGCCGCCCAGTCCCCGCAGTCCCGCGCCTCGCAGCAGCCGCATGACGACGGTTTCGGCCTGGTCGTCGCGGGTGTGGCCGACGGCCACGTAGCGGGCCCCCGCGGCGCCGGCCATCCGGGCGAGCGCGTCGTACCTTTCGGCCCGGGCCGCTGCTTCGACGCCGTCTCCCTCGGCAGCCGCCCGGGCGGAGACCTCGCAACTCTCCACGACCAACGGGGTTTTCAGGCCTTCTGCAAGATCGGCGACCCACCGCTGCTGCCGCTGCGACTCGGCTCCGCGCAGCTGGTGGTTGACGTGTGCGGCCAGCAGAGCGCCCGCCCCGCCGGCGGTCTGCTTCAGCTGCAGCAGGCCTCGCAGCAGCGCCACGCTGTCGGCCCCGCCGGAGACGGCCACCAGGACGTTGACGTCCCGCCAGCGCTGGGGCGGCCAGCCGCGGGCGAGTTGCTCCAGGTAGCAAGTTGGCGGTGATTCAGTCACAGCGGCGACCTTCGGCGTCGTTGCGAGCGACGTGCTCGCGCCGGTCTTACGATGAAATCGCTGAAAGCAGCGGGGATTTCGCCCAAACGGGCCGTCGACTCGGGGCGGTTCTGCGCCGGCGGCGTCTGCCAGTTTGCCGATTGCGGAAACTGGCGGTTTGGCGCCGGCTGGGCGTTTCGGCCGGGGTCGACCCGCTGCGCCTAAGTCACTGCGCCATTTGCAGTTCGTTGCCTGTTTGATATCTTAACGTAACTCGTCCGCGGGCGGGCGACGCGACGGCGGCAACGCTCCAGAAGCGCTGCAAACCGACTGTATTTCGCCCGCGCGAGTCACGATTTGTGCGTACATTTACGACGCGCACGCGACCTTGGCGATTCCAAGGCTGCGGGCTGCGGCAGTGCGCAGAGCAGTTCCTTTGAGAAGAATTACCAAGGCAAGCGTTAGGTTCTGACCACGCGGCTGGGTGCAATGATGGTTTCGGTGCTGTTGACACTACTGGCGGCGGCGGCGTTGGCGACGGGGCTTTGGCTCGTCGCGGCGGCGACCGTGCGTGTCGACGACGCCCGGCCCACGGCGCCCGCAGTTGCACTCGCCGGCGCGGCGATCCCGCGATCGACATCGATCGTGCGGTTCCGTCGCGGTCCACCGCACGACCCTGACTCGGGCGTCGGCGCTTACGGGTTCGTCCCGTCGGCGCCGGGTCGCGAGGCCGTCCGCCCGACATGGCGGACAGGCGGCTGGGGTTAGCACAGGTCAGTTCCAACGCATCGCTTCACCGCGGCGAGGTTTGTTCGCCGCGGCGGGGCCCTTCTTCTCTGCGCCGCTCTGCTTGCGCCGCGGTCTGCCGCCACGAGCCTGCCCGGTCGTCGGCGCGCGATAACCCTTCGGCCAACGTCCGGAAGATATCCCATGACCATGACCCCTGTTCTTCAATTGGTTGCGCCGCTGGCGGCCGAGACCGATGGCGTCTCGATGACCACCGCGACGATTTTTGTTTTGCTGGCCGGCGTCGGCGGCATGGCGGCTGTCAAACTGCTCGACTATTTGCGCGGTCGCGACGCCGATCAGAAGGCCCAGATGATTATCGATCGGGCGGAAGGCGAGGCGGCTGCCCGCCGCAAAGAGGCGCAAATCGAGGCCCGCGAAATGGCCCTGCAGGAAAAGGCCAAGCTGGAGAAAGAAAACGAAGAGACGCGCCGCCAGCTGCACGACCGCGAACGGCAACTCGACAAGGTCGAAGACGCGCAGGTCGCCCGCGCCGAGCAACTCTCCAAGCAGGAGAAAATGGTCGAGAGCAATCAGCGGCGACTGACCGAAAAACTGGACGACGCGAACCGCCGCCAGAAGGAGCTCGACGACCTGCTCGATCTTGAGCGACAAACCATGCACCAGCTGAGCGGCTTGGGGCCGGCTGAGGCCGAGGCCAAGTTGTTGGAGCGGCTCGAAAAGCAATTGGTCAAGGAGCAGGGCGCCTTGATCATGCGCTACGAACGCGACGCTGAAGAGAAGGTGCAGGCCAAGTCGCGCGAGTTGCTGATCACCGCCGTGCAGCGATTCGCCGCGGCCCACACCGCCGAGTCGACCACCAGCACGGTCGACATCCCCAACGACGAAATGAAAGGCCGCATCATCGGCCGCGA
>JAGQOU010000353.1 GCA_020427145.1 Planctomycetales bacterium | reverse complement strand
GCGGCGACGGGCTGCACGTGGGGCATCCCGAGGGGTACACGGCCACCGACATCGTCTGCCGGGCCGCCCGCATGCAGGGCAAGAGCGTCGTGCATCCGATGGGGTTCGACGCGTTCGGGCTGCCGGCCGAGGAGCACGCGATCAAGACCGGCGAGCACCCGCGCATTCAGACCGAGAAAAACATCGATACGTTTCGCCGGCAGTTGAAGATGCTGGGGTTCAGCTACGACTGGGCCCGGGAGCTGGCGACCACGGACGTGGAGTACGTCCGCTGGACGCAGTGGATCTTTCTGCAGATCTACGACACGTGGTTCGACGCCGACACGCAGCGCGGCCGGCCGATCAGCGAGTTGCCGATCCCCCCGGCGGTGAAGAAGCAGGGCGCCGACGCGGTGCGCGAGTACCAGGACGAGCGACGGCTGGCGTTCCAGAGCGACGCCCCCGTGAACTGGTGCCCGGCGCTCGGCACGGTGCTGGCCAACGAAGAAGTGATCGACGGCAAGAGCGAACGGGGCGGTCACCCCGTCGAACGCCGGCCGCTGCGGCAATGGATGCTGCGAATCACGGCCTACGCCGACCGGTTGGAGCGCGACCTGGAGGACGTGGACTGGCACGAGGGCATCAAGGCGCTGCAGCGCAATTGGATCGGGCGGAGCACCGGGGCGGAGGTTGATTTTTACATTGGGCATTCGCATTTAGCCCCCGGTGACAAGAATTTAGCCCCCGGTGACTCACCGGGGGCTAATTGGGGCGATGCGCGTCGGAAGGCCGGCTTCCCCGCGAAGCCCGGCAACGACGTGCTCCGCATCTACACCACGCGACCCGACACGCTGTTCGGCGCCACGTACATGGTGATCGCCCCCGAGCACCCGTTGGTCGGGCGGCTCACCACGGCGGACAACAAGGCCGCGGTGAAGAAGTATTGCGACGCGGCCGCCGCCAAGAGCGACCTCGATCGCACGGAACTCGCCAAGGAAAAGACCGGCGTGTTCACCGGCAGCTACGCCATCAACCCGGTCAACGACGAAGCGGTCCCGATTTGGATCGCCGACTACGTGCTGATCAGCTACGGTACCGGCGCCATCATGGCCGTGCCGGCGCACGATGAGCGCGATTTTGAGTTTGCCAAGCAATACGACATCGCCATCAAACCGGTTGTCCAGCCGGCGAGCTACGTCTCGCCGGAGGAATCAGAGAAGATCCTCGCCGGCAAGCAGGTTTACGCGGACGCCGGCGTCGCCATCAACAGCGGCGAGTTCGACGGCCTCGCGACCGCTGAGTTCAAAGAAAAAATCACTGCGTGGCTCGCCGAGCGCGGCCTGGGGCGCCAGGCGGTCAACTACAAGCTGCGCGACTGGCTCTTCAGTCGGCAGCGGTTCTGGGGCGAGCCCTTTCCGATCCTGCACGAGCTGAACGACGACCGCCAGCCGACTGGACGCCTCCGCGCCGTGCCGGAGGACGAGTTGCCGGTCGATCTGCCGCACCTGGAGGACTACAAGCCCCACGGTCGGCCCGAGCCGCCGCTGGACAAGGCGCCCGACGAATGGCTCTACCCGGTGATCGACGGCGTGCGTTACAAGCGCGAGACCAACACCATGCCGCAGTGGGCGGGCTCGTGCTGGTACTACCTGCGGTTTCTTGATCCGACGAACACCGACGCGGCGATCGACCCGGAAATTGAGAAGGCGTGGATGCCGGTCGACCTGTACGTCGGCGGGGCCGAGCACGCGGTGTTGCACCTGCTGTACGCGCGGTTCTGGCACAAGGTGC
>JAGQOU010000352.1 GCA_020427145.1 Planctomycetales bacterium | reverse complement strand
GTCCCCGATGTGGTGGCCCATTTTCTACAAAAAACCGATGACGGCGAAGCGGCATGTGTGAGCGAATTGACATCCCCCTTCCCGTCAGGGAGAGGGGAGCAGAGTGAAAAAGGAAGATGGGGCGGCGCGGCCGTCGTGCTCGCCGTGCCGTCGTGGTTTATGTTTCAGAACGCTTCACGCTCGCGGCGAGTGTGACGATTCTCTCGCACCGGCGACGGGCGGGGAGCGATTCGCTTCGATTCGCTACAATACCCCCCATGGATGCCGCCGCTCGAGAACGACTTGCTACGCCTGTGGAGTTTGTCCGCGGGGTCGGCGCTGCGCGGGCGGAATTGTTGGCGAAGCTGGGGATTCGCACGGCGGCGGGGCTGCTGTTTCACTTTCCCCGCGATTACCAGGACCTGTCGGACGAGCGGCCGGTGGATCAGCTCGTCGAGGGCGAGCTGCTGAGCGTGCGCGGGGTGGTTCACGAAGTCTCGGCCACCTCCAGCGGGTTTGGGCGCAGCCGGGTGTCGGTGCTGGTGATCGATGCGGCCGGGCATGGGCTGCGGGCCACCTGGTTCAATCAGCCGTTCATGCGCGACAAGTTCCGCAAAGGGCAGACGGTGCTGTTTACCGCCAAGCCGACGCAGAAGCGGCTGATGTGGGAGATGTCGCACCCGCAGGTCACCTATCTGGCCGACGAGGAGGCGCCGCTGGATACCAAGCTGCTGCCGGTGTACCCGCTGACCGAGGGGCTGAGCCAGTACGCGATGCGGCGGTGCGTGCAGGGGGCGGTCGAGGGGTTTGCCGAGCTGCTGGACGAGGTCTTCCCGGCCGACTTGCTGGCGAAGTTCTCGCTCATGCCGCTGGTCGAGGCGGTGCGCAAGATTCATCATCCGGCCGAGCGCGAAGAGATGGAGCGGGCGCGGCGGCGGTTTGTGTTTCAGGAGTTGTTTATTTTGCAATTGGCGTTGTCGATTCGCCGCAGCGAGCAGCGGGCGCTCCCTGCGCCGCCGTTGGAGGTGACGGCCAAGATCGACGCGAGGATTCGTCGGCTGTTGCCCTTTGAGTTGACCGCGGGGCAGAACGCAGCGATCGCCGAGATCGCGGCCGATATTGCCTTGGATCGTCCCATGAACCGCATGCTGCAGGGGGACGTGGGCAGCGGCAAGACCATCGTCGCGCTGTACGCCATGCTGGCCGCGGTGGCCCACGGCTACCAGGCGGCGCTGATGGCGCCGACCGAGATTCTCGCTCAGCAGCACGCCCAGACGCTCACCAAGATTCTGGAAGACAGCCGCGTGCGGTGGACGCTGCTCACGGGGAGTCTGACCAAGGCCGAGCGCGACGCGGTGCTGGCCAAACTGGCCGCGGGCGACTTGGACGTGGTGATCGGCACGCACGCCGTGGTGCAGGAGGCGGTGAAATTCGCCAAGCTGGGTTTGGTGATCGTCGACGAGCAGCACAAGTTTGGCGTGCGGCAGCGGGCCGCGCTGCGGCAAGGCGAGGTGGCGCCGCACTACCTGGTGATGACCGCCACGCCGATTCCGCGCACGCTCGGAATGACGCTGTTTGGCGACTTGGACTTTTCGACGCTGCGCGAGATGCCCGCGGGTCGGCAGCCGGTGAGCACGTATCTGGTCGACCCCGACAAGGAGGCTCGATGGTGGGCGTTTGTGCGCGATCGGCTGCGCGAGGGTCGACAGGCGTACGTCGTGGCGCCGTTGGTCGACGAGTCGGAGACCGTGGCCGCCCCGAGCGTGGCGGCGGCGTTCGAGCAGCTGACCAACGACGAGTTGGCCGATTTCCGGTTGGGCATTCTCCATGGCCGCATGCCGCCGGCGGAGAAGTCGGCGGCGATGGACGCTTTTCGCGCTGGCGAGACGCAGGTGCTGGTGAGCACCACGGTGATCGAAGTGGGCGTCGACGTGCCCAACGCCACGGTGATGACGGTGTCGGGGGGCGATCGGTTTGGATTGGCTCAATTGCACCAGCTGCGCGGTCGGGTGGGACGCGGGCAGAACCCGGGATTCTGCGGCGTGCTAATCGGCGAGGCCGACGAGAAGGCCCGCGAGCGGCTGCAGGCGTTTGCCGACAAGAGCGACGGGTTCGAGTTGGCCGAGCTCGACTTCACGCTGCGGGGGCCGGGCGACCTGTTCGGACAGCAGCAGCACGGCCTGCCGCCGCTGCGGATCGCCGACCTGATGCGCGACCGCGACCTGTTGGAAGAAGCCCGCCGCGACGCGCAGTTGCTGGTTGCCGAAGACCCGGGCCTGAAACACGCCGACCACGCGCCGCTGCGCGAGCAGATGATGAAGCGCTACGGCGAGGCGCTGGAGTTGGGCGACGTGGGGTAGGGGGGGGAGGGGGTGACTGGTGACTGGTGATCAGTGATCGGTGATCAGTGATCAGTGATCGGTGATCAGTGATCGGTGACTAGTGGGGGCTTTAGCTTGTCGCGAGGTGTTTAGCCGCGACCTGACTAGGTCGCTGGCGGCGTTGCGGACGCGGTTTGCCGATTCGGTGGTTCGCGAGCTAGCAAACTCGCCGGCGAGCAGGTTTGCTCGCGGCTGCGACGTTGTCTCGCTGCTACTCCCCCGTTAGTTCCGCGGCGCGGTTGACTAGCTCGACGAACTCTTTGCGGCGGCCGTGGGGGTCGCGATCACGACTGGCGCTCTCCGCGATTTCCGCGACGGCGGCGAAACTCGACTGACCCTTGTGCGGCGAGTTGCGCAGCAGCATGCCGAAGCTGGCCACCGCGGCGGCGAATTGGAAGTCGTCGCTCGCCTCGGCAAAACTCTGGCCGGTGTCGGTGACGGGGAATTCCAGCTTCGTGCTTGTGTCGCCGTCGGGTTGCTTGTAACGGATTTTCAGCGTGAGCAGTTCGTCGCTATTCGCGGCGAAATCTTCGGCCGACGCGGCGTAAGCCCACTCGTTTGGTTGCAGGCCGTCCCGCGGCGGCGATCCGGCGACGCCGTACTTCAGCGGATCGACCGTCGGCGTCTCGAGCGGCTGCCCCGCGGGGACGACTTCGTACAGGGCCGTGACGGTGTGCCCGGCGCCGATCTCGCCCGCGTCTTTCGTGTCGTCGTTGAAGTCCTCGGCGGCCAGCACGCGGTTTTCGTAGCCGATGAGCCGATAGCCGGCCACTTGGGCCGGGTTGAACTCGACCTGCAGCTTCACGTCCTTGGCGATCGTGACCAGCGTGCCGGTGATCTCCTCGACCAGCACCTTGTGGGCCTCGGTGCGGTTGTCGACGTAGTAGTAGTTGCCGTTCCCTTTGCCGGAGATTTGCTCCATCATCGCGTCGTTCAGGTTGCCGCGGCCGAAGCCCAGCACTGTGAGAAAGACGCCCGTCTCCTTCGCCTTGGTTTCGGCCATGCGTTCCAGTTCCGCCGGGCTGGTGACGCCGACGTTGAAGTCGCCGTCGGTGCAGAGGATCACGCGGTTGACGCCATCGGTGATGAAGTTGTCCTGGGCGATCTTGTAGGCGAGCTGGATGCCCGCGCCCCCCGCGGTCGACCCGCCGGCTCGCAGTTTGTCGAGCGCGTCGGTGATCGTCTTGCGTTGGGTGCCGGGCGTGCTGGGCAGGGCAAGTCCCTCGCTGCTGGCGTACACGACGATCGCCACGCGGTCGTTTTCGCTCAACTCCTCGGCGAGCATCCGCAGTCCCTCGACCACCAGCGGCAGCTTGTTCGGCTCGTTCATCGAGCCGGAGACGTCGACCAGGAACACCAGGTTGGAGAGCGGCCGGGCGCGGCGGTCCATCTCGCGGCCCTTGATGCCGATACGAACCAGGCGATGCTTGTCGTTCCACGGGCAGGCGGCGGTCTCGACATTCGCCGCGAACGGCGTCTCGTCGGTCGGCGCCGCGTAGTCGTAGTCGAAGTAGTTGACCAATTCCTCGATGCGCACCGCGTCGGCGGGGGGCAACTGCCCCGACTGCATGAGAAACTGCCGCACGTTGGCGTAAGCGGCCGTGTCGACGTCGATCGAGAAG
>JAGQOU010000351.1 GCA_020427145.1 Planctomycetales bacterium | reverse complement strand
TGGCCCTCGGCGATCACGTCGACGTGGCGACAAGCGTGGCTGCGGCCCGGTTCCGCGCGACGGCGCCGCAGGTCCGCTGGCGCGACCTCCAGCGGCAGGCCCAACGCCGATTGGTCGGGCGCACCAAACGCTGGCTCAATACGGTCGTCGTCGCCCGCATGACGCCGCCCTGGGCCGCGGTGCGCGATCCAGCCGGCGAAGTCGCCGGCTGGCTGCGGGAGATTGACGAACTCGTGCACTGGTGACGAGTGTCGCCCATCCCTCTGACCCATTCTAGCGAGAAACTGATGGCACAGACCTTGAAGACGGCAATCCGCGAATACGTCCGCGCCTGTTTCGCGGGGATCTGGATTCGCAGCGACGAACATGACGACGCCCTGGCGACGATCGCCGCCGTCTGCCGCGACGAAGGGTGGCGATTGGCTGCGTGGGACGTCGACGCAGGCTTGCGGTTGCCGGATCGCGACGACTCGGCGGCGGCCCCCGAGGCGCACGACCCGTTGGCCGCGGTCCGCCTGGCGGGACGATTGGCCCAGGGCGATGCGCCGGCCCTGCTGGTGCTCGCCAACTTCCATCGCTTCTTGCCATCGGCGGAGGTCGCGCAGGCGACCGCGCGGCAAGTCCAGCTCGGCAAGAGTCAGCGGACGTTCGTGATTGTGTTGGCCCCGCTGGTCGACCTGCCCCCCGAACTCGAAAAACTCTTCGTCGTGATCGAGCACGAACTGCCTGACCGCGATCAGCTCGCGACGATCGCCCGCGAGATCGCCGACGAGCCGGCAGAACTCCCCGTCGGCGACGCCCTGGACGCCCTGCTCGACGCGGCGGCCGGGCTCACGCGGTTCGAAGCGGAAGGGGCCTTTTCGCTGGCGCTGGTCCGCGACGGCGCCCTGACGCCCCGCACGATCTGGGAGGTGAAGGCCCAACAACTCCAAAAAGCCGGCCCGTTGGCCCTTCACGCAGGAACGGAGCGGTTCGCCGATTTGGGCGGTCTCGCCGCGTTGAAGGAGTTCTGTTTGCGGGCGCTGGGGATGCGGGCCGCGACGCGGGCCGTCGCCCCCAAGGGCGTGCTGCTCCTTTCGCCCCCGGGGTGCGGCAAGAGCGCCTTCTGCAAGGCGTTGGGCCAGGAAGTCGCCCGGCCCACGTTGCGGCTCGACATCGGCGCCCTCATGGGATCGCTCGTGGGTCAGACCGAAGCGAACGTGCGGCGAGCGATCGCCACGGCCGAGGCGATGGCCCCCTGCGTGCTGATGATCGACGAGATCGACAAGGGGTTGGCGGGGGTCCGCGGCGGCGGCCAGGCCGACGGCGGCGTGGCGGCGCGGCTGTTTGGCGCGCTGCTCACCTGGTTGGCCGATCGGACCAGCGACGTCTTCGTCGTGGCCACCGCCAACAGCGTCGCGGACTTGCCGCCGGAGTTCACCCGCGCCGAACGGTTCGACGGGGTGTTCTTTATTGATCTGCCCCAGCGGGCCGAAAAGGACGCGATCTGGGGCATTCACCGTCAGGCCTACGCCGTCGCCACGGACGATCCGCAACCGACCGACGAGCAGTGGACGGGCGCTGAGATCAGCGCCTGCTGTCGGTTGGCCGCACTGTTGGACCTCCCCCTGCGGGACGCGGCGCAGCACGTCGTGCCCGTGGCGGTCGCGGCCGCCGAACCGATCGCCCAACTCCGCGACTGGGCGAGTGGTCGCTGCCTCGCCGCCGATCGCGCGGGGGTCTACCGGGCAGCGCCCTCCCCTCGTCGCCCCCGGCGGGGCGTGCGCCTCGATCCGTCGACGAATTGACGCGCTGAAGCCCGTCGTCCGGCGATCGCCGGCGGCGGTTGATCTCGAGCCCAGCGTACTTGTCGGCGAAAATGTTCATAAGGGCGATATGGCGCCAGTTTGGCGCCGACTGGTTTTCTTCTTCCCCTGGACCCGCCTGCGAAAGGTTGCGATGCGCATCGTGATCAGCCTCCACGGAGGCCTCCTGCAAGACCTCTTCAGCGACGACCCCGCCCTCGACGCGACGATCGTGGACTGGGACGCCGAACTCGCGGACGACGACGCACCCGGGCGGCGCCAGGTCGCGTTGCGCGACGGTCGCACGGGCGCCGTCTTCGTGTTGACTTGGGAGCCGACCTCCTGGGCGGATCTGCCGGGAACCGACGTCGCCGCCGCGCTGCGCGCCGCGGGGCGAGCGGAGTCTCTCCCGGCGTCCGCCCCGGTCCCGGGCCACGCTGCGCTACTGCCGCAAGTCGACCTGGCGAGGTTCGCGTCCGCCGTCCAACGACTGCTGTACCTCGACGAGGACGGTCAGGGCCGCGTGGTCTGGAACCCGGACAAGCCGTGGCAGGGCGCCGACGTCTGCGCCGCGGTGGCCGAATTGCTCGACGACTTGGGTCTCGCGCCGTCGGCGACCGCCCCAGCCGACGTTCCCTTACCTCTTCCCCATAGATCCCAGGAGCAAGATCGGAAGAGCACAC
>JAGQOU010000350.1 GCA_020427145.1 Planctomycetales bacterium | reverse complement strand
CCCCAGCCACCCAACTCTCCTGGGCTCTCCCGGGCAAACGGTAATCCGACCGCCCCGTCGCGATCGCCCGGCGCGAGTTGCCGGTTCGTTGCCGTGACCCACCTTTTGCGCCAACCCGCGGCTTGCGTCGCGGGCTTGGGCCTGTGCGCTGATTCGGCGTCTCTAGGCTCCGTACGCCATGCCACGCGTGCTGCGTCGGTTGTCTGCAGGTGTTGCCCCCGCGCCGCTCCACCCGCTACAGTACCGGCTTGAGGCGGCCGTCGCCGGTCGCCCGCGATACGTCGTCAAGGAGTGAGCACGTGTTTGTCTGCGCCACGTCGGAGTGTTTCCCCAATCTTCCCCGTAGCGAGGTTCTGCCGACGCTGGTCGACCTGCAGTACACGGCCGTCGAGCTGCGAATGGCCGAGGACGCCGCCGCATGGTGCCGACCGTCGCTCGCCCTGGAGAATCCGGAGCAGGCGTTCGAGACCTTCCGCGACACGCACCGGCTGACCATCGCGGCGCTGAATTTCGACCTGCCGCCGAGCGATCCGCAGTATCAGGAGAAATTTGCCGCCTGCTGTAAGCTGGCCAAGGCCCTGCGCGTCGTGCCGCTGGTGGTGCCGGCGGCTGAGCTGGGCACCCCCTTCAACGAGGAAATCGAGCGACTCCGCGGCCTGGTGAAGTCGGCCTCGCTGGAAGGGTCCCTGGTGGCGATGAAAACGACCATCGGCTGCATGACCGAGGATCCCGACACGGCCGTGGTGCTGTGCGACACCGTCAAGGGGCTGGGTCTGGCGCTCGATCCCAGCCACTACATCGCCGGTCCCCGCCAGGGGCGCGATTTCTCGAAGGTCTTTCCCCACGTCTGCCACCTTTACCTCCGCGACTCGACCAAGAGCAAGCTCTACGTGCGGGTCGGCCAAGGCGAAGTCGACTACGGCAAACTAATCTCCCAGTTGCAGGGCGTCGGCTACAACCGGGCGCTCACGGTGGATATGACGCCGCTGGAAGGTTTCGATCACAAAGCCGAGATGCGCAAAATGCGGCTGCTGCTGGACAGCTTGCTATAGCGGACGCAGGAAAGTCTCGGCGACGTGGCGGGTGGCTGGGGACGGAGCGGAGCGCAGCCCCCAGGGTGCTGCGCGCAATTCGGCCGAAACTCCTCTCCCGGCCCGGGGTTTGTATACTGAGAGCCGGCCCCGCCGACGCCACTTGGGGCCGACTCCCGCGCAGCACCACCCCGCAGCGAGGCCCCGTAGGTGGCGATCACCGACTCCACTGCTCTGCGTTACACGGCTCAGGATCCTGACGTGCGGCTGATGCTGCGCGTGCGGGACGACGACGCCGCGGCGTTCGAGGAGTTGATGCTGCGCTACCAAAGCCGGATCGCTTCGCTGATGACCCACCTGGTCGCCCGCCGCGACCTGGCCGAGGACCTGACCCAGGAAGTGTTTCTGCGGGTGTACCGCTCGCGCAAGCGTTACATCCCGGGCTCGAAGTTTTCGACATGGCTGTTCACGATCGCCCACAACCTGGCTTCCAACTCGCGGCGTTCAGCAGCGCGGCGCAAGGAGATCAATCTCGCTCCGAGCCCCGGCGCCGACACGGGCGCCAATTCGCTGGAGGCTCAGGCCGTGGCCGCGAGCGGGATGATGCCAACCCGCCAACTCGCCAAGGCCGAACTGCGCGAGATCGTCGAATGGGCCATCGGCACGCTGAACGACCGCCAACGCGAGGCCGTGCTGCTCAACAAATTCGAACACCTGAGCTACGAAGAAATCGCCGAGGTGATGGAGTTGTCTCCCTCGGCCGTCAAGTCGCTGCTCTCCCGCGCCCGCGTGAACTTGCGCGACATGATTGAACCGTACTTGCAACAAGGCGCCCGCGCCGAAACGTCGGACAAATCCGAATAACAAATCACGGAACCCCGAAAGACGCGATGACTCGGCGGCGCATTGCGAACTGCTGAACGCCCCCTGCTCTCGTACACTCCGTGGTGAAGACCTAAACCGTCGCCCCAAACCGATGCCTCCCGAACCCACCAACGACCATCAGCGACGCTTGGAAGACATCGTCGCGTATCTCGACGGCGAACTTTCGTCGGCCGAGAACGCGGCGGTGGAGCAGCAGCTGGCGCGCGACGAGTCGTTTCGCCAGGAGATGCAGGGGATTGAGCGTGCGTGGGAAGCGCTCGACGAGCTGCCGCGGACCACGCTCGACGACCGCTTCTCCCGCACCACCATGGAGATGGTCGTGACCGAGGCGGCCGCGGAACTCGACGCCAAAACGCTGGCTCTGCCGATTGTGCGCCGCAAACGGCGGTGGTCGAACGCGTTGGCGGCGATCGCCGCGGGGCTGCTGGCATTTCTGGCGGTGCGCATCGTGCGCGACGCCCCCAATCGGGCTTTGCTGGCCGATTTGCCGGTGGTGAGCAACGTGGACCGCTACGCTCAGTTTCAGTCGGTCGACTTCCTGCAGCAGCTGGAAACGCGGTACGGCGCCGCGCTGCGGGCCGCCACGCTCAGCGGAGCCGATCTCGACGAGGAAGCCGCTGAGTTGACCGCACTGGCCCGCACCGACGATCGCCGCGGCTGGCTCGATGAGCTGGCCGACGAGAAACGCACGGTGCTCAAGGGACAATACGACCGGTTCCGCGCCCTGCCGGCCGACGAGCAGCGGCGGATGCGCAAACTGCACAAGCAAATGATGGCCGACGACGCCCAGGCCGACGAGCTGTTTCAAACGCTCATCGTGTACCGCCGCTGGCTCGCCCAACTGCCGGCCAGCCGCCAATTCGAACTGCGGCGCATGCCCGCCGACGAGCGCCTCGACGCCATCGGCGCCGAACTTCGGCAGCGCGGCGTCAGCGAAGCGCTCGAGTTAACCGATAAGCAGTTGCGGGAACTTCTGGTCGCGCTCCGTCAGGCGTATCTCAAAGCCGGCGGCAATCGCGGCGCCGGCGACCGCGCATTCATGCGCGGTCAGCGACTGCTCGCCATGAATCCAGCGCAAAGAACGCAAATCGTTGATTCCATTCGCAGCGCCCTGCCGCCGGAGACGCTGGCGGCGCTCGACGGGATGAATCCCATGCAACGCTTCAATCAGGTTGGCAAATGGGCGGCCCAGGCCCGCAGCCTGCAGGTCGAGGGAAGAATCTCGCGGCAAGAACTTGAGGAGTACTTTGTCGAAGACCTCGACGAAGAAGTCCGCGCCGAGTTGCTCTCGCTGCCGCCCGAAGAGATGGAAGATCGTCTGCGGCGGCTTTACCTGGGAGGCATGCCGGAGTGGGATCGT
>JAGQOU010000349.1 GCA_020427145.1 Planctomycetales bacterium | reverse complement strand
GGCTGTCGCCCATCACGCCGACGCTTTGCACCGGCAGCAGCACCGCGAACGCCTGGGACGTGGCGCGGTACAGCCCGGCCGCTTTGATCTCGCCGACCACAATCGCGTCGGCCTGCCGTAGCGTGTCGAGTTTCTCTTTGGTGACATCGCTCAGGCAGCGTACGGCCAGCCCCGGCCCGGGGAAGGGATGCCGCCACACCAATTCCTCAGGCAGCCCCAGTTGCAGTCCCAGCCGGCGGACCTCGTCCTTGAATAGATCGCGGAGCGGTTCGATCAGTTCGAAGCCCAACTCCGCGGGAAGTCCGCCGACGTTGTGATGCAGCTTGATCGTGTCGGCCGGGCCATCGGGGGCGGCGCCGCTTTCGATGACGTCGGGATACAGCGTTCCTTGTGCGAGGTACTTCGCCCCTTGGATTTTTCGCGCCTCGCTGGCAAAGCAATCGATGAACTCGTGCCCGATGCGGCGGCGCTTTTCCTGCGGGTCGGTGATCCCGGCCAGCACGCTGAGGAACTGCTCCTCGGCCTTGACCACATGCAGGTCCGTTTTGAAGTGCCTGGTAAATTCGTCGACCACCAGCCGCTCTTCGTCGAGCCGTAGCAATCCGTTGTCGACCAGAATGCAGGAAAGCTGCGGGCCGATCGCCTTGTACAGCAGCGCCGCGACGACCGACGAATCGACCCCGCCGGAAAGGCCGCAGATGACGCGGTCGTCGCCCACTTGGGCGCGGATGCGGTCGATCGTTTCGGCGGCAAAGTCGCCCAGCTTCCAGGCGCCCTCGGCGCCGCAATACTGTTTCAGAAAGTTCCCCAGGACCTTGGAGCCCTCGGGCGTGTGGGTGACCTCGGGGTGAAACTGCAAACCGAAGATCGGCCGCGTACGGTGACGAATCGCGGCGAAGGGACAGGTGGACGTCTTGGCGAGCGGCTCGAACTCCTCCGCGATGCCGGTCACCTGGTCGCCGTGGCTCATCCACACTTGCGTCTGTGCGCTGACGTCGGCGAACAGCCCGGCGCCCGCGGCGGTGATCTCGCACTCGGCACGGCCGTACTCGCGCGACGGGCAACTCTGCACGCTGCCGCCCAAGGCCTGGCAGATCAGCTGCATGCCGTAGCAGATTCCCAACACGGGGATGTCCAGGTCGAACAGCCCGGGGTCGATTTGCGGGGCGCCCGGCTCGTACACGCTATTGGGACCGCCGGACAGAATCAGGCCGATCGGCGCCAGTTCGCGCACGCGCTGGGCGGTGATGTCGTGCCGGACGATTTCGCAATACACGTTCTGCTCGCGCACGCGGCGCGCGATCAGCTGCGCGAACTGCGAGCCAAAGTCGAGCACGAGCACTCGTTCGGCCGCAGCGGCCGTGGGTGCGGAAGCGGGGGCGGCTGCCGGGGCGGTCATCGGCGCACATCCTGCGAGTTGGGCGGGCACGCCTAACAAGCCCGCGGCGAAATCGGAAAACCGGCGATTGTAGCAGGGGCCAGTCGCCAGTGGGCAGGGGGCAGTCGGCACCGAGCGGCGAACGCAAAATTCAAGCTCCGCGTTAGCGGCGGCGGCCACGCCGCTGCGACAAAAAAGGCGGCGCGCCCCACCACCCCGCGTCCACGCCCGTTGCCGGCGCGAGCCCGCAGGTTCCCGGCCAGCCTGCCGTCTGCCTGCCGCACCAGGGCGCGGCGCCGCCAATTTACGCCGATCTGGGGGCGGATCGCAGCGGCGTGGCCGCCGCCGCTACCGCGGCTTGGGCGTTGCTGTTTTGCCTCGTACGTTGCCCTTTCGCCACAGACGCGGTTATGATGGTGGTAACGAGGCGATGACGGAACTCCTGTGGACAAAGAGGTTTACGGCGTGCATATCCTGCTCACCAACGACGACGGCATCTACGCACCGGGCCTGGCGGCCCTGGAACGAGCCTTGCAATCATTGGGAACCGTGACGGTGGTTGCGCCCCTGGCCGAGCAAAGCGGCGTGGGACACGCAATCACCTACCTGACCCCGCTCATGTGCCGCGAGGTGTACGACGGCGACCGCCGTCGCGGCTGGGCCGTCGAGGGAAGTCCCGCCGACTGCGTCAAACTCGCGGTCGCCCGGCTCTGTCCCGAGCGGCCCGACCTGGTTGTCAGCGGCATCAACAGCGGCCAGAACGCCGGCATCAACGTGCTGTACAGCGGCACCGTGGCGGCGGCCATCGAAGGAGCATTCTTTGGCATCACAAGCATTGCAGTCTCGCTGGAATACGACGAACAAGCCCGCTACGACGAGGCAGCCGCGGTGGCCGCGGGCCTCATTCGGCAGATACTCGACCAGAAGGATCCCGACCCGCAGCTCTACAACCTGAACATCCCGACCGCCGCGCTGGAAGCGCCAGCCGAGGTCTGCGTCGCTCCCATGTGCGTAGTTCCCTGGGGCGAACAATACGAAACCCGCCGCGACCCCCGCGGCCGCCTGTACTACTGGGCGACCGGCAAACAACCGACCCCGCCCGAAGACAAGGACACCGACTTGTCACTGCTGCGAGAAGGCAAGATCACGATCACCCCGTTGGCATTCGACATGACCCGCCGCGACAAACTGGCGGCGATGCGCAGCTGGCAACTGACAACCGACGACCCCCAGGCGACGATCGCAAGCGAGCGGGGGGCGTAAGCCCCCTGTTAGTCCGGCCCCCCTGTGAGTTGGACATAGTCGACACTCCAGAGAGACACAGAGAAACAGCGGGCTTATGCCCGCCGCTCGCCGGCGGTTGTCGTTGGGACAGGGCGAATTGGGAAAATCACTCACGCACTGGCAGGAGCTTGGCCATGAAGACGGAATCTTTCGCAATGCTCGCGGGCGTCGGCTTTCTCGCGCTGATGTTCGGCTGCGAGGTGCCTGAGCTGCCCGACACGCCGGGCGCCGGCACGACCCCCGCGGCCAGCGACGCGGCCGCCACAGAGGACACCGGCCCGGAACGTGGCACCGCGGCGGCGGCAACAGCGGGCGGCGAAGCGCTCCCCGACCCGGGCGACGTGGAAGACGTGACGGAAGAGGGGCGGGCGTTTACAGCGAACGACGCGGTCAAGGGTCGGCGATCGCGGGCCGTCGGTGGATACTTGGGCGCCGTTGGCAACGCACGATTTTATGCCGAGCACCAAATGATCCTCAACAACGTGAACTACGCCGTGAAGCTTTATGAAGCAGAGCACGGCGAGTATCCCAAATCGAACGACGAATTCATGAGCAAGATCATCAAGGCCAACATGATCGTGCTGCCGGAATTGCCTGACGATCAAGAGTACTACTACGACCCTGAGAACCCCGACCTCGCCACGGAACCCTTGCGGATTCGGTTGAAGGAAGCAGAGTAGAAGTCGGAAGCACGCATCACTCGCGGCGCCGCCGGCGACCTCGTCAGGTCGCGGCTAGGACATCGCACCTTCGCGTGCTTCCCTCGGCATCATTCCCCATTCCCCATTCCCCATTCCCCATTCCCCATTCCCCATTCCCCCTTCCCCCTTTCCCCTTCCCCCTTCCCCCTTCCCAAAATCTCCCCCCCCCCCCCTTCCCCCCCCTTTTTT
>JAGQOU010000348.1 GCA_020427145.1 Planctomycetales bacterium | reverse complement strand
GCGAAAGCGGTAGATCGACTGTTTGTCGTCGCCCACCACGAACAAGCCGCCGCTCTGCCACTCGTCGCCGCAGAGCGCCTTGACGATGTCGACCTGCATGGGGTCGGTGTCCTGAAATTCGTCGACCATCAACAGCCGCGTCTCTGCGGCGAGTTCCTGCCGCAGCGCGTCGTGATCGGGGTCGGTCAGCAACTCGTGAGATCGTTCCAGCAGGTCGTCGAAATCGAGTTGATTGCGTTGCCGCTTGGCATCGTCCAGGGCGATGCGAATCTTGGCCGCGAGACGCACCAGTTCGAGCCCTGCCGCGGCGGCGGCCTGGGTCTGCTCCAGCGGCACGTCGAGTTTCTGCAACTTGTCGATCAGCCCTCGCACCGCCGTGGCCGCGTCCTTGAAAGCTTCGTACTGCGCCTCGTCGTACCAGTCCTTTTTGGCGAGCGACACGCGCCGCGAACCGCCCTTGAGCCGGGCCAAATCGTGAACCGTGGCAGCCAGCGTCAGCGGGTCGCCCTCGCCCGCGTCGAGTTCGGCCAGGGCATTGGCGAGCAGGAGGAAATGCTCGCGCAGCTTGTCGCTGGCCGCGGCGCTGGGGTCGATCGTCTGCCGCAGCGCGGCCAGCGGATCGCTGGACCGCACTTCCTCCAGCAGCAACCGCGGCGCCTCGCGCTCGTAGGCCTGCTGCCACAGTTCGATCAGGTCCTGCTCCGACGCCTGCTGCCAATGCCGTAGCTGCCCCCGGGTGGTTTCGGACGCCAGCCGCGCCAGTTCGATGCGGACCCACGCCAACCCGCGGCGGGCGGCCAGGTCCAGCAGCGCCTCGTCGCGTTGCTCCAGCAGCGCGCGCAGGCAGTCGTCGACGACCTCCAGCCGCAGCAGCTCGCCAGCCGCGGCGTCGAGCACCTCGAACTGCGGATCGATCCCCGCCTCGACGGCGTGCCGCCGCAGCAATCGAGCGCAGAACGAGTGAATCGTCGAGATGCGGGCTCCGTCGAGTTCGCGGATCAACCGTTGCCAGTCTGGCCGCGCCGCGGCAGGGGCGGCCTGCATTCGCTCGCGGCACTTCTGGCGAATCCGGTCCCGCATCTCCCGGGCGGCCGCCTCGGTGAAGGTGATCGCCACGAGCTCGTCGAGCTGCAGCTGCGGCGCGTCGGCGGCCGGGTCGAGGTGGGCGAGAAATCGCTCGGTGAGGACAAACGTCTTGCCGCACCCCGCCCCCGCCGCCAGCGAAACGCTGCGATCGTGCGCCGAAAGCGCCGCGGCTTGTTGGGAAGTGAGCGTGGGCATGACGGAATTGCGGAATGCGAATTTCGGATTGCGAAGTGCAGTGTGTTTGACGGCCGCGAGGCGATCTCGCCGGCGAATTTTCTCAGTTGTGCTTCTTGGCGGCGAAACTCCAATGCAGCGCCGCCAGCAAGCTAGTCAGCTCGCGGCTAGCACCGGTGATTGGCATTGTTTTCCCCATTCCCCATTCCTCACTCCCCATTCTCTTCCCCTTCCGCCATCGCCGCGCCATGCCATGTCTTCTGCAGGCTCCGCACATGGGCAATGCGGCAAGTCGTGCGCAGCGGGCAGTAGCTGGTGCAGTGCTCGTCGGCGCTGAACACGGGGAACTCGGCCCGGCGGATGCCGGCGACAATCTCGGCGACGCGCTCGCGCAGGCGGTCTTGCGTGGCGCCCCAGGCGGCATCGGTCACCAGCTCCGAATCGCCCCGGGCGCTGACCTGCAGCGGCCCCGACTTGTTGCCCGGCTTGCCAAGACCCTTGCCCTGCACGCTCCAGTAGCCGGCCGACCAGGCCACCGCATCCTGGGCGGCGAGCAGCAGTTCCTGGGCGGCCATCGCATACAACGGCAATTGAAGTTGCCTGCCGTCGGCCACTTGGTCGGGCTTCACTGCCGCCTTCGCACTGGTTTTGTAGTCGATGACGTTGAACGCCGTGCGACCGGCGACGCGGCCAACGTCGATGCGGTCGATTTGCCCGGTGAGTCGCAGTTGCTCTTGGGCCAATTGCAGGCGATACGGTTCGTCAGTCGTCAATTCTGCGTCAGCGGCTGATTCGCTCCGGCGGCTCCCCGGGCCGAACCGAGCCTCAAAATACCGCGGTTCGGGCGGCACGTCCCAGTCGGCGTAGTAGCCACGGTAGGACAATTCTTGGTCGGACAGTTGCTCGGCCCAGGAGTCAATCTGCCGGCGTTCGATCTCCCACAGCGCGGCGTCGAGCCCCGTGCGGGGTGCCCGGCCGGCCAGTGCCGCCAGCGCCTGGCGGTACTCGGCGACCAACTCGTCGCGCAGCGCTGCCAGCTGTTCCGGCGTATCCGCCACGGTTTGCGTTTCATCGCGCTCGGCTGCCCGTTGCCGGTGCAGCGCGGCCAGCGTTTCGTGGAGCATGACGCCCCGGCGGCCGAAGTCGCTCTCCAGCACCAGCTCGGGCGCCGGCCGTAGCCCCAGCACTTGTTCGCCAAAGAATTTGAAGGGGCAGAGGGCGTACGATTCCAACTGGCTGGGGCTCCACAGGTGCTCGCTGCCGAAGCGGCGCGCGAATTCGGCCTGCGCGGCGTCACTCCCCAACACTCCTTCCCACGCCCCGAACCCGTCGCGAACCGCGCGCGAGCCGACGCATTCAAGGCCCGCCGCCACCGCCTGAGCGCCCTCTGCCGTCGCCGGCGCGGCGAGCAGCGCGGCCAGCAGCGCCGGCGACTCGTCGAGCGCCCCGGCCACGGCGAACCGCCGCAACTCGCTGGCGGAAG
>JAGQOU010000347.1 GCA_020427145.1 Planctomycetales bacterium | reverse complement strand
CAGCCTGCTTCGATCGCTGAGGCGTTGCCGAAACGCATCTGGTCGAGCCCGCGGACTCCAGGGGATTTCGCGTTGTCCACGCCGGCAACGGCGTGCTCGACCTGATCGGGCCCGAGGAAGCACGGCCGGGGATGAGCGGCGGCGGCCTTTTCGACGAGCGGGGACGGTTGATCGGCATTCACCGCTCGTCGATGGATCCGGTGAATCGCTATCGATCGGTGTCGGCCGCGCATATTGCGGCGCAGCTGCGAGCGGCTTCGTACGACTTGGTGAACGCTCATGATGTGGACCGCCTGCTGGACGAGGTCGTCAACCACCAACCGCCGGCGCCAGCCAGTCCCGCGCCATGGAAAACGTACTTGGCCCTCGCAGCACTGATCCTGCTGGCGGTCGGGGCGTTTTTCGTGTGGCGCGCCTGGCCCGCGCCCGCGCGCAATTTGCCGTACGAGATCGAAGCGGGCTTGCAACTGCCGGCGTTGCGCCCGCCGGATGCGCCGGGCGAGTCGCAGCGAATGACGTGGGAGCAAACCGAAAGAATTTGGTTTGGCGGCGCGCGGGAAACCCACTTCGTGCGAAGCATCCCGAACGACAAGGAATTCGTCCTCAAGTCGTTTTACGCCAAGGGCGCGATTCCGACCGAAGTCCTGGTCGTGCTCAAGAAGAAATTCGAGGTGGCGCAGGTTGCCGATGGGGGACGCCGGTACGCCTATCCCACAGGCGAAGGATTTGTCTTCCCCGCGGGATCGACGACCGTGCTGCGGACCGTCGACAGCGACGGCGCGGTGTCGTACGAAATGTCGGGCTACCTGCGGGCAGCTGAACTGCAGCCGATTGCGCCGGCGTTGGCCGCGAACAAGTTGTCAATCGTCGCGCGAGAGCTGGTATTCGATGATCAGAATCGCATTGTCGATCGCAAGCCGCTGGCGGGTGCGACGCTGGCAATCCATCCGGAGAACTTTGAGGCCACTCAAATCGAAGGTGGCGCGACGGACTCCGACGGTCGGGCCATGATTGAAATCAAACACGCCCCGTTGCCGACGCGACCACGAGTTTACTTTGTGATCAAGTCACCGCCTCGTGGCGACATCTCGCGACCGCCGACGTGCGTGCGCGCATCGAGGCGACGTTCAAATCCATCGGCCGGATTGACGTGCCGAATCACCCGGACGAGATCGAGTACGCGGGGACCGGGTTCGTCGTCGGGCCCGACCTGGTGATGACCAACCGCCACGTGGCGGAGGAATTCGCCAGGTCCAGCGGTGCGATGACGCTGACGATTGTGCAGGAGGGCGTGGCGGTCGAGTTTCTCCACGAGCGCGACGGCGGCGGCGCGTTCACACTGCCTGTCCAGGGCGTCGCGCTCACTCATCCCTACTGGGATATGGCTTTGCTGCGCGTCGACGGGTTGCCCGCCGATCGGCCGTCGCTGCGATTCTCTACGGCCGACCCCGACGAACTCGTCGATTCGGGCAATCGCGAAGTCGTGGCGATTGGATATCCCGGGTTGGATAAGCACAGCAGCATGGAAATGCAGGAACGCATCTTTCGCCGTATCTTCGGCGTGAAGCGGCTGCTACCGGGCCGACTGCGCGAGCGCCGCGATGTGGAAAGCTACCAGCGCATTGTCGCGAGTCTGGGGCACGATTGCTCGACGCTGGCGGGGGCCTCGGGGTCGGCGGTGATTGATGTGACGACTGGCGAAGTCGTGGGCCTGCATTTCGGCGGCGAGTTTCTGGACATGAACTTCGCCGTGCCGGCGTTGGAGCTGGCGCGCGACAGTCGCGTGGTGGATGCCGGGGTCGCGTTTGACAATCCACCTCCCGCGAACGCTGCGTATGAGGCCGCTTGGAGCGAAGCCGAGGCGGCCGTTCTTGGCAGCGCGGGAGGCGGGGCGACCCCAGCGGGGCCGCACGTGCAAAGCACCGCCAAACCGAGCAGCTGGACGGCTGCGAGTGCGTCGCCGACGACTGTCTCGGTGACGATTCCGCTGCGGATTGAGATCTCTCTTGGCGCCCCGAGCGTCGCCGGCGCAGCGGCGTCCCCGGCCGAAGCGCCCCCCGGCGAACATTCGCCGCCAGCAGTGCCGCCTCCCACGGCGGAACGTCGCCGCCCGAGCTCCGCGCCGCGGTTCGACTTCGACATCGATGCGCTAGATCGACCGGCGTTCAGTTGGCCGGCGGCGCTCGCCGGGGCCCTGGCCTGCCAACTGGCGTACGAGGGGCGTTCGACGGTCCTCGCCAAAGCTCGCGACGTGTGGCGGTTCGATTCGTGCACCTTCATCGACGCCAATGAGACGCAGTGCTTTGTCGCAGCGCGGGGCGGCACGGCGCTGGTTGCCTTTCGGGGAACTGAAACGCTCGGCGACTGGATTGCCGACTTGAACGTCCTCGGGACGAGCCAGCCGTACGGGCGGGTGCATCGAGGGTTCTATTTTGCGCTGGAGGACGCTCGCGCGCGGCTGGAGCAGAAACTGCAAACGCTGCGGGCGGGACGGGTGATCCTCACGGGGCACAGCCTTGGCGGCGCACTGGCGACGCTGGCCGCCGCCCAGTGGCACGGAGCGCATAACATTGTCGGCGTTTATACCTACGGCCAACCGCGCGTCGGCAAGGCAGATTTCGCGGAATTCGTTGCGCAGCGGTATCCGGACAACTTCTACCGCTTTGTCAACGACGACGACGTGGTAACGCGCATCCCCCCGGGCTACAAACACGTGGGACGGCTATTCCACTTCGACAGCGGCGGCCACGTGGAGGAACGGCTGGAAGCGGTCGCCCCGCAGGCGGGCGAAACCGAGCCGCCGCCGCTCACAATGAGTGAATTCGACGATTTGCGTGCGCGGCTGTTGGCGCAGCGGGCCGCCGCGCCGGGCGTGCTGGAAAGCGCCCGCGGCGAAATGGTGCTGGAAGGATTCTTTCCTTCGGCGTCCGACCATTCAATTGATCGTTATGTGGAGAAGATTGCAGCTCAAATCTAGCAGCAGACGTTGCTAGGTCCTCGTGATTTACGCGCGTCGAACGAATTCGAGCGGATGCACGAATGCCGGGGTCGTGGACGCAGAAGGGCGGTGGTTAGACGTTTCGGAGTTCGTGAACATCTACATTCATTTGGACGCTTGACAGCCACGAGCTTTCTTTCGCACTGACTTGCCCCTTCACCGTCACGGCGGCGATATTTGAATGGCGCTCTTCGCGACCCCTTCGATGCCGTGTCATGGACCGCTGGTTGCCATCTTCGGTGCGGTGCTTCGTCACCCGAACGTGCGCTGGTCGTAAACGCCCGGGGTGTCGCGGCGTGTCGGTTCGGTGCACTTTCGGCGTTGAGCCGGCGATTGTCGGTCGGGGCGCAATTGATCGCCAACGCGCTCGCCCGGAGTCCCAGGGAGGTGGTTTTCCCCGCTGCAAGGTGCGGAGGAGCCGAATGCGCTGAGGATGATACAATCGGCAGCCCGACGGGATCGACGAAACTGCTTTCAGTCGGTCCGGTGCTGATCCGAGACGCCATTGCGAGCTGCGTTAACAACTCGACAGTGAGCTGAAACGCCGGCTTCGAATTAGTTCAGCCGGCGAGCGGCGAGTGCGTCGAAAGAATGCGCCGTTTCGGCGGAGCGATAGGCTTTCCAATCAACCGCAAGCTTCCTCATCCTCGCTCGAAGCGTGTGGGGATTAATGTCGAGCAATTCGGCGGCTCCCCCTTGCCCCTCGATACGTCCTCGCGTTCGCCGTAGCGTATCGATGATGTGACGCCGCATGGCTTCGTCGAGAGTTTCCATCGGCGCCGAGTCGGCGACTTGCCTCCCCGGCCCCGTAGCGCGGCGCGTCCCCGAGAACCCTAGGGCCGCGTCGACTTCCAAGCAGCGTCCCTCGCCGAGGATCACGGCCCGGTCCATGACGGCGCCCAGTTCGCGGATGTTTCCGGGCCAACTGTAGTCGCGTAGCAACGCGACATGAGCATCGGTCAGCGCCGTCGGGGGAAGGCCAAAGCGGGTCGCTGCCCGCTGTACGAAATGCTCTGCTAGTTCGCGAAGGTCATCGAGGCGGTCCCGTAGCGGCGGCAGCAGAATCGGAAACACTGCGATCCGATACCAGAGGTCCTCGCGGAAGTCGCCGTTCTGCACCATCCCGGCCAGGTCGCGGTGCGTTGCGGCCACGACGCGCACGTCGACCCGCACTGGATCGCTGCCACCGACTCGTTCGATAGATAGGTCTTGCAACACGCGCAGAAATCGTACCTGCGCGTCGAGCGGCAGCTCGCCAATTTCGTCAAGGAACAGCGTTCCACCGTCGGCCCGCTCGAACCACCCGCGCCGCTGCTCGCCAGCGCCGGTGAATGCGCCCTTTTCGTGACCGAAGAGTTGTGAGTCGATCAGTTCAGGCGGAATAGCGCCGCAATTGACGCGGATGAAGGGGAACGCACGGCGGTCGCTCCGTTCATGGACCGCACGGGCGATCACTTCCTTGCCGACGCCCGTCTCCCCCAGAAGCAGAACAGGTGCATCAGACCGGCAAATCAGGTTAACGCGCTCCATGACTTGCCGCAGCCCGGCATGGGCGCCCACGATTGTTTCAACGACCTCCTTGCGTCCCAGCCGCCTGAGCAGCGACCGGCGATCGGCCTCCGCCGCCTCGCGCAGCGCGGCGATCTCGTGTATCCTTCGGTCGTTGGCGAGCGCTGCGGCGAGCGCATCTTTAACGTTCGCCAGCAGCACCTCGTGTCGCTTGTGCCATCGCTTGCCATGTTCCGCGACCGCTACCAGAACTCCCGCACTCTCCTTGCCGAGTTGCAGGGAGAAGGCGCGGGCGTCGGCGCCGAGATCATCGATTTCTAGCGGCGCCAGGGCCTGGGGGAACCGGCCTGTCGCATTCGGCGCTGCAGGGCCAGCACGCCGCATCCAATGGGAGAGGCGTCGCGCCGAAGCGGGATCGAGATCGTGCGAGGAAGCTCCGAACGGCTCCCGGTCGGCCGGGGCGTGGGCGACGCGGGCCACGAGCGAATGCTCCGCCTCGACTCGAAAAATAGCGAGTCGACTCAGCGGGACGCTGTCGCGGAGCAGGGCGGAGATGCCTTCGCAGGCAGCTCCGATGTTGATGTGCTGGCACGCCTCGCGCCAGACGTCGAGCCGTAACTCACGATGGTCACGCATGGTCGGACTACCCATCAAATATAACAGGACTAGTAAATATAATAGTTCCTGCCGTGATATATGCAAGTTCTGCGAGGCTTCGGCAGCAGGCTACGGTCGCCTAAACGACGAATATCGCGGCAAAACCCGCCTCAGATGGGTACTGGCACGCAGCGTGCCTACTTGCAGCCACATAGTCTCGCCCGCAAGGCGGTTCCCCCAAACAGGAGCTCGGCGATGAAGGCCTTCCCCTCAAGATTCCCCGGTCGCTTTGGCGGCCTACTCGGTCTCGCGCCGGCAATTGCGATCGCGACGCTCCTAACTGGTTGCAGCGACCCCGCCGTCGAGCGCGTGCCGACCTACCCTGTCAGCGGCACGCTGACGCACCAAGGCCGCCCTGCCACGGGGGCGTTTGTGACGCTCCATCCCACGACCCCGCTGGCCAATGCTCCAACGCCGCGGGGCAGCGTCGCCCCGGACGGAACGCTCCGCGTTTCCACGTACACGGCGAACGACGGCGCGCCCGCCGGCGACTATGTGATGACCGTCGAGTGGTATAAGCCGACGAATCAGGGCGGGGAATTGATCCCCGGGCCCAACGTGATCCCGCGAAAGTTTGCGTCGCCCAAGACCTCGCAACTGAGGGTCAGCGTGGTCGAGCGCGAGAATGTGATCCCCGCGATTCGCCTCTAAGGCACGGCCCAATCAATGCGAACGCAAACCAGCCTGATGTTTCTTGGATCAACCACCGTGAATTGCGCAAAGAAGCCGAATATGTCAAAACCCACGGGATTTACGCTTGTTGAACTGCTTGTCACCATCGCCATCATCGGCGTGTTGGTGTCTTTGCTCCTCCCGGCAGTGCAAGCCGCCCGCGAGGCGGCGCGACGCGCGCAATGCGTTAACGGCCTCCGACAGATCGCGCTGGCGGTACACAACCACCACGACGCTCGCCACGTGGTTCCCGTAAGCGCCCGGACTGTCGGCCTGACCACGCAGCCGCGAATCGCGGCTATGACTCAGCTGCTCCCGTATTTCGAAGAAGGCAATCTTCGCGACCGGTTCGACCTGTCGCTCAACTGGGGTCATCTCAACAACCGGGTCGTGGTCAACACGCCGATCGCTGTCCTTAACTGCCCGTCGGACCCTGAGGCGGCTGACCGCCTCGATGGCCTGCCTGAACTCAATCCCTTCGTTGCCGAGATCGGCGCCGCCACCGACTACTCGCCCACGGTGTGGGTCGATAAGCGGCTCGTTTCCGCCGGACTGGTCGACCGCACCAACAGCGTCGAAGGCGCCGCCACGGATGAGCCGGGGATCATGGAGTACAACAACCCGAAGGCGAGTTTCAAACTGGTCACCGACGGACTCTCGAAGACGATCCTGTTTGCGGAGTCGTCTGGGCGCCCCTTCCTCTACCGGCAGGGGCAAAAGATTGATACGGAACTCGCCGTCGCCCGCGTTAACGGGGGCGGTTGGTGCCGCCCTGCTTCGGATGTCATCGTCTCGGGCTTCTCAGTCGACGGCGTCGTGGAGACGGGCCCCTGCGCAATCAACTGTGCGAACGGGTCGGACATCGTCGCTGCCGGGTACCCGCACCCCTACTACGTCACCTATGGAACCGGCGCGCCTTACGCGTTTCATCCCGGCGTCGTGAATCACGCCTTCGGCGACGGATCAGTACGATCACTGAGCGATTCGCTCGAAATCCGCGAGTACGCACGGCTTGTCACGCGGGCCGGCGGCGAGGTGGCCGCCAGCGAGTGAGAAGCGCGCTCTCGTCTCGCGTGTTCAACCCATGGCGACGAAATCACCGCTCTAACCCCCCACTCGGAAGGGGGCGATTGTCATGAGATCACGTCGCGACAAAGAGCTTCACAGACCCCATTTCCAACTCTCGCGCCCACGGGGCGCTAGCAAACAGCGCAGATTCGGAGTATGAGCACTGAAGCGTGGATCACGTCCGGGACTGTTCTGGTCATGCTGCTCGCATTGCTCCGCGGGCTCGCGCCGCCCGACCTGCTTTTTCTCAGCGCAACGCTATTGTTCGCAGCGATCGGGGTCATCACCGTCGACGAAGCATTTTCCGGGTTTTCCAATCCGGGAATGATCACAGTGGCGTTCCTATTCGTCGTCGCCGCGGCCCTGCGGGAGACAGGCGTGCTCGACGCGATCGGATCGCGTGTCCTGGGCGGCGCCAGGACCGAACGCGACATGGTCGCACGTTTGGCGGTCGTTGTGACGCCCCTGTCGGCCTTTCTCAACAACACGCCGATCGTGGCGATGTTCATCCCTGTACTGCTGTCCTGGAGCCGGCGTACTCGCATCGCGCCGTCGCGCGTGTTGATGCCCCTCTCGATCCTCACGATCCTGGGCGGCACTTGCACGCTGATCGGCACGTCCACCAACCTGGTCGTCGACGGTCTGTTATTGAAGAACGGCCTGCCCGGCATGAGCCTATTCGAACTCGCCCCCGTTGGCGTTCCCTATGCGGTGGTAGGAATTATCTACCTGCTGACGGTTGGCAGACGCTGGCTTCCCGACCGTCAGGAGTTGCTCGAACAACTCGGCCAGTCGCGCCGCGAATTCCTGGTGGAGATGTCCGTCGAAGAGCATTGCCGCCTCGTCGGTCAGACCGTTGAGGCCGCGGGGCTCCGTCATCTGCCGGGGCTGTTCCTGGTGGAGATCGATCGCGGCGACAAGCTGATTTCGCCGGTGGCGCCCGACGAGTTAATCCGCCAGCGCGACCGGCTGCTCTTCACCGGCGTCGTGAGCAGCATTGTCGAACTCGAGAAGACGACTGGCCTCGTGCCGGCCGCCGATCCCTCGTACGAGGCGTCGCCGGCCGAGCAGCGCCGCCGCCGGCTTTGCGAGGCCGTCGTCTCTGCTAATTCGCCGCTCATCGGCAAGACGATTCGCGCGGCCGACTTCCGCGCTTCCTACGGCGCCGCGGTACTGGCAATCCACCGCGGCGGCACGCGGATCAACCAAAAGCTCGGCGACGTGGCGCTGCGACCCGGCGATACGCTGCTCTTGCAAACGCAGCCCCACTTTCTCCGTGCTTATCGTAACGACCCCGCCTTCTACTTAATCAGCGACGTCGCCGAGTGGCGGCCTGTCCGACGCGACCGCGCTTGGATCGCCGTACTCGGGTTCGCGGCCCTGTTGACGGTGATAACGTTCGAGGTGTTGCCGACCCACCTCGCCGCAGGTCTCGCCGCCGCGGCTATGGTATTGACGGGCGCCATCTCCACGAGCGACGCCCGCAAGAGCGTTGAGTGGCAGGTCCTGATCACCATCGCGGCGTCGTTCGGCGTCGGCGCCGCGCTCCAGAACTCGGGAGCAGCGGCTGCAATCAGCGGCGCCATCTTCTCCGGCATCAGCGGCTGGGGCCCGATCGCCGCTCTGGCGGCCGTCTACATGGTCGGCTCCCTGGTCACGGAGGTCATCACCAACAATGCGGCGGCGGTGCTGCTGTTCCCGTTCTGCCTCGAGACCGCAAAACTGTACGACGTCAGCCCGCGCCCGTTCATCCTCGCTCTGGCGCTCGCCGCGTCGGCGAGTTTCATGACTCCGATCGGCTATCAAACCAATTTGATGATCTACGGCCCTGGCGGCTACCGCTTCAGCGACTTCGTCCGCGTTGGGGCGCCGCTGAACTTCGTGCTATGGATCGTGGCGGTAGCGTTAATCCCCGTTTTCTGGCCCTTTTGAACGACCTAGGCTTTGTCCCAAGAGGCTCAAGCGAGTTCGTATTTTAGATACTGTCGTATGAAGACCAGGGTCATCATGCCGCCGAAATTCTTGGCCGTCTTCTCGAATCGGGAGAAGATGCGGCGGCTTTCTCTCAGCCAACCAATCAGGCGCTCGATGACGTTGCGACGCCGGTACGCCTCCTTGTCGAAGTCGACGGGTCGCGCGTCGCGATCCTGGTTTTCCTTCGAGGGGAACGCCGGCGTGATTCCTAACTCCAGCAGGAACTGGTCGATCCAATCGGCTCGATACCCTTTGTCGCCGCCCAGAGCGAAGGGCGAAGCAGTCAGGTCTAATTCTCCTTGATGCCCATCGCCCTAAGTCGAGAGTTGAGCGTCGTCGGTTTGACCCCTAGTAATTCGGCAGCGCCACCTGGTCCATACACCTTCCCATCCGCGGCATCGAGAGCACGGCGCAAATTCGCCTTCTCTATCTCGCGAATCTGAGCGTCGGTGAGTAGTTCCGATTCCGGAGTTGCTGACGACTTTCCCGATTCGATGGGCTCTTCCTCCAGGCTGACGCGTAGCGGGCCCCCTTGAGACAGGATCACCGCTCGCTCGATCACGTGCTGCAACTCACGCACATTGCCGGGCCATCTGTACTGCTCAATCTGTCGCACCACGGCTTTAGTCAGTCGCGGAGGAGCGATGCCGAACCGGCGCGACGCACTCTGCAAGAAATGATCTGCCAACAGCCCAATATCTTCGCGCCTCTCACGCAACGGCGGCAGCGCAATGGGAAACACGCTAAGGCGGTAGTACAGGTCTTCACGGAATCGGCGATGCTTTGATTCGTCGCGCAAATCCCGGTTGGTTGCGGCTATCACTCGCACATCCACGCGCCGCGTCTGCTCCTCGCCGATACGCTCGAATTCGCCTTCCTGGAGCACTCGGAGCAGCTTGCTCTGCAGGTCCAGCGGCACCTCGCCAACCTCGTCGAGAAACAAGGTTCCTCTGTCGGCAAGTTCAAATCGTCCGACGCGGTCGCGGAGTGCGCCAGTGAATGCGCCTTTAACATGCCCGAAGAACTCGCTCTCAAAAAGTTCGCGAGGAACGGCTGCGCAGTTCACCTTGATGAGAGGGCGGTCGGCCCTGCCGCTGCGTCGGTGCAGTTCTCGCGCGACAAGTTCCTTGCCGGCGCCGCTTTCGCCCAGAATGAGAACCGTTGAATCGGTGGGCGCCACCAGGTCAATCTGTTGCGAGACATTCCTCAAGGCTGGGCTGATTCCTAGCATCTCGCCAAATCCCTGCTCCTGAGCGACCTCTTGTTGCAGGTACTCGTTCTCCTCTTCGAGTCGTTGACGGAGAAGCTGAACCTCCCCCCAGGCGTAGGAATGGGCGATTGCGACTGCGGCGTGGTCGGCAATCATCCGTAGCCAGCTGAAACATTCGTCGCTGATTCTGCCTCGGCTGAACACGCCTAGTACGCCCAGCACCATCCCGTGATGGCTTAGCGGTTGCCCGCCAAACCCCGTGACCCCCTCGGCTCGCACCCATTCGGGGTCCACGATCCAATCGGGCATCTCGGCCAAGTCGGGCGCTTCGATTGCCTCGCCGGTCAGCGCGATCCGCCCGACTTTACGTACGCCTATCGGGAACCGACGAAAGCGACCGTCCAGCCGCGAAAGGTCTCTGTCTGGTTCACTGATCGAGCGACCTTGGCTCGCCACCAAATGGAGACATTGGGAGCGGTCGGAACATTCGTCTCGCAGCGCGCACGTCTGGCAGATGTCGCCAGGCCTAACCAGCCAGAGACGCACCAACGCGACCGACTCTGAGTCGCCGATTCGTGCCACCAGCAACTTGAGGAGCGATGCCAAGTCACGCTCTTGTGCAAGGTCCAACAGGAGCTGTTTCGGATCGTCGAACAGCGGCGTCTTAGCTTTGAGGTCGGCCATACCCCTAGGGTAACGACATCTCGTTGAATTCCAACGAAATTCCGTTCTGTAACGAAATATCGTTGGCGAGGTTTACCTCTGCAAGAATGCATAACCTCTTTATGTACAGGTACTTGCGAGTTCTTGGCGCGGATTGGCACACCCCTTGCGGAGGAGGCGTCAGACGAGCATTTGACTCGTCGAGATTTCGAAACCTCCTTACTAAATACAAGGAAAACAAGCTATGTCCCGACTCCCCCAAATCGCTCCCGAACAGGCCAATCCGCAGCAGGCCGAACTGTTTACAGCCGTCAAGTCGAAGCTCGGACGAGTTCCGAACCTGCTCCGCGCCTTAGCCAGTTCCCCCGCTGCGCTACGTGGCTACCTGGAATTTTCCGGTGCGCTGAGCAATGGCAGCGGCCTTGATCCGAAGCAGCGCGAGATCGTGGCGCTCACGGTCGCCGAAGCCAACGGTTGCGAATACTGCCTCGCGGCCCATTCGACAATCGGCAAGATGGTCGGCCTATCGCCCGAGGCGATCGAGGCCGCCCGCCGGGCAGACGGATTCGACGAATCAGGGCGCGCGGTGGCTCGCTTTGCCGATGCGGTCGTCAAGTCCCGTGGTCGTGTTGACGACGAGCAACTTGAAGCGTTCCGCGCCGCCGGTTTTGGCGACGAGGCGGTCGCCGAAGTGGTGGCGCACGTCGCGCTGAACGTCTTCACCAATTACTTCAACAACCTCGCGGAGACCGACGTCGACTTTCCAGCCGCGGCGCCGCTCGCCACCGAGGAGTCGGAAGCAGCAGCCTGCTCAACTGCCTGTGGCTGCACTGCCTGACTCCATTCCGCCTAGGGCCGTCGCACGCGGCGGTCCGGGTGGATTTACTTCTACACAAACGTGGAAAGAAATCATGTCCACATCCACTTCCATCCGTCCGCCCTTCACGCGGGAGACAGCTGCCGCGAAGGTCAGGGCCGCAGAAGATGCTTGGAACTCCAGGGACCCTCACCGCGTATCACTCGCTTACAGCGAAGACTCCACTTGGCGAAACCGCGACCAGTTCCTTCAGGGTCGCGACAAGATTCGCGAGTTCCTCAGCAGTAAATGGGACAAAGAACGAGACTATCGTCTCATGAAGGACCTTTGGGCGTTCGAAGGCAAACGGATCGCGGTTCGCTTCCAGTACGAATACCGCGATGCCGACGGCCAATGGTGGCGCGCCTACGGGAACGAACTTTGGGAGTTCGATTCCGAGGGGCTGATGCGACGCCGCGAGGCGAGCATCAATGACCTTTCCATCACCGAGTCGGAGCGGAAATTCCATTGGCCGTTAGGTGAACCCCGCCCCGCCGAGTTGGCCATGGTGCTCTGCGTCAAGTGAGAAGCAATTGACGGACAGTCCTCGATGCGTACTTCGACGAGTGAATCGTCTGTCCGCACCCACCGTCCTCATCAGCATGGAGTACGTCATGGCTACGATAGCAAGCGACGTTGCCTTTACGCCCGCCGTAAAAACAATCCAGACCGCCAAGGGCTCTCGCTCCGCCTATGGGCGCATGGAGCGCGGGCAGGGTTGGCAGACCCAAGTCACTCCCGACATGGCCGACTTTCTATCAAAGTTGGACATGTTCTATCTCGGCACCGCGACGGCAGAGGGTCAGCCATACGTCCAGTACCGCGGCGGGCCGGCCGGATTTCTGAAAATAATTGGTCAAAGTACGCTCGCCTTTGCCGACTTTGGCGGCAATCAGCAGTATCTCTCGGTTGGCAACCTCTCGGAGAACCCCAAGGCATTCCTGTTTTTGATGGACTACGAGAACCGACGCCGCGTCAAGGTCTGGGGCCGTGCCCGGGTCGTCGAGGGCGATGACCTGCTGAATGCCAAGCTATCCGACCCGAGTTATCCCGCTGCAGTCGAACGCGCGATTGTGTTCGAGATCGAGGCGTGGGACATCAATTGCCCGCAACACATTCATCGCCGAATCCCCGAGTCCAAAGTTGAGCTCGAGATCGAGCGTCTCAAGCGAGAGATCGATGATCTGAAGGCCCGGCTTGGCGACGCAGCGTAGTCCAAATCAAGAATCGTTTCCCCTTTCGCTGCAAGGAGTTTGTCATGCCGTTGCCAATCCCCGGATTCGAATTCTCCCAGAATGACACCGCCCTTTTAGTCATCGACCCCCAGAATGACTTCCTGAGTTCCGAAGGCGTCGCGTGGGGCGTCGTCGGCCAGAGCATTACCGAGAACAAGACCGTCGAAAACATCGAGTCGCTGTTCCGTGCTGCGAAAGGAGCTTCGCTGCCGGTATTCATCTCGCCCCACTATTACTTTCCGCATGATCACAAGTGGCGATTTGAAGGCGCTCTCGAACGGCTAATGCATGATATCAAGATGTTTGACCGCCCAGGTCCGCTCGACTTGACGAGCTTTGAGGGTTCAGGCGCTGATTGGCTCGAACGTTACAAGCCGTTCATCGACGATGGCGAGACAGTCATCGCCAGTCCGCACAAGGTCTTCGGGCCTGAGTCAAACGACCTTGCACTGCAACTCCGCAAGCGAGGCATCGACAAGGTGCTGCTGGCCGGGATGTCGGCGAACCTGTGCGTCGAGTCACATCTACGTGAGCTCTTGGAGCAGGGCTTTGAAGTCGCGGTCGCTTGGGATGCGACCGCTGCGGCCATTCTGCCGGAGTTCAACGGCATGGCGGCGGCCAAGACGAACTACCACATGCTCGCCAGCGAGACGCTCGGTACCGCCGAAGCAGTCCGTCGCATCGCCTCGCTTTGATGCCGCGACAAGTACCGGCTACGTCACCTTCCGCCGGCGAGGGTCCGACAACCCGGAGAAATGCTCCCGCAAACGAACGCTTCGCGCCGACGAATCCTGCACCTGCTGGCCCGACCACGCGAATCCGCGCCGCGAAATGCTTCAGGCAACTCACGCGAATCAGCTTCGCCAAGTCGTAAATGCTCCTTTTGGCGCAATCGCCTTGGGTAGGACGGTTCTCAAGTATTCAAGTGAGGAGACTGGCCATGATGGCAATGGTTGCGATGGCTGTGAGTCCCTGCACAAGAGTTGCCGCCGTAAAGCAGCGCAAGGCGGTGGACTCGTCCATATCGGAGAATTGGGAAACGACCCAGAAGAAGCTGTCGTTGAAATGCGACACCGTCATGGAGCCAGCGCCGATCGCCAGGACCACCAGCGCCTTCGCAACCGAGGCGGTCATCTCCATGGGCTCCAGCAATGGGGCCATCATCGCGGCGGTCGTGATGATGGCGACGGTCGAAGACCCTTGCGCTGTCTTGAGCACTGCGGCAATGAAAAACGGTAGAAAGACGCCAAGTTGCCACTGGCTCATGTTGGACGCAAAGTCGTCGGCCATGCCAGTCGCCCTCAGTACATTTCCGAACGCGCCGCCCGCCCCGGTGATGAGGATAATGCTCCCGGCGTTTTGGAGGCTTTCGTGTACCCACTTGGAAGCAACCTCGGCCGGAACTTGTTTCCTCCTTACGACCATCAATACCCCAGTGAGGAGCGCGATCACCGGATGACCAAAGAATTGCAGGACAGAGCGCAACGTCCCCTCGCCGAGCGGAGCAGACGGCAAATCGGCCACGGATTTCAGTGCAATCAGCACCAGAGGCAATAGGAGCGGCGCGAAGGACCGAAAGAGATCGCATTCTTCTTCCGCGGGGATCTGGGAATTGTCCGGTTGATCTTCTGGCGAGACCGAGAATCGTGACGCGTAGTAGAGCGCCCACAGCAAGCCGGCTCCCGCTGTGGGAATCGCCGCCACCAAGCCGAGAATCACCACCAATCCAACATCAGCGCCCAAGGTTCCGGCCGCGGCAAGAGGGCCAGGCGTGGGCGGCACGAATACGTGCGTGGTATACAGCCCGGTGGCCAAGGCGACGGCAAGGACCGTAAGAGACGTCTTCGTCTTCGCGCTAAGTGCTTTGTTGATGGCGGAGAGGATGACAAAACCGGAATCGCAGAACACCGGGATCGACACGAGAAAACCGGTCATACTGACCGCCAAAGGAGCGTTCTTATCGCCCACCACTTTCAGCACAAAACCTGCGATGGCCTGAGCCCCGCCGGTGCGTTCTAGAAACGTACCGATGATCGTTCCACAGGCGATGACGATACCTATACTACGCAGCGTGCTCCCAAAACCCTCAACCAGTTTGTCGATCAACGCCGCTGCGCCCAAGTCGCCGAGAAACCCCATGAGAATGGCGGCCAAGAGAAGCGCAAGAAATGGGTGCAGTTTGAGTTTCGTGGTCGCCAGTACAATCAGTGCAATGACAAGCAGTATCTGGAGCATCCGGATTCCTCGACTGGACTACGAGGCTGTGGCCCGCCCCATGTATTTAGCAATTCAATAAGTTAAAGTTGTGCTTGTTTCACCGCTAGGCTGCTTCGCCCGCTGGTACGCAAACGGAGCGATCGAAGCAGGCGGATTCTCTGTGCGTCGAAGGCGGCGAATCTCAACACCCAGCCGGGGGTGGTAGCTCAGAAGTCTCCGGCAGCGGCGGGGGCTTGGAAGAGGAAATCGGGCGCGTCCCGGCGACCCGAGTGTTGTTTTGGCGGATTGCGCACCTCAACGATTCAAAGCAGGAAAACTCATGGCATCGGACTGCATTCTTAGGGTCGTCCTCAGCGCGTGCGCCCTGGCGCTGGCAAGCCGTGCCAGTACGTCGGCCGCCAACGCGACGGAGATTGTCGTGTTGTCACCCGAGACGTTCGACAGCTACGCTCCGAACGGCAAGGAGACGGACGCCATCTACGGCGACTTCGTCCTGCGGAACGACCGAATCACGGCCGTCGTCGCCCAGCCGGGGAACCGCCGCCACGCAAATCTCAAGATCAAAGACGTCGGCGGCAGCCTGATTGACCTGACTAGCAGCACCGAGTCGAACGATCAGTTCGGCGCCCTCTACCCGCTGACGGGGTGGACGTTAGCGTTGGACCGGATCGTTGTCGACGGACAAATGATCGACGCCGCGGAATTGGCCAAGCCGATCGCGGGAAAGCGGATCGAGTTGGTATTCCATGGTCGCCCTCCGAGTCCGACCGACGCCGACGCCGCAATGCCGGACGCGTCGGCAAGCGTTTTGTACGTACTGAACGACGGCGACGAAGCGCTGACGATTGACACCACGATCACCAATTCCGGCGAAGTTCCCCTCAGCACTCGGGCGCTGGAGGGCGACGCGCTGTTACTCGACGGCGAATTTGAGTTCGGGGTGGACGACGACCTGCGACTGGCGTGGGGCGCCGACCGATTCTGGCGGCAGGCGTACGGCGTGCTGCCGGCCGACGCGACGCCGCGACTGCCTGCGCGCAGCATTCAGCGGGGCCGTCCCTTTGTTCGATACGCAAACCGCAGCGACGCCGAGTTGGCGCCAGGCGCGTCAAGCACGCGCAGGCGCCACGTGTTTCCCGCCGCTGACCTACTTGGCGTGAAGGCCATTGCTGCGCGGCTGCGAGGTCAGACCGCGTTCCCGGCGACCATCCGCGCGATCGACCCCGCGGGGCCCGTCGTCGACGCGACTGTGACCGTACGCAAAGTCGGCGCATCAGACGACTTCGGCTTCGCGCGCACCGACGAGCAGGGGGCCGTGGCGTGCGAGTTGCCTCCCGGCGCCTATGACGTTACGGTCGAACACCAGGCCCGTGGAAAGCAGACCGTGCGACTCGACGTCGGGGACCTCGTGGCGGCTGAAGCAACGGCCGAGTTGTCGGCTGCCGGCTATGTCGTTGGCGAAATTGTCGATGGCGAGGGACAAGCGATCGCCTGCAAAATCGACTTTGCGCCCGCCGACGGCGGCGCACCGCCCAACTTTGGGCCCGACAGCGCGATATTCGGGGTGCGGAACCTGGTCTATACGCCCAACGGCAAGTTCCGCGTCGCGGTGCGGCCTGGCCAATACGAATTGCTGGCGGGCCACGGGCCCGAGCACGATGCGGCTACTGCGGCTTGCACGGTCAAACCGGGCGAGGAGACAACGGTGAATCTCGCCCTGCCGCGCAGCGTCGACACGACCGGCTGGGTGAGCGCCGACTACCACAGCCACTCGTCGCCGTCGGGAGACAACACCTCCAGCCAGCGCGGCCGCGTGTTGAACCTGCTGGCCGAGCACCTGGAATTCGCTCCCTGCACCGAACACCAGCGCATCACCACTTACGACGAGCACCTCGCGGCGCTGGACGCCGTGGGGCGCCTGGCGAGTTGCGCCGGCATGGAATTGACCGGCTCGCCATTGCCATTGAACCATCAAAACGCGTTTCCGCTGGTTCACCACGAACACGCCCAGGACGGCGGCGGGCCTGAGATTGACGTCGATCCGGTGACCCAGATCCGCCGGTTGGCCATGTGGGACGATGGCAGCGACAAGCTCGTGCAGTCCAATCATCCCAACATCCCGCAGATGCTCGGAGACCGGGACCTGAACCGCGTTGCGGATGAGGGGTTTGCGGCAATGTTCGGCGTGATGGACGTGATCGAAGTTCATCCGCCGCAGGGGATCTTCTCCGTTCCCGAGTCGCTGCCGCTGCAAGCCCGGCAGCGCGGCAATACGATCTTTCATTGGCTGCAGTTGCTGAACCAAGGCCGCCGCGTGCCGGGGGTCGTCAATACCGACGCCCACTGGAATTTTCACGGCTCGGGCTGGCTGCGCAACTACGTCAAGTGCGCAACAGACGACCCGGCCAAGATCGACGTGATGGACATGGTTCACGAATCGGAACAGGGCCACATCGTGATGAGCAACGGTCCATTCTTGGAAGCGACGGCCCGTACCGCGGCGGCCGAGACGCCGGCTTTGCCGGGCGACGATCTGGCTGCGCCCGATGGCAAAGTGTCGCTGAGCATTCGCGTGCAGTGTCCCAACTGGCTTGACGTGAATCGCGTCCAAGTTTTCGTCAACGGTCGGCCCGATCCGGCGCTGAATTGGACACGACCGACCCACCGCGCGAAATTCCACGACGGAGTCGTTAAGTTTGACGAAACGGTTGACGTCGAGTTAGCAGCCGACGCGCATTTGATCGTGGCGGCAATCGGCGAGGGCCTTAACCTGGGCCGCGTCTACGGTCCCGATCAAGGACAATCACCGCCCACCGCGGTCGCCAATCCTATCTATGTGGACGTCGACGGCAACGGATTCCAACCGAACGGCGATCAGCTTGGCGTTCCGCTGCCGGTGCTCGACCCCGTGCCGACGCCCCGGCGAGAGGCCCACGACCATCATTGACCCTTGCGTCGTCAATGAACCCAGGCCGACCAGCGGGAGGCCGGCTTTCGGCGTCTGAATCGGTGCGGGTGAGGTTCGTTTGCCGCGCAACGATTATTAAAGCTGTCTCGACGAGGCCACTGCGAACCACGAGTGATTGCGAGTGGCTGTTTTGGGCCAAGGCACGGCCCAAGCTCTTGGTTGGGCGACATGGCAGCGCAGCAATTCGCGGCTCGTTTGCAGCGTTTCGATCGCCAAGTCGCTATCGACAAACCGGCCGGCCCCACCGCACCTCGGCCTTGTCGTACTCCCGGGCTGCCGTCACGTCCTCAACCAGTACGCAACATCCCCGCGAGTAGCCAATGGCGCGATTGACTTGCGCCAATTGGCTAGTCGGTAGGACTTTCTTCATCCGCCTGCTGCGCGAGGCCATTTCAGTGCGAACACCTCACAGCCCCGTTAGGCAGGGGAAACGGTTTGTTTAACGCGTTGCTGCCCGCTGGCTCGAGTGACTGTGACTAAGCTGCACCGCCACGCTGCCATGCTGGCGGTTATCGCGAACGGCGATGGCGAACCACAGACAATCCGAACGCGCCCGCCGAGAGAATCAGCAACAGACCAGTCGCCGGTTCCGGCACGACTGACACGTCGTCGAGAATCATGCCAGCCTGGCTGCCGCCCCGAAAAACTCGGATCTGGTTCAGCCCGGGCGAGTCCGCCGCATGGAAGGGGATGCCTGACAGGACGAGCGAGCCGTCGACGGACAAATTGAACTCCTTCGTCAAGTAGTTCGCGACGAGTTGCACGTTGTACCATGTGTCCGGCTGCCAAGAGACGCTTGAGGCGACCCAATTGGTCGAATAGCCGTCGATCGACGTCGGCCCAAACCGAACGCCAGTGGCCCGACCGGAACTCCCTTGCTCGTCTTCCATCATGATGAACACGTTGCCCGTGTTCGGTCCGATAGCGGAGCCGTCGGAGCCGGACGTGAGCGGGCGCGCCCAGAAGTCCAGCACTGCTGTATTCGCAGTGGATAGTCCGGAGATCGAGTGAATCGTCGCGGCGCTGCTGGACCCCCCGGGGCCGCTCAACAGCAGGGCCTGATCGCCGCCGTGAACGGGCGTCGCGGGATTCAATCCCGCTGCCGTCAGTTCCGCGCTGATTTCCGTCGAAGTCAGTACGCGCTCATCGGTTTGACTGCTGGTCCACGAGTCCTGGCCGTTGATCGAGCCAGAGGCGTACGTGGGCGATTCGAAGTCAAACGTTGAAGCAGCCCGCGCTTCATCAGACATGGAAAGCAACATGCCTGCGGCCAACACAAGTGACATCTTCCAAATACGTCGCAAGTCGTCGTGAAGATCGTGCGTCATTAGTCATGCCTTTCCGAAACTCAACGTTGCAGAACAGAAATCGCGAAGCGACAACGTTGTCACTTCGCATCGCTGCGAGTCATCGTAATAGTCAATTCAACGAAAGCAATCAAAAAATCGGCGCGGCTCCCGATCGCGCAACGGCGCGCTAATCATGCAAGGCGACGCGCGCGAACGCAACTGCTTAAGTCGTTGTGGTAGCACGAGCGCCAATCGATCCGATGCCAATCGTCAAGAGCGATTCCAGTCAGGCCATTCGCGAAACGCGCGGCAATGCATTGTGAAGTTTGCATGAAGACCAAAAACCTCTGGCGCGTTCATCGCCTCGCAGCGGCGATTGCAAATGAATTGTCTGGACTTAACTGCTTGCTGCGCAAGTGATTGTGCGGGATCGGGAAAAAAGACAAGAAAATCTATGTAAGAAACACGGGGCGACTGCAAAACATTAGTGGCGGAGATACGCGCCGCGTGCAGGAGTTTTGCAGGACCGCGCTCCGGGCGCGCAAAGGACAAAGTTGCGCAAGATGAATGACCCTCAATCGATTTCCGGCAAGCAAGCTCGCGAATTAAGCGTGCTGTGGACGCGAGCGCACCCCGTCGTGGCCGCCTTTTTTCGCAGCAATCTGCGCGATTACCATCGTGCGGAAGATTTACTGCAAGAAACAGCCGCGTCCGTAGCGGAGGGTTTCGCAACTTACGATCAATCGCGTCCGTTTGTGCCCTGGGTATTGGGGGTGGCGAAGAATAAGCTCCTGCACCACTTGCGTACGCAATCGAACGACATTCACACGTTTGACGAATCGCTGGTGCGGGAGGTCGCCGACGCATACGCCGCAATGAGCGACGAACTGGCGACGATCAAGGACGCACTGGAGATCTGCGCAGAACGTGTCAGCGGTCGGTCGAGAAAGTTGCTGGAAATGCGCTACGTGCGGGACCTGACGCCGGCAAAAATTGCCGCCCGGACGGGCATGAACGCGAACGCCGTGGCCGTGATGCTCCATCGCGTGCGCAAGGCTTTGCGCGAATGTATTGAGAGGCAGTTGGACTCGAAGCAATTCCGTCAGCTGCGGCCAGAGGAGGGCGTCAATTGAGCGAGGATTGCGACTTCGACCCGGCGGCGTTGACGTCCGGGTATCTTGACGACTTGCTGAGCGAGCAGGAGTTCAACCAGCTGCGATCGTGGCTAGCGCGCGATCCAGCGAACACGCGCGAGTTCGTGCGCACCGCATTTATCCACAGCCGACTGTACGACATCCTGATCCAGCAAGATTTAGGAGAGCTGGGCTTCGGATTCACCAGCGACTCCCAGTGGATTGATCCGAATCACGTCAGCAGTCTCCTTGCAGAAGAACTCGAAGAGCACGAGCGACGGCAGGAGAAGGAAGTGGAATCGGCGACCTCTGCAAGTCGACCACGGGCGACTGCGCAGTTCCCGTCCACGCTTGCGCCGCGCCCGTCCAAGTCCGGCGGCGTCTCTTCAGGACGCTTCTGGCTGCAAGTCGCGATCGCGGCGACGATTTTGTTAATGTTGGCGTCGCTGACGCGCGAGCGACCAAAGGCCGTGGAGACGGTTCCTTCGGAGGCTTCTGCAACTCCTCGGGAGCCGGAACGTCCCGCGCATCGGCCGCCGCAGGCGCCGACGCCGATCGCGGTCGTTAAGGACGCCTTCCGCGCCGAGTGGGCTCGGTGGGCTGATGAACCCGACCCGGGTGAGAATCGAGGTCCGTTGATCGCGGGGCGGTATGTTCTCGCGAGCGGCGTCGCTGAATTGTCTTTCGTATCAGGAGCTGAACTTGTCGTACAAGGCCCCGCGGCATTCGAACTGGACAAAGCCAACCGCGCTACGATTTCCTCCGGTCGGGTCGTCGCTACGGTTCCCTCCGAGGCGCTAGGGTTCTTGGTTCGGACCCAAGGCGCTTCGCTGGTCGATCTCGGAACGGAATTCGGCGTCGACGTCGATGACTCGGGCGAGACGACCGTGCATGTTTTGGAAGGCGAGATCGCGATTGTCCAGAACTCGGCGGACGGTCAGTCCTATGAGGGCACATTGCGCGAAGGGGCCGCGAGGACAATCAGCTCGGATGGAACGGCAGTGTCCGAGGCTTTGTTCGATGGCGCCAGTTTCATTCGACAGGTTCCGCAATCGCAGTACGAATTGGAGGTCTTGGAGAGTCGGCCGATCGCCTGCTGGGCCTTGTCGAGCGATGCCGCCGACTGCCAGCAACTGGCGCATGGGCAGCCAGGCCAGGGGATTGAGTTCGCCGACCCGAATCGCGACGAGACGTTGCTGCCATTCGCTCGGTTTGCACCGAATCACGGCGGGATCGTGATCAACAATGCAAGGGCGCTCGATCGCACGGCGAACTTGGCGTGTGAAGCTTGGGTTTTGAACTCTGCAACGGCTGACGGCGCGCAGCGGATCTTTTCCAACTTCAACCGTATGCCGAGAACCGGCTTTGCCTTTGGAATCGGCAAGGCCAAGTCGTACGATCTGGCTGAAACCGGGCTGCGCTTGCAGTTGACGATTCACGGCAAGTACGATTGCCTGTCGTTCGATGAAGTGCCGGCGAATCAGTGGGTACACGTCGTGGTTTGCGTTCGCGACGACGGTTCTCCCGAAATGTTCATCAACGGAGAGCAGAGGGTCGCTCGCTATCGGGGCAATGGCGAGAAGGAGTGGTCGAACGACCTCATTTCCGTTCTGCCTGGAGCACGGCCCACTCTCGTCGGCACGCCCAGTCGCGGTGAAGCGCGGCTGGGCTGCAGTCCGCCTGGCGATGATGAAGGCAATTTGCCGGAACGGTTTATCGGCGGCTTGGCATATGTTGCGATTTACGACAGGCCGTTGAGTTCCGAAGAGGTCCGCCGTCACTTTGCTGCGGGCGTGCCCTGGCAAGCTTCTGGAACGGCAGACGAGAAGTCGGTTGACGCGGCGAGTCCTTCCGATGCGGCGAGCCGCGCATTCACCAGAAATTAATCGATTCTTGATAGGCTACGTTCTCGCATGGGATATCAGCGCGTCAACATGGGCCTCGCCTGCAGATGTTAGCCAGCGGCTATTACCGAAGAATCAGAAGTCTATGCCAGCGGTGCGCCGCTGCATGCGGGACGTTGGCACTTGCGCTGACGTCAGCGACGGCGAACGTCGAAGGCGCCCAGATCGGCAACCTCTCGGTGATGACGTTCAATATCAAGGCGGCGCCGATTGAAATCGGGTTCGATCAACAGACTTCGTGGGACTATATCTTCAACAACGACAATGATCGACGGGCGCGGGTCGTGTCGGTCATGAGCGATTCGGCGCCGGATATTATCGGCGTTCAGGAAATGGTGGGGGGACAGCTTGAATACGTCCAAAATCGACTGCCTGATTATTTTCACTATGGCGTGAGCCGAGAGACGGGCGCGACAGGCGGCCCGAGCGAACGTGTCGGGGTTTTCTATCGAAGTTCTCGCTTTCGTTTGCTGAGCAGCGGAGAGTTTTGGCTGAGTGAAACGCCGGACGTTGCCGGCACGACGTTCGTCGGAAACGGGGGCGATCTGAATAATCCGCGCATGGTCACATGGGTCAAGTTGCGAGACCTCTCGGTCGGCATCTCTTATATGGTCTTGAATACCCACTGGTCATTGGATGGCGAGGCCCGTCGTCAATCTGGTTTGCTGATGCAGGACAAGCTTCAGGAACTCTCCGACGGCTTGCCGGTGATCATCATGGGAGATTTTAACGAGACCGCCGCAGGGGCTGGATTCTCGGCGCTCGCACGCTCAGGTTTACCCAGCGGAGCTGCATTAACCAATGCCTATGCGGCGTCCGGAGCGCCGACTGGCAAAACGTTTCACGGCTACAACGGCGGTGAGAGCGGTTATCCGATTGATTCGATTCTCGCGTCGAATGACGCCTTTGTGGCGGCCGACGGGGAGATTATCCGCACGACCTTTGGCGGCTACTACCCCTCCGATCATTATCCCGTGCAGGTCTTGCTTCACGTTCTGGACGGGCGATCGCCCGGCGACTTCAACGGCGACGGCCGGACGAATGGCGCCGACTTTCTGACGTGGCAGCGGTCCTACGGCGACATTGTTCCCATGGGAACCGGTGCAGATGCGGACTCCGACGGCCAAATCACAGCGAACGACTTGCCCTATTGGAGCAATGATTTCGGCGCTGGCCTCGGTTTCGACCGAGCTCTTAGCGTCCCCGAACCAACGTCAACGTCGTTGCTGGGGATGTGTTGGGCGACTTGCCCCGGAGTTGCCGTGGCCGCAACGCGCCGATCGTCTCCGAGGGTGCAACGCTCGTTCCGACCGCGCACAGATTGATTACACGTAAGCGATGCTCATGCGTTTGAAAACCTTTTGTTCTTCAACATCGAACTGACAAATTGGGAGAGACAAATCATGATCACAACAAAGCGAGCTGTCTCACTTGCGACAGCGGCACTGCTTTTGGTTGCTTGCGACCGGTTGGCGCCGTTCGCGTCGGCCGTCGATTACGCCAATATCAACATCACGCTCAATTCCGGTAATCCGACCGGGCCCCCAACGGTGACAATTCCGTCCGGGCAGGGCACCGTGAGCAACGGAGCGCTTGGCACCGAGGGATTCTTTGTCGATTCCGGGGCGGTGCTGGGCGAGTATCCGGTCCGCGTGGGGGCGACCGCTGCCGACGATGCGGCAAACGGCGTGCTGCTTTCCTACGTGCGCGAAATCGGCCGCGACGTGTTGGACTCGATCGGCGGCTCGGAAACGGTCTTTGCGACAAGTTCCACGGTTCGTGACGGCGATACGACTTCCGAAAACACGCGCGGAGGTTCCGGCGGCCTGTCATTGGTTGTCGACCGCGCCGGCAATTCCGTGGGGAGCGCCTCCACCTATTATCTTCTGGGCGGGCCGTTCGGAGCCGACCTCGCAGCAGCCTACTTTCCGTTTAGCCAAGGGTGGGTCGGCGGAACCGCATACAACGCCGCCGATGGCGGTTCATTTACCGAGCTGGTGGGAAGCAGCGGTCTGCAGCTGGGCGTCAACCTGATTCAAGACGACTTCAGCCCCGGCAGACACCGCGTCATCATCCCGGGCGTTGAAGACTCGCGGCGGCAGGGCTTTCTCTTCGTCAATGGCGCCAAAAACGAAAACAACTACGCGATGTCGGAACCCGCCGACGATGGCAACGGTTGGGTTCTCACCGGCCACGACAACATGGTCACGACCGCTGACGGCGAGCTTGATCCCGTCTCGTTCGTCTTCATTCCGTTGGGGACCGAAAACATCACAATGGCGCGCATCCATCCCAGTAGCGGTCAAGACCTTCAGCCGACCGCGATGCTCAAGAGCGGACAGGACTTCACCATCGTGCGCGAGGCTCCGGTCGATCTGGAGGGGACGCCCTATACGACGGGTGGAAAATACCGTCTCTCGATCCCCGGCGAGACGCCGAGTTCGGGCGTGCTGCTCGTCAGTCCGTCAGGGCAAGGCCGGGCGGCCGGCGGAGCCAACACGAATAATATCGTGACCTACGAGGCCGATGGCAACGACTGGATCATCACCTCAATGGACCTGCGCGATCTCAATGAGAACGGCGAGTTTTCTCGCGAGCGAATTTCGTATTTCAATTTCGCCTTTATGCCATTTGACTCGCCGCCGACGGCTCCCGCCGCGATTCCCGAGCCGAATTTCACGCGCAGCAAAGTTGTCGGGTGGAACGCGCTGGTGACTAAAGAAGAACCTGGCAACGGCACAGGCGCCACGTATTTGACGGTGACGCAGCACACGACTGGAGTTCCCGTCCAGGGACTGTCTGAAAACCAAGGCGACTACGGTTTTGCGGTCGACGGCGATTTCCTGATCAAAGAAGACGGAATTCCGTTCAGCACCGTGACCGAGGGGTTACGCGACAATACCGGTCAGGGAGGCGCCTACGAGTTCGGAATCGTCGGCAACGCCTTTTTCGTTCCGGAGTGGATCACTTTCGTCGACGGCGCCACCCAGTCGGTCGGTGAACACGACATCAACTTCTCGACGACGTTCTTCGGAGCAAATTCTGGATTCGCGATGGCGGCTGAAGTGAATGTTCCCAGCGGCAAGCTGGCCCTGTCTCTTCCCGGCGTGGCCGACACGCGGACCGATGGCGTGCTTATTGCTCAGTCCTGCAAGAACGAAGACAACTATGCGCTGGCGTCGCCGAATGCGAATGGAACGGGCTGGGACGTGGAATTGCACGACGACGGCACGCTCTTTGAAACGGACCCGGTCAACTATATCTACCTGCCCTACGATTCGGAAAACCTGATTGCTGGCCGCGTCGCCGAGGACGGTACGTTGCTGTCCTCGACGAATCCGGCCGAGTTTTCCATCACGCGGCAAGCCTACATTGCCGACAGCGTCAACCTGGGCGATGGTTACTTGCTGTCGATTCCTGGCAAGTCTCCCGAAACCGGCATGTTGCTGCTGACGGGCTCCGGCGAATCGGGGAGCATCGACAATACTTTGTCGTACGTTCCTTTCGGCAACGACTTTCTTATTCTCGGCATCGACATGATCACGTCGGCCGAAGAGAACTCCGGAACGCTCACCAGCATCGAGGATACGGAATTCTCGTTTGCCTATATTGACTTCGATGCGCCCCCTGTGGCGCCTGGCTCCAATGTTGCCGGTGATTTTGACGTCGATGGGGACGTTGACGGCGATGACTTCCTGGCTTGGCAGCGGGGATTTGGCAGTCAGTACGATGCCAATGATCTTGCCGACTGGCAGTCCAATTATGGACTCGGCGCATCGGCTGTGGGAACGGCCGCGGCCGTTCCGGAACCCGCTTCGATCACGCTGTGTTTGCTGGTTCTGACCGGGGCGGCGCTCAAGCGCCGGACCGGTCAGGCGGCGTTCGCATCTTAGTCGTCGTTGCCGCTGTCACGGTTGATTGTCTTTGCCGCACGTAGGAGATTTACAATGCCGACCCGTCCACGCCGTGCATTCACGCTGGTCGAACTGTTGGTGGTGATCGCGATTATTGGCGTACTCGTGTCCTTGCTCTTGCCGGCAATTCAGGCGGCTCGCGAAGCAGCTCGACGCAGCACCTGCACCAATCACGTCAAGCAGCTAGCGCTTGGATGCATCAATTACGAAGGCGCTCAACGGCTGTACCCCCAGGTCTATCAGGTAGACAATCCCGCGACCCCCGAAGTGGAGCATCGCCAAGGATTCATGATCTTCATTTTACCGTACCTGGAACAAGCCGCGCTGGCCAATCAGTACTCCTTCGACCACGATTGGAAAACCTTCGGCCGGCCTGCTCCGGGCGCGACGCCCAATCCCAACGACGAGTTGATTAAGACCCCGCTCGAATTCGTGAAATGTCCGTCCGTGCCCGATGAAAGCTTTCAGAATCGCTCTGACTTTGCAGTCGCGACTTGCTTCAGCTTTGCGAGCGACGCGAGAAAGCAACTCGTCACCGCCAAATTGGCGCCGGACCTCGAACTGCGGGATTGGCAAAGCATCCTCTCGAACTACGAACCGCAGCCCAGCGGAAGTTGGCCCGAGCGTCGCGTGAGTTCCAAAGACGTGCTCGACGGACTCTCAAATTCCTTCATGCTGTTCGAGGACGCCGGTCGCCCAACGTTGTATGTGAAGGGCGCCGCGACCACCTCCGAAACCGATGGCGCCGAGTGGGCGTCCGACTCGCTATGGTTCGTCGTGCATGGCGGACAGCCCTATTGTCCGGCCACTGAGCTGGCAAACTGCCACAATGGCAACGAGGTGTACGCCATGCACCCGGGCGGCGGCAACTATGCGTACGGGGATGGTTCCGTGCATTTCATACAAGAATCGGCAAGTCCGACAGTGTGGGCGGCATTGTTTACCAGATCAGGCGGAGAAGTTAGCAGCGGGGCCGACTTATAGCTCCGATCGGCGTCGTCGCCAGGATGGCGTCCAGTACGACGCCAATTTGACGCGAAGTTGCTTGACCGTCCCGTGCACTTGCTGGGGGCCGGCCGCGGAATACACGAGTGGACATACAAGTGCAGAGGCAAAGTTGCAAGTGCTGGGGGCAGCTCGTGCAGCTTTGTGATGCATCCTTCATCGGATGCTTTGCGACGCCGTGGGTCGCGGCCCTGTTCACGGCCCACGGCGTTATGCAATGTGAAGGGCGCTGGCCGACGAGCAGCGCGACCTATTGGAGCTCGAACGGCGGCAAGTTTGTCGGCTCGCCCGTGATCGTGGCGGTCAGCCCGGATTTTTCGGGATCGGCATAGCGGTTTCGCAGTCGATCTCTCGGACTATACATCTCGGAATTGACGCCCTCGGGAATCGGCTCGTACCACACGACGGTCACTTTGTATTCGCCTGGCGGCGCTCCGACGCCGTCGCGAGTGACGAGTTCGAAGGAGCCATCGTCGGCGACGGTCGCCTGCGGAATGAGCGTGGCGTCTGCCGCGGCTTGTTGGGAATAGAAAGAAATGACGGCGCCCGCCGCCGGGTTGCCCTGAAAAGTCACCTGACCAGTCACTTTCGATAGTTCCGGATTGCCGTCTCCCGCGTTGCAGCCGATCGCAAACAACAATGCGGCGAATACCGCAGTTCGACATCCACGAGAATCGAATTGAACGTACGCCCGCGTCCCGACGCGGAACCCGCGAACTATAGCACCGATCATAGTAACCATACTTTCCCACGCAATTGTTCAAGAGTCGCAGCATCCGGCGCTCGTTGTTGCCGAACTGTTTACCATGCACTTCTCATCGTACCTTTACGATTAATCTTCCAACAAGTGGTTTCGAAAGAAAGTGCATCGCTGTGAAACGCGGTGACGAACTGACAGATGGCGGCAGCCCGTCATGCCGAACGTAAACGCTCCGCATTGAAGGAGTCGCCGCCCCGCTGGCGATCCGTATCATGATCATGATCAGAAAGCACCGATGCTTGCTAACGTGCTTGACCGCTCTACTCGTCGAGTTGAGCGTATTCCATGCACATGCAAGCGAACCGCTGCGCGTGTTGACGTACAACATTCACCATGGCGAGGGGATTGACGAGCGATTCGACCTGGACCGCATTGCGCGAGTGATTCTGAGTATTGATCCGGATGTCGTTGCCTTGCAGGAGTTAGATCACGGAAACGCTCGCAACGGCGCCGACGTCTTTCAAATCGAGACGTTGGCGAAGCTTGTCGGCATGGAGGGGCGATTCGGCAAGAGCATGGATTACCAGGGGGGTGGGTACGGCAACGGAGTCTTGGTCGGGCCGCGACTCGAATTGATCGATATTCACATTCGGTCCTTGCCAAATCCTTGCCAAGCCGAGCCGCGCAGCTTCATCGCAGCAACACTGCGGTTTCGGGAGGGCGAGAAATTGCAATTCGTTATGCTGACGACGCACCTCGATATCGTTCACGACAACGCAGTCGCTCAGACTCAGGTCTTTGGCGAACTAGCGGACGGATTCGGCGAACTGCCGGTGATACTGGCCGGGGATTTCAATCTCAGACCGAAGGACCCCGCGATTCAGTCGCTAAGCACGGCGTGGCCCGACGCGGCGGCAAACAGCAAACTCGCCAAACTGCCAATCGACTTCATTCGTTACCGTCCCGCGTCGCGTTGGTCAATTACCTCGCCGGCGCGATTCGTGATTGACGACGTGACCAAAGTGGCGTCGGATCACTTTCCCTTAGTGGCGGATCTCAAGTTGCTATCCCCGAACGATGAGTCGCCGAAGGACGCCCGATAGATCGCGTCTTCTCCATCACAATCCACGGAGAAAGCCCTCGTTGAGCGCGATTGCGAGCGATTTGCGGTTCGTGACAGGCTCGATAGAGAAGCTCGGTTTGCTCAGGGCGATTGCGCGAGAGTAGAAAGTCTGCTCGTCGCCGCGAACTGGCCCAGGAGGCTCAAGCCCATTACGGGATCAGCGAACGAGAATCATGCCGAGTCTTGAGAGCGCCGTGGTCGACGCAGCGATATCAACCTCGGCGAGACGAGCGGGCTGCTCTGCGTATGCGACTGAGGGAACTGGCGGCCGCCAGGGTGCGGTACGGCTATCGCCGTCTGCATATTCTCCTACGAAGAGAGGGCTGGGAGATCAACGCCAAACGCGTTGATCGGCTGTTTTGCGAGGAGAATCTGGCTTTGCGAACGCGTACGCCGAATCGTTGCGTCAGTTGCCGGACGCGGGTGCAGCGCCCGGCACCGGAGCGGATCAATGACCGCTGGGCCATGGACTTCATGGCCGTGGCCTGCCCCCAGGTAAGGAACCA
>JAGQOU010000014.1 GCA_020427145.1 Planctomycetales bacterium | reverse complement strand
ACGCCGGCGCCGCTGGTCGCCTGGTAGGTGCTGACCACCACGCGGCGGATGCGACCCGCGTCGTGCAGCGGCTTCATCGCCACGACCATTTGGGTGGTCGAGCAGTTGGGGCTGGCGATGACGCCTTGGTGGTTTTGGATCGCCTCGGGATTCACCTCCGGCACAACCAGCGGCACGGTCGGGTCCATGCGCCAGTAACCGCTTTCATCGACGACCACGCAGTTGTGCTGCTTGGCCCAGGGGACGAACTCCGCGGCCGTTTCGTCGGGGGTGCTACCGATGGCCAGGTCGATATCGGCGAAGGAATCGGGGGTCAGCTCCACGACCGTGTGCTCTTCGCCCTTGAACGTGATCGTCGTGCCGGCGGAACGCTTGGAGGCGAGGAACGTGATCTTCTTGTAGGGGAAGTCGCGCTCTTCGAGCATTTGGCGAATGAGACGGCCGACGGCGCCGGTGGCGCCCACGATGGCGATCGAATCGAACACGGCAGGATATCTCCGAATGGGCGATCTGCGGGGGGATCGCGAACGGGCCGCCAGCGGGCGGCGGGCGGACGCCCGGCCTACAAACGCCGGTCGTCGCAAACAGGTAAACCTCGCAGTATAGGCGACCCCGAGCGGGCCGACAATGTTCACGCGATCTCGGTCGTGCTGCCGTTTGCCCGGGAGAGTTGGGCGGCTGGGGACGTAGCGCAGCGAAGCCCCCAGGAACTCCACTGGGGGCTCCCTCCGGTCGTCCCCAGCCACCCAATTCTCCTGGGCAAACGGTATCGCGCCCCCCAGCAGGCGCCACTTGGTGTCCGGGGTGCGAATCGCGTATCATCACGGGTGTTCTGCCTCGCCCCGACTGCTGCTGAGGAACTCTTCGGATGAATCCCGCCGTGACTTTGCTGGCCCTGACCACCGGTCAAATCCTCTGGGGTGCGGCCGCGACGATCGCGGTGCTCTTCCTGCTGGTGCTGGGCATCATGTTCATCAATGTGTTTGGCCTGTGGGTTCGCGCCTACACGTCCAACGCCCGGGTCAGCCCCTTGAGCCTGATCGCCATGCGGCTGCGGCAGGTGAACACTGCGACCATCGTCGACGCCAAGATCATGGCCATGCAGGCCGGGGTCGGCACCGACCCCGACACGGGGATCACCACCGACCGGCTGGAGGCCCACTATCTGGCCGGCGGCGATGTGCCACGGGTGATCGACGCGATTATCGCGGCCCACCGGGCCGACATCGATTTGGACTTCGACCGAGCCGCGGCGATCGATCTCGCCGGGCGCGACGTGCTCGACGCGGTGCGGACCAGCGTCTACCCGAAGGTGATTGACTGCCCCGATCCCGACAAGTCGCCGAAGACCACGCTGAGCGCCGTGGCCAAGAACGGCGTGGAGCTGAAGATTCGCGCCCGAGTGACCGTGCGGACCAACCTGGGTCAGCTCATCGGCGGCGCCACCGAGGAGACGGTCATCGCCCGGGTGGGCGAGGGCATCATCACCGCCATCGGCTCGGCGGCCGATCACCTGGAGGTGATGGAGAACCCCGACCGAATTTCCAAGGCCGTGCTCGCCCGCGGGCTGGACGCCCACACGGCGTTTGAAATCGTGTCAATCGACATCGCCGACATCGACATCGGCGAGAACATTGGCGCCCGGTTGCAGGCCGATCAGGCCGAGGCCGACACGCGCAAGGCCCGGGCCCTGGCCGAGCAGCGGCGGGCGAACGCTTTTGCTCGCGAGCAGGAGATGAAAGCCGCGGTGGCCGGCAACCGCGCCGCCGTGCTGGCCGCTCAGGCCGAGGTGCCCAAGGCGATGGCCGAAGCGTTTCGCGAAGGCCGGCTGGAGACGCTCACGTCCAACGGGGCCGCGTAAGCGGTCGCACCATCGCGCCGCACGGTCTGATCGTCGGGTGCGCGGAGCGAAGCGCAACGCACCTGCTGCCGATTCACTCGCCTGGGGCGCGTTGCGATTTGCTCCACGCGCCTCACGGCGTCGCGCGCCCCTGCGGCGCGGCGACTCACGAACCCAGGTCGCCGAACACGCTGTCGGGGATCGACTGTTCGGCGATGCGGCCCAGCTCGTCCTGCGTGCGTCGCTGTCCCACCGAGTGCCATGCCGAGACCTCGGCCAGTTCCGGCATCAGGTCAATGAGCTGACCCACGAGCATCGTTGCCAGCCGTTGCGAACCGGGGCTGTGGCTCGCCTCGGCGAGCGCCTTGGCCGTCTTCATCACCCGCAGCAATTGCGCCCGCATATCAACGGGCAGCGAGAGCGGTCCCTGCGTGTCGACCAACAGGTCGGCCAGCGGCACCTCCAGGGCGTGTTGCCACGCCAACAGTTGCGACATCGTCAGATCGTTGGCGGGATCCTCCTGGTCGCGGACCTCCTGCATCGTGATGTTGAGCCGGCGGGCGACCGAACGGACCGAGGTTCCCTGCTGCTCGCGCACCTCGGCGACTCGGTGCAGACGCCGCGGGGCGGTTGCGGCCTGTTGGGGGCGCGTTGCCAGCGGGGGTTGCGGGGCGTTGAGCCCGCCTAAGCCAAAGTTGTAATCGACCGTACTCATGATGAGAGCCTCCCCTCCCGACGTGTTCCGGCGTCGGGAGCATTTTGTGTCCCTGGGGCAAGAATGGCCGACAGCGTTCGCAGAGAAGAGCGCACGGCCGGACCGCGACGCAACGAACGATGCCTAGGCACGCGCAGATGAAAAGTTCCAATTGCGAGAGCAGCTTGCGGCGATCAATGCGATGCAAGCGGCTGACGTCTCCCGCACGCCTCCCCGATCTGCCGGATCGAGCCTTGCCCTGGCATGGCGGAATGAGTGAGAGTTTCTGGCATAACTCCCTGGCGATTCTTGCCGGCAGCATCATAAACAGCCAGCTGCGCCTCGACAAGCTGGCCCGCGGGCGTCATGCGGCGAATGGCAGTCAGGCGGGGGCGCCAGTGCGCCGGTTGCGAAACAGCTTTCACACACCATGCAAGCGTTTGCTCTGCCGCGGCCAACCCGGCAAAAGAAGGCGCGCGAGTAATTCCCGAAAAAAGAGCGCGGACAGTTCGCAGCAAACGACTTGCGGCGGACACGCGAGACGCGGGCGTCGGTCAGTCGCCCAGTGCGTCGCCTCGAACTTTGTCGGTCTGCTGCTGTGCGAAGGCATGCAGCTTCTCGCGCAACGGGGGGCGCGAATTGGCTAGCATCCGCACCGCCAGCAAGCCGGCGTTGCGGGCGCCCGCGGAGCCAATCGCCAGCGTCCCCACCGGCACGCCGCCGGGCATCTGCACGATCGACAACAGCGAGTCCAAACCGCTGAGCGCCTTGCTCTGCACCGGCACGCCCAGCACGGGCAGCACCGTCATCGAGGCGACCATCCCCGGCAGATGCGCCGCGCCGCCGGCCCCGGCGATGATCGCTTCCAGCCCCCGCTCTTCGGCGGTCGTGGCGTATTCGACCATCCACTGCGGCGTGCGGTGCGCCGAGACGATTTTACACTCGTGCTCGACGCCGAACTCGGCCAGCACGTCGGCCGCGGCGCGCATGGTCTCCCAGTCGCTGCGACTGCCCATGATGACGCCGACCAATGGCATGGGTGCTGGGTTGGCAAGAGGTGGTGGCGATCAGCGCCCGCTCGTCGCGGTGCGACATCCGATGCCCCAAGTGTGACTGCCGCGCCGCGCTGCGTCAACGCGCGAGCGCGCGGCGCACGTTGCCCCGCTTGCGCGACGAGGTTTATACTGCCCAGCTCCGGCAGGGGCTGTTCCGCCGCCGGCCCATGCCGCGGAGAAGTTCTCTGGATCGGGACCGACTCGGCAAGACGCAGCTCCCGTATCGCCATCATCACCGAAAGGCCGGCTCCGTGAGACTCCGATCGGTTTTGCACCGCCAGTGGTCGATGCTGTCGTTCTTCGGCGTTGCGTTCGGGACGCTGTTCTTTGCGGCCTCGCTGACGCCGTCGCTGTTGCCGCGGCCCTGGGTGGTGCAGGGGATTCTCTCGGGGATGGCGATGAGCGTCGGATACGCCCTGGGCGTGGGGGCCGTGTGGGCGTGGCAGTGGTTGGAATTGCCGCGGCCTGGAGAGCGGCTTGATCGCGCGGCAAAGCAGGTCACGGCTGTTGCGGCGGCCGTCACTGCGATTGGGTTTCTGTGGCGGTCGGCCGTGTGGCAGAATTCGATCCGCGAGCTGATGGAAATGCCGCCTGTGGAAACCGGCTACCCGTTGCGAGTTTGCCTGATTGCCGCCGTGGTGGCGGCGCTGATGGTGCTCGCCGCGCGGGGCGTGATCAAGAGCTGCCTGGTCGTCTCCGACAAACTGCACCGCGTGCTACCGCGGCGGGTGGCGACCGCGCTGGGATCGCTGGTGGTCGTCGTGCTGCTGGTGCTGGCCGCCAACGATCTCATCCTCAAAGGTCTGCTGCACGCGGCCGACGGGATCGCTCTGAAGTTCGATCAGGCGACCGACGAAGGCATCGACCAACCCGCCGAGCCGCTCGCCTGCGGCAGCGCCGAGTCGCTGGTCGAGTGGGACTCGATCGGCCGGCAGGGCAAGAACTTCATTGCGGCAGGCCCCACGCAAGACGGCATCAGCGAGTTCTGGGGCCGTGAGACGCCTCGGCCGCTGCGGGTGTACGTCGGCCTCGGCTCGCGCCCCACCGAGGAGCTGCGGGCCAAGCTCGCCCTGGAGGAACTCATTCGCGTCGGCGGATTCGACCGCAAAGTGCTGATCGTCGCCACGCCCACCGGTACCGGCTGGCTCGACCCGGGCGCGGTCGACACGGTCGAGTACATTCATGGCGGCGATACGGCGATCGTCAGCATGCAGTATTCGTATCTGCCCAGCTGGATGACGATTCTCGTCGACCCCGAACGGGCGCGGGTCTCGGCGCAGGCGCTGTTCGATGAGATCTACGCCCACTGGACGAAACTGCCGACGGACGATCGCCCGCGACTGTACCTGCATGGTTTGAGCCTGGGGGCGTTTGGCGCGGAAACCTCGGCCGACTTGATCACGCTGTTGGAAGACCCCATCCACGGGGCGCTGTTCAGCGGGGCGCCGTTTCCCAGTCGCGTGTGGCGAAGCCTCGTCGACCACCGCAAACCCGACACGCCCGAGTGGCTGCCGCGGTTCCGCGACGGGTCGATGATCCGTTTCACCGGTCAGGAAGATTCGCTGGACGAGGCGGGCGACCGCTGGGGACCGCTGCGCGTCGTGTACATTCAACACGCGAGCGACCCCATGGTGTGGTTCTCTGAGTCGCTGCCATGGCGCCGCCCGGCCTGGCTCGTCGGCAAGCGCGGCCCCGACGTGTCGCCGTACCTCAAGTGGCGCCCGATCGTCACCTTCCTGCAAATCGCCTGGGACCTGCCGATGGCCACCAGCGTGCCAATTGGCTACGGCCACAACTACGCCCCGCACAGCTACATCGACGGCTGGGTGGCGGTCTCGGCGCCGACGGGTTGGGACGCGGAGCAAACAGAGCGGCTGAAGGAGCAGTTTGCGACCGACGGCGACTGAGCCAAACAACCGGCAGCGCAGGTTGTCGCCATCGGCTATCTGGATGGCGCGTCCGCACGCGGCGTCCGCAGTGAAAGCCGCCGCAACGCAGCGCTGACGAACAGGTCGCGAGTAGTTGCCTGCAGTTCCTGTCGTCACGCCAAACCGACGCCCTCCAGCACCCGATTCACCGACATGTTCATCGGAATCGCCGGGTTGAGATGGTGGCCGACGCCGGGGATGGTGACGTGCGGGATGTCCAGTTGCGAGTTGATGCGGCCCAGCATGTCCAGCCCGCCCAGGAATTGATGCTGCCGCACGAAGCGATCGTGCAGCGCGACCACGGCCCCCAGCGTCACAACCGTCAGGCGGTCGAACGCTGTGTGACCGACGGGACCCAGTTCGTGGGCCATGTGTCGCAGGGCGAAGCTGATCAGCAGGTTGCCCTTGCTGTGCCCCAGCAGCAATCGCAGCTTGCGGTGCGTGGTCAGTATGTCGTACAGCGTCCCGATATCCGTGGCCGGCGGGGTGAACAGCTGCGAAGCGTCGAGCGGACGGGCTGCTTTCGCCTCGGCGCTGTATGCCTCCTTCTGCGGGACGGCTCGCTCCTGCCAAGCTGCTGCCGCGTTGGTCACCAGCGACTCGACTTGCCTCCAAGCGCGGTCGACCGCCCCATAAAAAAACCAGCCTCCCAGGGCTTCAGAGATCACGTCAGAAGCGCCGTAGCCCGAGACGATCGCGGCCACTCTCATCTCGTAGTGGTCAGCCACGTTGCGCGCCAGCGCGGCGGCTCCCAGCACGGAACTGCCGACCCCCGCCACGACCACGGCCTCGACGCGGTCGCCCTCCGTTGCGAGAAACTGCAAGGCGTTCGGGTAGTGGTTCATCTCCTCCGCCGATCCGTGCGGCGGCATGACGAGGACCGAACCTTCGCGGTCGCGAAATGGCGAGAGGAGATCGCGCTCGGATTGATCCAGCGCGCCGACATCGTAGAACGCGGCGTCGACAAACTGGTTGCGCTCCTTCAACGGAGCGGTGAGGACATTGCCGACTTCTGATGCAATTCGATTCATGACAGGCGCCTTGCGTGAGAGGGTTCGCGGCAATCCTGACTGTCGCCAAGCGCAGCAATCGGCATGCCCGCGGACGAACATCGGGCGGCGATTCGCGGCCATCGTGACGCAAGGGGCGACGAGACCGACAGTAGCGTCAATTGCCCAGGCGACGGCGTCCATGGCCGCCTCGCTGCGAGTGTACGCCAATCGCACATGCTGGCAGGTTCGACCTGCGCCGATTCCGCCCTCGTGGAACGCGGCGGGATCGGCGCGGGCGAGCCGGTTGGCAAAGTGTCCGCGTCGGCCGAGCATCGCGGCAAACCGTCCGCCGCCGGGTGCAGGGCGCTCGCCGGCGCCCCTCTCAATCGACACAACCGGCATTTCCCGCCCGTCGCCGAGCGTCGACGGCTCGGAAATGCGAGCGGCAACGGGCTGCCGCAGAGCGCCGCCGCCGAGCGCGGCGAATTTGTTTTCTCTTTCGACGGCCCAACTATACTGAATGGATTGCCCGGCGACCGGTTCGCCGCCGCACTGCCATCGCGATCCGCGGCCGACTGCCGGCCGACCCCTGCAACTTGTGACGAGGCGACAGAGATGGAGTTGGCCAGGAGAGTATTCTGCGGAGCGGCGGCGGCGCTGCTCCTTTGCACGGCGGGCAGCGCCCAAACCATGCGATTCGAAACGAACGTCGGCAACATCGACATGGTGCTCAATCCCACGGGCGACGCCAACCTTCAACCGTTGGTCGACAACATCGTCGCCTACATCGGGTTGGGGCGGTATCACTACACGGCGATCAACCGCGCCGCGGACGGCGGCGCCGGAACCGCCGACGACTTCGTGCTGCAAATGGGCGGCTTCCTGGGATTCCAGCCGCTGCCGGACTACTGGGCGGCCAACCGCGTGGCGGTCGAAGCACTCGAGCCGGTCACCGTCGACAGCAATGGCGACGGAGCGGTCGACTTCAGTTCGCTCACCAACGCGCGCGGCGAGGTCTCGCTGGCGTTGCGCGCCGGCGATCCCAATAGCGGAACGAGCAGCTTCTTCATCAACCTCGGCAACAACGCCTTCCTCGATTCACAAGGGTTCGTGCCCTTTGCACGGATCGAGAACATGGACACCGTCGACGGGATCCTGCAGTTGATGCAGTCCGATCAGAGCGGCGGCTCGGGCGACCTTTCAGTCAGCGACATCCCCGTGCTGGACAATGGTCGAATGGTGGTCGTCAATCGAGTGACCGTGCTGCAGTCCGACCCCGGATTCTCGTTCGTGGGGCCCATCGCCACGGCGTTGGAACTGGCGTCGCGCAACTCCGCGAGCAGTTCGGCGGCTTCCAGCAGCCTCTTGGCCGCGGGTTCGGCCAGCTCGCTTGGCGGCGGCAGCATCGCCGTCGGCGCCGTACCGGAACCGACGACCGTCGCCCTGGCGGGAATCGCCGCGCTGGGCGCGTTGGCGCTGCGCCGCCGCGTGCGGGGTTGACGGTCTTTACCAGCCTAAGCCGCCGGCGCTGACTGCCTCGCGGCCTGTTCGACGACAAAAAAACGCCGCGGAATCCTCGTTGGGATTCCGCGGCGCTGGTCTTCTTGTGCGTCAGACGAACAGCTCGAATTGTCGTGGCGCGATCGCCGCCGTTACGGCGTCGGGATGCCTCCGGCGTCGTTGGTGATGCCGCCGGTCGTCGTGACGCCGCCCGTGTTGTTCGTATCGACGTTCGCCAAATCCTCGACGGTGAACTGCCCCGCCGTTTCGGTCAGGAAGAAGCCGTTGCCGCTGGCAGCCGTGCCGGTGTTGCCGTTCAGGTTCAACCGGGCGGTTGACGAAGCCACGGTCGTTTGCATGTTGAACGGCTTGCCAGGCGTGGCGTCCGTGTTGCTGAACTGATTGTTCAGCACGTTGGCGTTCAGAGTGGTCGACGAACCGACGATGATGTTGGCCGTCGCCGCCGGCGAGTCGCTGCGGACGGTGAGGTTGTTCTGCACCAGCAAATTGACCGTTTTGGCCGTCACGCCGGCCGTGTTCAAGGTCAACGCAGCGTTGGCGTTGGCGTTGGTGATACTGTTGTTTTCGATGGTGATGTTCGCGATCGAGGCGGTCGTGTCGACGTCCATGTCAACAGTGATGCCGGAGGAGCTGTCGATGGTGTTGCCGTTGAGCGTCAGCCGCGAGGCGGCGGACTTAGTGACGTTGTAGTCCAAGGCAATGCCCGCCGTACTGTTGATGTTCATGTGATTGAGCGACACGTTGGCGGCGTCGGTGATAACCACGGCGTCGCCGGTGGTGCCGCTGATCGAGCCGCCGTCGCCCGCGATCGCGCCGTTGGCGCCGATGACCACGGCGCCGCTGCCGGTCAAGTTCTGCAGAACGATGCCGTTGACGGGCCCCGTGGCGCCGTCGCCGGCCACGTTGACGCTCGCAAAATTCACGCCCGCAGGATTCACGGAGACGCCATTGAGGTTCAGGCCCGTGCCGGTCGTCGTCGCGATCGTGCTGCTAGTGCCTGTGACCTGCAGCGCGTGATTGGTGTTGCCGGTCGCGGTGACGCCGTTGCCGGCGCCGGAGTCCACGTCCAATCGAGTGAAGGTCGTGCTGCCGCCGGAGTTGCCGGCAATGGTCACGCCGTTGCCGCCGCTGGTGTTGATCGTCGTGATCCCGGTAACCGACGCCGTGTGGTCGTCGGTGTTGCCGGACGTGGTGAACGCGTCGCCGTCGGTGGTCGTCACGTCCACGGTCGAGTTGAACGCCAAGCTGCCGCCGGAGTTTCCGGTGTCTTCCACGGCGTTGCCCGTGGTCGATTCGAATGTCGCGGCGCCTGTCACGGTAACGGCGTGGTCGGTATTGGCGTTGGCAACGAGGCCGCGGCCGTTGGTGGTCGTCACGTCCAACGTCGCGAACCGCGTGCTGCCGCCCGTGTTGTCGATGACGATGGCGTCGTTGACGCCCGTGGTGAGCGTGACGGCGCCATTGAAGGCGGTCGCCGTGCCGTTGTTATTCTGCACCGAGATGCCCTCGGCCGTGCCCGTGACCGACGTCGCCGCCGCGAAGGTGACGCTGCCGTCCGTGTTGCCGGTGACAGCCACGGGCTGACCGACTGAGGCGGAAATGTCGCCGTTGTTGAAGGCGACCGTCGTGCCGGTGTTGTTGGTCACGCCGACGGCGTTGCCGGCGCCGGAGTAGGTGACGTCAGCGTCAGCAAAGGTAACGCTGGTGCCGGTCAAGTTGCCGTCGACCGTGATATTGGCGTTGGCGCCGGTCAGCGTGACTTTGCCGTTCACGGCCGTGGTGGTGCCATCGTTGTTCTGCACCAGGATGCCGTCGCCCGTGCCGGTGATCGTGGTGGCCATGTCGAAGGTCACGCTGCCGGCGGTATTGCCGGTGATGGCCAGAGGCCGACCGCTCGTGGCGGAAATGTCGCCGTCGTTGAAGGTGACCGCCGTGCTGGTGTTGTCGGTGACCGCGATGGCGTTGCCGACGCCGGAGTACGTCGCGTCAGCATTGACGAAGGTGACGGCGCTGCTGGTGTTGTTGTCGACCTCGACAGCCGTGTTGGTTCCCGTGTTGAGCGTCGCATCGCCGTTGAAGGCGACGGTGGTGCTGGCGTTGCCCTGCATCCGAACGCCCATGCCCGCCGTCGCGTTGAGCGTGCTCGCCGAGGCAAAGGAGATGCTGCCGCCGGTGTTGTCCAGAATGTCGATCGCATGCGACGCGCCCGAGTTGGTGGTGATCACCCCGCTGTTGAAGTTGACGACCGCGTTGGACGCCTGCACCAGGACCGCCGTACCAGTCGGATTGGTGATGTCGGCCTCGGCGAAGGTGAACGTGCCTTCGGAGTCGTTGACCACGTCGACGCTGGCGTCGCCGCCGGCGAGCGTGACCTTGTCGTTGAAGAGATAGCCGCCATCGGCGTTGTTGAACACAAGACCCGTGCCGTTGGTGGCCACAAGGACTCCGTCGCCGGTCGTGCCTTCGTTGAGGTTCAGCGTGCCCGTATGACCGCTGGAGACGCTCACCGCGGCGGCGTTATTGGCCTGTGTAATCTTGCCGGTGAAGTCCAAGCCGGCCGAACCGCCGACAACGTTGACCGCCGCGCCGGTCGGGTTGGTAATCGTGGCGTCGGCCAAGCTGATCGAGGCTGCTGAATCGTTGAGGATATCGATGCCCGCGTCGCCGCCGCTGAGCACCACCGCGTCGTTGAAGGTGTACACGCCGTCGGCGTCTTCAAACTGCAGGCCGTCGCCGTTGGTGGCGTTGATCAAGCCGGCGTCGGTGGCCGCCTCGCTGAAGGTGAGCGAGCCGGTGTGACCGCCGGTGACCGAGACGACCGAGGCGTTGTTGGCCTGGTTGATCTGGCCGCCGAAGTTCAGGTTGGCCGAACCGCCGTTCACCTGGACGCTGTCGCCGCCGGTGTCGGTGACCGTCATGCCGGCGATCGTATGCGAACCGGCGCTGTTGTCGATGCGAACCGCATAGCCTTGCGTGGCGGGGGTCGCCGACGTGCCGCCGGTGACCGTGTTGGTTCCGCTGACGGCCACGGTGGCTGCGGCCGTGGCGTCCTGGATGAGCAGGGCGCCGTCGCCGGTCGTGCCGCCGTCCCATGCGATGTCGGCGATCGTCGTGGCGCGGTTGGCGTCCACCAGGGCCACGCCAACGCCGTTGCCGTCGGTGCTGGTAATGTTCGAGATGGCAATCGTGCCGGCGTTGGTCGTCTCGACCGTCGTACCGTTGACGTGGATGTCGTCGCCGCCGACGCCGGAGAACGTGATTTCGTCGATCGTCGCCGACAGACGCGCCTGCGTCGACGAGTTGGCCAGCGTCTCCTCCAGCGGCGTCAGGTCGATGCCGTGCCCGGTGGTGTTGGCGATCGTCATGCGATTGATGTTGACGGCGCCGACGCCGGACGTCGACGCAATGCCGCGCGTGCCGCCGTCGATCGACAGGTTCGAGACTTCGATGGCGTCAAACGTGGAGACCTCGACGTTGCCGCCCGCCAGGATGATTGCGTCGCCGCCGGCGTTCTGAATGACCGGAATCGCTCCGGCCAGGGCGCCCGCCGACGATTCCGGCAACACGATGGTCTCGAGTTCCGTCGTCACGACGTCGTGCGTTTGGTTGCCGCCCTCGCCCAGCAGTCGTTGCTCGTCCTGCAGCGTCGCCGACTGTCCGACGAACATGCTGCCGGCATGCACCAGAACAATATCGCCCTGTTGCGAGTTGGCTTGGATGTTGGCGACGCTATTGAGCGGATTCTCATACGTGCCGTCGCCGCCCGCCGCTGCGGAACTGTCGACGTGAACGATGCGGAACTCGTCGCCGTTGACGTCGGTCAGCGCCGACGTGCCGCTGACGGTCGTCTGCTGAGTCGCGACGTAGGCGTTGCGGTAGACGTGCTCGCGCAAGCGGTCGGCCAGCTGGTGCGACCAGTCCGAGATGCCAGGGGCCGTGCGGCCCGGCGTCCAGATCACCTGCAGCGCGGTGTAGGTGCCGAACTCGTCGTCGTCGGTGATCCCCAGGTCGAGGACCAGATCGTTGTAGACGTAGCCGCGGACGCCGGCCTTGGAACCCAACTCGCTAATGCCGTCGCCGTCCATCTGATAGCCGCCGCCGTAGACCCACAAATTGAGGTCGAGAATTCGCGGAGCGACCTCGAAGTCGACAACTCGCAATGAGACGTCGGCGCTGGTCAGCGTTTGAACGGCCAACTGGTTGCCGGTGTACAGCGCATCGGTGCCGACGAACGAGGTTCCGGCGACCTTGGTGTTCTCGAGCGGGAAATTGGCGTTGAGTCGCAAGTCAACCAACGGCGAAAGGCGTTCAAAACTGACGCCGATCTGGTTGTACCAGTTGTTGAGCTGCGTATCCTCGCCGTCGTACCACAGGCTGGCGCCCCAGACGGCGGACTCGCCCAGCCATCGCATGCCCAAACCGGCGTTGGCGCTCACGTCGCTGTCGGAGCTTCCGGTGCGCAGTTGGCCGTCGATAAACGCCAGTCCGAAGCCCGTTTCCGTCGCCAGGTGCGTGCCCAGCGCCGTCTCCTGCGTCTCCTCGCCGTACCCTCTCGTGCGGGCCCAGACTCGCACCGGGGCCGTGCCGACGTTCATCACGCCGCTGCCCTGGGTGATCGAGGGCACGCCGTCGAGGAGACCCTGGGCATGCGTCACGGCAGGCGCCGCAAGTGCTAGCAGTAGGGTCGCTGACAATGTCACGAACGCCGGAGATTGGCGACAAATACCGGACGGCATGGTCTATCCCTTTGTGAGATGCGGGCTAAGCGAGCCGCCCGCCTGGCTGGCAATACCGCTACAAACCGCAAGATCTACGCAGCTTACGATCGTGAGTATCGGCAGCGTGCGGGCGTGACGTGAACGCATTAGTGAAATTGGCGCCGGTTGGGCTGACTTTGCCGGTTCGCTCGATCTTTCCGCTAGCACCGCCGGCGGACAACTGACCTCGCCGTTCCCCTGGCAAGCACTTACACTCCCGCCGCTCTCAACAGCCCGGCGTACTGCGCCGGGCGCCGACATACTGACCACCGAACGCCGCGCAAACCGGACGGCGCGATTGCGCCGCATTCCGCGCCCCGGGGCGTGGTTGCGCAATTAAGGAGTCAACAGATGCAGAAATTCATGGCAAGCGCCGTCGTACTTGTTGCCGTGCTGGGCGCGTCCGGGTGCGAAAAGAAGGACGCGGCGGGTTCGGCAACGCCCCAACTGGGAGCCGTCGCGATCATCGACCTCGACGTGATCGCCGCCCGCCTCGGCAGCGACAAGCAAATCGTCGACGCCATCGCCCGCCGCCAGACGGCCCTCTCGCAGAAGGTGGCCGAGCTAGCACGCGCCTACAGCCAACAGATCACCGAGAAGAAGCAGTCGCTGTCCGCGCAGACGCCGCCAACCGACGGCGTCACCCTGGCCGCGTTCGAGCAGGCCGCCACCGCGAACCTCGAAAAGGTCAAGCTCCAGGCCGCGCAGGACCTCTCGTCCCACAAGACGCAACTGGTGCGGCAGTTTCGCGAACAGATCCGCCCCGTCGCCCGGCAAGTGGCCCGGCAGCGCGGCCTGTCGGTCATCGTCACGAAGAACGACTCGGTGGTCTTCGACTTCGCCGGCGGCGTCGACATCACCGACAGCGTCGTCAACGCGATGCTAGCGACGGCCACCACCGACAATCAACAGACGCCGCAACCCGCCAGCCGCTGATCGACGTCGCCACTCGGCCGACCGACGCGAGCGCTACTGGCTCGCGCGGGCGGCGGGTCGCTTGGTCTCGGTAATCAGCTCCGTCGGTCCGCCCTCGAGCGGCGGGCCGAGGTCGATTTTCGGGTCCTCGCCGCGCAGCGTTTGGGCCACCCACCGCGCGAACTGCCCGTCCTCAAAGTACCGTGCGAAGTCGCGGCCCGGGCAGCTGGTTTGGCCCTTGGCCACCTTGCCGTGCGTGCTCACCGCGTCCAACGGCAACCGCTGCTCGGCCAACAGCCACGCCACCAACCGCACGGCCGACTCGACCTGCGCGGGGCTGGGGCGTTGCTCCTCGAAGTTGCCCATCAGTTCCACGCCAATGTGCCCGGCCAGTTCGTACTTGGTGTTCGACTCCGGCTCGTAATCCAGCGGGCGGCCCTCGAAGATCCGCCCGTCGGGGGCGATCAGAAAGTGGTACGGCAAGTCGGGCCAGAACGTGTTGCGCGGCGGCTGTTCCAACTCGGGCCGCCGCTTGCCCCACGCCTGCATGTTGCGGATGAACTCGACCGGGTCGCGGTCGTTCGTCCACAGCACCCCCGCGTGATGCAGGGTGACGTACTGGGGCGTATGCCGGCGCGCGTCGGCAATCGGATCAGGCTGGGAACCCCACTGTTTGGCCGTGACGAACTTGGGCGGACGGGGCACGTCGGCCTGCCCGGGGGGATCCGCCGCGCGGGCGCCCGCCGCCACCGCCAGCATCACCAGCGGCGCCAACCAAGCCGCCCAGGCCGAGAGAGCTCTCTGGGGTCGCATCATCGCCGGTTGCCTGCGGTTGGGTGGTGAGTCGTGTCGCTGCGTTGCCGCCGCGCCGCAAAGGGTGAAACCACCTATTTGGCGTGTTTCGAACGTGCAGAAAAACACGTTTTTCGGAGCAAAACTCAGCTCGTCGGCGAGCTTACTATTGACGCAAGGCATTTCTGACAAAGGACTTGCGTCAGACGTCACCGGCTCACGGCCAATACTATAGTCAAGCAAAACTCCCGGCGTGCGAGCAAAAAGGCCCGCGCGGCCGTTGCCGCCCCGTCTCGCACCGCCGCGCCCGAGTCGTTCGCCGCGCAGCCCGCCAGTCCCCGCCGCCGACAGTGTCGATCTGGTCCGTCCCCGCTGATTCATCCTGCCCCTCCCGCACCACGCCGACCGCCGCCGAACTCAGCCTCCGTTCTACGCGAAACGCTGGCCCAAAATCCACCAAAAACCGGCGGGGGAGGGGGAGATTGTCGGGGGAAAGGAGGAGAAGGGCCAAGCCGCCCGCGCAAGGCGGGTCGCGTGCCATTGCGGCCACCGAAGTGCATTTCGCACGATGATTGGACTAATCTTGCCGATCGTTTTTGACGCGTGCGGCTAAGCCAAGCTAAAGATTGACTTGAGCTCGTCGAACGTGGTCAGCTGAACAACACCTTCTGCGTCGCTTGGCACGTGGACCATTGGGACGGGATGCCGGAAGACGATGAACGACCGGATGGACGGGACGTCATCGAGCTTCAAGTACCTCTGCAACAAAGGGATATGGGCCATCAACACATTGGTCCGGTCGATGTGCTTGAGCATGTCGTCCCGTTTTTTTCCGTCTTGGATACCACGGTAGTCACGAACCTGTTCGGCCATCTCCCCAAGGGACTTGTGGAAATGGAGGTCCTTGCACTCCAGTAGGAGGATCCTGCATGTAGCCGGATCCCAGGCGAGCACGTCCAGGTCGCCGTACCGATCATTCTCGCGCCTTGGCAGTATCCGGCGAACTTGCACTTCGGCATCGGCGTTCCAACCCAATTCGAGCATCCTTGCGGCGACGGCCTGCGCGAACTCTTCACCTCGCTTATTGGCGATGGCCCCCGACCATGCGGTCATCTGTGGACTGGTCAGCTGATAGTGGGGGAAACTGCCTTCGTAGTAACCGCTGAATGTGAACCCGAAACCATCCCTTAAGAGCCCGGGAGCGACCATCAAAAGCGGATCGTCTTCGTCGTCAAGTTGCAGAATAGGTCGGCGGAGGAGCGAGAGTTTGCGACGAAACCGCCACGGCTGAAAGTCTTTCTCATCGGATTCTGTCGGCAAGTCGCGCCACCGGGGGCGTGTCTTCAGGACAAAGAAGCGGGCGACCGCCTCCCAATCGGCGACTTCGTCAGCGACGATCTGCCCTAGCTGCGATTTCTTCATCGCCATCACCGCCTGTCCGCTCGCGATGGCCTTGTCCTCTACGAGGTCGATGAACCGCCGGCAGTCGTCGATTTGGACGCCAGTCTCAATGATCCATGCCTCCGCGAAATCGGGATCCAGCTGCGCAGCGCCGTTGGCGGAAAACCTGGGCGCCTCGAAATTCTTCTCGTAGCCGTCGATGCTGCCTCGCAGGATAGCCTTGCCAGCTGCGTGGCCGAACGGCTCGGCAACTTCGTTGACGAAGTCGAGGTTTGCGTGAATGTCCCCGAGAGGGCGGATGACGACGGAGGCTTCCATCGCCTCGTAGTGCATTGCGTCCGACCAGCCCCCGTAGTTGATTGCCATTAAGAGTTGCGAGAGCCACAGCGACAGGTCCGTATCGCCGGGGATCAGACCCTCGTCCGGGACACATTCGCACAGCGCCAGTTCAGCCAGCACGCGCGAAGCAAGCAGCACCGCGTTGTTCTCGGCTTCCTTCTCGCTGAGCACCCGTAGGGTGGTCGCTTCATCTGGATGCAGCGCAAGGTTGGCCCGCGCAGTCTCTCGGTACCGTTGCTGCATGACCATCGCCGCCTCGTGAGTCAGCAGCAAGCGTTGGAGAACTTCCTGTCGATCGAAAGCGCGTAGTTGTCCGCAGAGGTCGTCCAGCAGTCCCCGCACCACGACGTTAAGGTAATCACAGCACTCCCGCTTGCCTTCGATTTCATCGCCTCCGGTGGCGTCGCAGTATCGCCAGCCAAGTCCAATGCGCAGGCTTTTGTCGATGATCGGCTGAAGCGTCAGCGGACGATCTGGGATCGCTTCCCGAACAAAATCGCGGAACCCGCGTGCCTGGAAGCGGTGCGCTTGCCTCGCAAACGGGCTCGTAACAACCTCGGCATGGAGTTGCTCGGCCAGTCCGGCTTCCGCGCGCCCGGATAACTGCAGAACACCCTCGAACATACGCATAACCAGGGCAGACTCAGACGCGTTGTCGGTCCGGCCCAGTCCAAACTCAAAGGTATCGTCAGCAGCAACCTCAATAAGACCGTTGTCATGGTCGACCGTAAGTCTCAGGGCTTCTATTATCTGCTGTTGGCTTGGCAATTCCGGGGTAGCTGCTTCAGTTGGAGGCTCGCCAAACCGTAGCCGGAAGACGACCGAGTCGATAGCTTGTAGCAATCCGGCCCTGTCCAGAGCCTCGGCGACCCTTGGGACCCAAGTCGTGGCCACCTGCCATCGGTCAAAGCCTCGGGGGGGTCGGACCTCGCACCAAATGTCGCAGGAGTCTGCCACGTAGACGACACGTAGCCCGTATTCGTCCCTCCAGACCTCGTCAACGTACAAGGGGCGAGCCCGGTCGTCGGCGAAGATCGAGTCGCGTTCGCGCACCACGGTGACGTATTGGCCATCGGGAAGCGCCGCCGACCGACGTCCCGCGTTCTCGTGCCGTTCGCGTCGCAGGTCCAAGGCGAGCTCGGGAGGAAGAAGTAGCTGGAGATGTCCCTCAAGTGGTTCTTTCCCCATCGCGGCGTGGTCGATCAAGGCCCCATCGAGCGAGCGAGCATGGGCCAGCAGATTGATCAATCCGTTGACATTGAAGATCGTGACGCCGTGCTCGTAGAGTGTCCGCTCCGCGCCAGTCAGAGCAAGAACCTCTTGCGGCTTCACCTGTAGGAGGGTAAGGGTCTCTAGATCCGGCGCCATGATGGGGAGCGTTTCCCAGCGGATAGCCTCGGTCGAGATGTCGTCGGGACGCGACCCGATAGCCGCTCGCCCAATCCCGCAGGTGACAACGAGCGTCAATCCTTCGCGCACGTTTCCGTCGGCCGCGGCATGGTCACGAAACGCAGCCGCCCGCGCTGAAACGTCAATCGACGAAAAGCGTGCAGCGTGGTCAAAACCGCCTCTCAGAAACCCGTCCAAGCCATCGACTAGGAGCAGGACTTGCACGAATCGTCCTGGTTCAATCTCGGCGGCGTATTCGGCAACCCAAGGCCCCTCGTCTGCTTCCTTGAAGAAGATCGGGGGGGCGTGCCCCACCCCCAAGGGCGCCCTGTTCGAGAACAGCCGGCGGTACTCGTCAGCGAGCAACCCCACAGCGTCTGTTCGCATTCCCTGCTCAGTCAGTCCCCCAAAAACATAGCGACGAATCGTCGCGCTGAACGCCGTTGGAAGTGGAACGACGTAGCGGTCGTCAGCGCGAACGATCGGGTAGTCGATCAGCGGAGAATGCTGCAGCGACGCGTCAAGGAGTGCTCCACTCAGGTCCTGGTCGAATAAGAACGGTGCAATCGCTTCCTCAGAGATTCCGAGTCGGGCGAGGTCTTCGCCCGTAAACATGACGCGATCGCGGGCGGCACTCAACAAGTCGTCCGACGGCGAGTCGGTTTGTGACACTTGGAACAGTGTCCCTGTGAGACCGGCGCGATCGCAGATCGCATCCGAAAGGGCGAGCAGAGCAAAAACCGCATTCTTCAGCCGGTCCCATCCTCGTTCGTCCGGCAATCGCTCGACGATGTCAATTGTTCTCTGCAGGTAGAACGCGGAAGATTCCCAGATGCCCTCAAGGATGCGGTAGTCGCCGTGCGTTGAGGTCACGGTCGCACAAAACGCATCCTCAGGAGGGTCTTCAAGCATCGCGATAGAGCCGCGCCCAAGCCGCTCAAACAGGTTGGTCGCAGTAGCCGCGTCAAGTGAGCCCGATCCGCTGCACACGGCGACCGCAAGGTTTGCTAAGGCTTCCAGGCGGATGCAACAGCTCTGGAGTGTTGGGGCGGTGAGCAGGCCGCCGAAGAGGGCGCCGGCATCTAAGAGATCGCAAGCTCGTAGTGTGTCGAGAACATCGCCATGCTCTTGCACGATCCGCCCGAGACGGATCCCAAATCCGGCGGAAGCTTCGTCAGGTTGTTCCACGGCGTCACCCTCCTGGCGTGTGAGATCGGTACGCGCAATCCCGAATAGCAAAACAGCCAGAGATTGCTCTATGCATAGTATACGCATTCACACCGACACTTCCGGACGCGACCGAGTTCGCTCTGCAGTTCGCTGCCCCGTCACACGGGCCAGGGCCATTCCCACGCCTGTCCGCGGCCTGGGCCTGCTGCTGTAGCGACTCAGCATGCCCACAACGGACGCCCGCCGTGGGCATGGCGCCCGGCTGGATCCGCGTGCCTTGCAGTTTTGACGCCTGCCGCGGGGGGAGGACACACCCTACCCAATGGATTGCCAGGCAGGGCGGAAGTCGTGCAGCGACGGGGCGGACTGCCCCGGCCAGCGCGGGGGGCGGCGGACTCAGCGGCGGATTGCCTCGGTGAGTCGGGCCGGCTGGCGCCGGTAGATCCGTTGCCGCCGGTACAGGCCGCAAGTTAGAAATCGCCGCATTTTTCAGGTTAGAATAGTGTGGCCGCGGCGCGGGGCCGTCCTCCGCGCGCCGCGGCCCATCACCCACCCACGCGGAGTCAAACCATCATGCATGCCAAGACCTTAGCGCCGCTTGTTCTGACCATCCTGCTGCTCGGGGCGCACGCCGTGACGTTCAGCCAGCCCGGCAACGCGCCGCTGCCGCCGGCCGACACCGAGCTGGGCCAATTGCTGCCGATGAACTCCACCACCCCGTCGACGCCCGCGATGGAAGCCGAACGGGCGAAGATTTGGAACAGCCCCAACATGCTGCGGGCGCGCGCCTGGGCGCAGGAGTATATCCACGCCTCCGCCCAAATCACTCCCGAAGAAGCGAAGGACTACATGGTCGAGCTGCGGCGGATGAACCCGACGCAGATGAAGCTGTGGCTGATGAAGTTTGACCACGAGCAGCAGATGATGCACCAGCGGCAAGCCGCCTTCGAAGCGTCGCGCCAAGCCTCGGTGAAACAAGCCATGGCGATCGACCACAGCATTCGACAATCCTACGGCCGCATCAACCAGGCCGACACCGAAGCCGCTCAAGACGAGCAGAATTCGCTCAATGCACAAGAGAAGAGCGCCCAGCAGAGCGAGCTCAACAAACAGGATGAGCTCAACACCCCCGACAATCTGGGGCTGGACGACTGGTACGACAACTACGGTTACGGCGCGGGCCCGTTCGGCTACGGCCCGTTAGGCGGCGGCTACTTGGCGCCGGTCTATCACTACCACTTCCACTACTAACGGACGAGGTTCCGACGGGGATCGCCGCGGACGCGGACGGAACCGACGAGGGTGGTTTCGCATTAGCGCTGCGCGACTTCCACGCCTTCGGCCACGTTGTCGCCCGGGTGGACGATCACCGCGTCGCCGGGGGCGAGGCCGGCGAGCACTTCGGCTTCCAGGCCGTTTTGCAGGCCGATGGTGACGGTCTGTTGATGAGCCACGCCGTCGATGACCTGGAACACGGCCCACTGGTCGCCGGCGCGGAAGAGCGAACTGGTGGGCGCCTTGACCACGTCGGACGCTTCGGCGGCGACGATGCGGGCCTCGACCCGGAAGCCGTCGCCCAGCGCGGTGCGCTGCTCCGGCGGGTCGACCAGGTCGACGATCACGTTGACGCGCTGCTCCTCGACGCCGAGGGTGGAGATCTTGGTGAACGCCGACGGCTCGACGAGCCGGACCGTGCCGTGCAGCGGGCGGTCGCCGCCCCAGTGCTCCAGCAGCACCGCGGCGCCCGGCTTGATGCGCACCGCGTCGCGGGAGAGGACGTCGATCTCGACCTCCAGATCGACCGGGTCGCCGAGTTCCAGCAGGTTGACCCCAGGGGTGACCACGGCGCTGCTCTCCTGAAAGACGCGCAGGACGCGGCCGGTGATGGGGGAGAAGATGCGGAGGTCGCCGCTGACAGTTGCCGCCGCGTCGGCGGGGGGCGTGCCGTTGTCCGTGGCGCCGTCGCCGGAAGCAGCGTCGGACTCGTTGCCGCCGGCTTCGTTACCGCTGGTTTCGGCGGGCGGGCGCGAACGCAGCAGGGCGGCGCGGGCCTGTTCCAACTCGAACCGGGCGATGTCCTCGGCGTACTGCGCGCTGCGCACCATCGCGGCGCGGGCCTGGTACGTCATCAGTTTGCCCTCGATCTCGCTTTCGCTGATCGACTGCGGATTGCGCTGCCGGGCGTCGCGCACGCGGCGCAGTTCGCTCTCGGCGAGCGTCTGGTTGGCGATCGCTTCTTCCAACAGCGGCGACATCCGTTTGAGTTTCGACTCCGCCGCGCGGACCGCCGCCTCGGCCTGCAGGATGCTGCGGGCGTCGAGCAGTTCGGGGTCGCGAGGCTCGATGACCGCCAGCAGCGTCGTGCCGGCGGTCACTTCGTCGCCCGGGTCGAGATCAATTCGCAGCAGCCGCCCGGCCAGCGGGGCCGAGACGATGTAGCGTTCGCGGATGCGGGTCTTGCCGTCCTGATCGACCGTGTCGCGAATGTCGCCTCGCGTGACCTCGGCCATGTCGACTTCGACCGGCACGGGCATCAGCCCATACACGAGCGCCGCCACCACCGCCGCGGCGAGCAAGAACAAGACAACGCGTCGGGCGAAGGTTTGCATGAGTGCGAATCGAGCAATTGACGGGAAAACAGGATGGGCTGGATGAACAGGATGGCGGCGGGGGAACGTGCTGGGCGCGGCGACTCGCGGCGACCTGCGCGTCTCTGTGGTTTGTTCCCTTTACTCGCGCGATTTGAGCACGGCCACCAGGTCGAGGTGATCGAGGCTGCGGCGGACGATCAGGCCGCTGGCGGTAGCGGCGATCAGCACCACGGTGGCGGCCCAGGCGTAGGTTTGGTTGCTGACGACCAGGGGAAAGCGAAACAGTTCCTGGTCGAACGCGGTACACATGTACCAGGCGAACGCATGGCCCAGGGCCAGCCCCAGGGGGATGGCCGCGAGGGTGACGATCGCCAGCTCGCCCAATAGGATCGCCGAGATTTCGCCCCGCGTGAAGCCCATCACCCGCAGCGTGGCGAGTTCGCGTCCCCGTTCGGCCAGCGAAATCCGGGCGCTGTTGTACACGACCCCCACGGCAATCACCACGGCGAACAGCAGGTTGATCGACTTCATCACCCGCAGGTTTTCGGCGATCGTTTTGTTGAAGCTGTCGATGGCGTGCGCTTTGACGTTGACCGCGGCGACGCCGGGCGTGTCTTTCAGCTTGCGGTACAGCGTCTCTTGCTCGGCCGGGTCGACGAGCATTTGCACGCCGTTGAGCACGGGGCCCTCGCGCATCAGGCGGTGCAGGGCGTCGATTTCCATGTAAGCGCTCAGCCCCGCGAAGTCCTGCAGCGTGGCGGCGATCAGCACGCGCGCCGTGGGCCGCTTGTCTTGCAGCACCTCGACTTCAACCCAGTCGCCGACGTTCACGTCGAGCACTTCGGCGAGTTTTTTGGAGAGCAGCAGCCCGTCGGGCGGCAGCGGCGTTTCGCGGCCGTCCATGTTCACCAGGCCCAGCAGGTCCGAGTCGCGGCGAATGCCCTGGATGCCGACGCGGCGGTGGCGCGGGCCGGCGCGCATGCGCACCGAGACGCTGCGCGTCGGCTCGGCGCGCAGCACGCCGGGCATGCGGCCGACTTCGTACAGGGCGCGCTCCGACACGGCGTCGGTCGTGCCGATGGCCATGTCGTATTTCTGCACCCAATGAAACTGGGCCGCCATCATGTAGTCGACCGAGTCCTGAAAAAAATTGCCCAGCACCAGCACCGACGCGGCCAGCGAGATGGCGATCATCGACAGGGCCGTCTTCACCGGGTGGCGTTCCAACTGCCGCACGATCATCAGCAGCACGGGCGGGATGAGCCGCCCCAGGCCGAGTCGCTCCATGATCGTCGGACCAAACGACGCGGGGGGCTCGGGGCGCATCGCCTCGGCGGGAGGCAATCGAATCGCGCGGACGACGGCGGTGAGCGTTCCCAGGATGCCGGCAATGGCGCTGATCGCCGCCGCGCTGGCGAGCACCGTGAAATAAATGCGGTACTGAAACTCCGGAAAGTGAAACAGCTTGGCGTACATCTGGGTCGTGACTCGGCCAAACCACAGCCCCCCGGGGATCCCCAGGGTCAGCGCCCCGGCGACAATCAGCAACACCATGGTCACGTAGTGCCACCCGACCTGCCAGCTGGAGTAGCCGAACGCCTTGAGCGCGGCGATCTGCTCGCGCTGGCTGTTGATGGTGCGGGTCATGACCACGTTGAGCAGAAACGCGGCGACGCCCAGAAAGATCGTCGGGGCGAACATCCCCATGTTGCGGTTCTGTTCGATTTCGTTGTCGACGAACTGATGCGACAGCTGATCCTTGCGGCCGAAGGCGCCCAGTCCGCCGTACGGTTCGATCAATTCGTCGAGCCGCTGGATGACGTCGGCTTCGTTCGCCCCGCGCAGCAGCGACAGCGACAGGTCGTTGAACGCCTCGTCCAGGTCGTACGCCATGGACAGCGCTTCTTCGTTCATCCAGAAGACGCCGAAGTGGGCGTTGTCGGGCACGAGGTCGCCCGGCTTGATTTCGTAGATGTACTCCGGCGACAGCACGATCCCGACGATTCGCAGTTGCTTCATGCGGCCGTTGATCACCGCGGAGAACGTGTCGTCCAGGTCAAGGTCGTTCGCCATGGTGAACGCCTCGCTGGCGAGCACTTCGTCGTCGGCCAGCGGCGTGAGCCAGCGGCCGCGGCGCAGGTAGAGCCGGTTGAGCGCCGGCTCGCGTCCGTCGGGCACGGAGATCAGTCGCCCGCTGGCCGGTTCGTCGAGCCCCGGCACGCTGAGATTCACCGGCACGATGATGCGCGTCTGCACGCGGGCCACGCCGGGGATCTCGGCGATGCGGGCCGCGAGCGTGTTGGGCGCCCGCTTCAGGCTGGCGAACACCTGGGCGAAGTCGTACCGCTCGTAGTAGGTGCGCTGCGTCAGGTCGAGCGAATGCAGCATGCTGCGCGACAAGATGAACAGCGCAATGCCGCACGCCATGACCGTCGCTACCGCCGAGGCGAGCCCCTTCATCTCCCACAGATCGCGGAGCGTCTTGCGGTGCAGGGCGGAGAGAATCATTGGCGGGTGCGTTCGCTCGGGGGGTCGACCAGCTGGCGGCGGAGGAGCACGACTGCTCAAGGATCAAGCAGGCGGTGCGCGACGGGCGACCACCTGGGCGTCGGCAAGACGCCCGTGGTGTTGATTATCTGCGACAGGCAATGGCGAGGGCAACCGACCGCGGGGGGGGACTGCGCATTGGACTTGACCCCGGGAGTGCGAGGCTCTGCCGAG
>JAGQOU010000346.1 GCA_020427145.1 Planctomycetales bacterium | reverse complement strand
ACAGCCGGCGAGCTACGTCTCGCCGCCGTTTGGAAAGCGCCCCCCTACTCCGCCGCGGTGGCCGAAACGACAAACCCACCGTACGGCGGCATCTCCACCGGCACAACCGCCCCGCCCGTCACATCGATCGCCTTCCGGCGAAACGCCGAGCCGTCCTCGCTCCCGTCGGCGATCAGCTCCGCAGCACCGAGTTCGCCCAGTTCTTTCTTCAAGTCGAGATCGATCGTCCGCGGCGCGTCTTCGCCGTTGATGCCCGCAATCCACCACCTGTCGCCGGCTCGGCGGGCGAGGACCACGTACTTACCCGGCTCGCCGGCCAGGAATTTCACGTCGTCCCACACGCTGGGGACGCCCTTGACGAACTCGCGCACGTAGTCCGGTACGGTGGCCATCCCCTCGGGCGTCTCGGCGTAGTGCTGAACGCCGGAGGTGAACAGCACGGACAGCGCCAACTCGTGTGCGGCGGTGGTGCGGCGTTCGATGTTGGGGATTTCGTACAACGCCATCGGCGTGTAGTCCATCGGGTCGAACACGTTGCGCGTGAAGGGGAGCATGGCGTTGTGGCTGGGCGCCCGGTCGGCGTTGGCCTGCTCGAAGGTGATGAACTCCATTCCGCGAATGGCTTCGGTCGTCATGAGATGCGGGTAGGTCCGCTGCCAGCCGCGGGGGAGCGTGGCGCCGTGGAAGTTGATCGCCAACCCGTACGGAGCCGAGTCGGCGAGGATGTCGTGGTAGTACCCGATCATGGATTGTCCGTCGCCGCCGAAGAAGTCGATCTTCATCCCGGCGACGCCTATCTGCTTGAGCTTCTCAAACTCAGCGATGCGGCGCTCGTGGGTCAGCATCTTGTCGCGCGGCGTGTAGGGAGTCGTATTCCACGGGCCGGCCGAGTTGTACCAGACGATGATCTTCACCCCTTTGTCGTTCGCGTGGCGAACCAACTCGGCAAGCTTATCTTCGCCGATCTTGCGATCCCAATCCGCGTCGACCAGGCAGTATCGCCAGCCCATGTCGGCGGCGTAGTCGACGAACTTCTTCTGCACGGGGAAGATCGTGTTGTCATCCTTCAGCAGCACCCAACTCCAGGACGCCTTGCCGGGCAGTTCGCGGGCGTCGACGGCCACCGCAGGCGGGTCGGCCAGATGCACGCCGAGCATTGATTCGGCGACCGTGGAAAGCGAACCCACCACGACGATCCGCCACGGAGTGGTCCAGGGGAGCGTCGACTCGGGGTTGGCCGGCCCGCCGGGGACGATTTCGCGCGGATCGGCGAAAGCGATTGCGTATTCGCCGCCGGGGGACTCGGAAGCCAGCCGGCCGCCGCAGTAGTTGCGTCGCAAGCCGGCTTCGCTCAACAGCACCCACGTGTCGTCGGCTGAGTCGTTCGCGCCGGCGCCCGCGATGCGAAACAGCGCGGGAAACACCCACCCCGCGCCCGTGGGCGAAGGCGTGCCAACGGGAATGTCCTGCTCGTAGTACTCTTCGTACGAAGGGTTGGACTGCTCCCAGCCGCTCTTGGCGACGGACATCGGCTGCAGCCAGGCCCGCGAATCGGCAGGAAAGCGGAACGAGGTCGCCTCGCTCTCCAGCCGATGCACGGCGTCGTCGTGCTCGGGAAACACGTAGCGAAACGCCACGCCGTCGTCGGAGACGCGAAACGCGATGTCCAGTTTGCGGCCCTCGGCCGTCTCGTAGTGGAAGACGCGCTCGTTGGCCGCGTAATGGTTGCGGCGGCGCTTGGCGGTGAGGATTTCGTAGCCGTCGGTCACCTGCTGCACGTCGTCAACGCCGGTCAGTGCGAGCCCGCGGGTGAAGTCGGCGTCGTCGCGCACCAGCCCCAACTTCGAGGGGAGCAGCACGGGGCGGCCGTCAAGTTCGACGCCGTACTGCGCAGCGCCATCGTCATTTTGCGCCACGACGACCCGCAATCGTCCGTCAGGACTCGTCACGTCGCCGCTCGATTCGGCGGCGCGGGCGGTTGCGGCGAGAGAACAAACGGCAACCGTCACCAGCAGCTTGGCAATCGACACGAGCAGAGTTCCTCAAGGCGTTGACAGAGTTGACAGAAAAGTCGCAGGCGCATGGATCATCATTGAACCCAAAATCTGGCCCGTTACAATCGTGGGGCTTGTCGCTTTTTCTCTTTTTCGCCGCAGTCCGGCTCGTCCGCCAGGAGTTTTCATATGGCATCGCAGGCATCCCCATCCCCTGGCAGTATCGACAACGTGATGCACGAATCGCGGCTGTTTCCGCCGCCGGCGGAGTTTGCCGCCGCCGCGCGCGTGAAGTCGCTCGACGAATATCAAGCTCTCTGGGACAAGGCCGCGGCCGACCCGACCGCGTTTTGGGCCGAGCTGGCGCGCGACGAATTGCACTGGTTCGAGCCGTTCAGCGAGCCGTTGGCGTGGAACGAGCCGTACGCCCAGTGGTTCGTCGGCGGCAAGACCAACGCTGCGTACAACTGTCTCGACAAGCATGTGGCCGAGGGCCGCGGCGATCGCATGGCGATTCTGTGGGAAGGCGAGCCGGGCGACACGCGCACCCTTACCTACGCGGAACTGCTCAACGAAGTCTGCAAATTCGCCAACGTGCTCAAAGGGGTCGGCGTCGGCGTGGGCGACGTGGTGTCGATCTACATGCCGATGACGCCCGAGTTGGTGATCGCCATGCTCGCGTGTGCGCGGATCGGCGCCATTCATTCGGTGATCTTTGCCGGGTTCTCGGCCGAGGCGATCGCCGATCGCAACAACGACGCCAAGGCCAAGGTGCAACTCACGGCCGACGCCGGTTGGCGTCGTGGCAAAGCGCTGCCGCTCAAATCAACTGTTGACGAAGCGCTCGCCAAGAGCCCGACGGTTGAAACGTGCATTGTGCTCAACCGAGTGAACTCGGCCGTCAGCATGAAAGCCGGCCGCGATCATTGGTGGCACGACCTGATGGCCGATGCGAGCGACGACTGTCCCGCCACGCCGCTTGATAGCGAAGCGACGCTGTTCATCCTGTACACCAGCGGCTCGACCGGCAAACCCAAGGGCATTCGTCACACCACCGCCGGGTACAATCTGTTCGCCAAGAAGACGTTCCAGTGGGTGTTCGACCACCGCGACGA
>JAGQOU010000345.1 GCA_020427145.1 Planctomycetales bacterium | reverse complement strand
TGATCCACGACCTGAAGAACTCCAACCCCAGTGCGCGGATCAGCGTGAAGCTGGTCTCGGAGGTCGGCGTGGGGACGATTGCCTCGGGGGTGACCAAGGGGTTTGCCGACCACATTGTCATCGCCGGCGACGGCGGCGGCACCGGGGCCTCGCCGCTCACCAGCATCAAGCACGCTGGGTTGCCGTGGGAACTGGGCATCGCCGAGACGCACCAAACGCTGATGCTCAACGATCTGCGCAGCCGCGTCGTGCTGCAAACCGACGGCGGTTTGAAGACCGGTCGCGACGTGGCGATCGCCGCTCTCTTGGGCGCCGAGGAATTCGGTTTCGCCACCGCCCCGCTCATCACGCTGGGGTGCATCATGATGCGAAAGTGCCATCTCAACACCTGCCCGGTGGGGGTCGCCACGCAAGACCCCGAGCTGCGCAAGAAGTTCATGGGCAAGCCCGAACACGTCGTGAACTACCTGTTCATGGTCGCTGAGGAGTTGCGGCAGATCATGGCCGAGCTCGGCTTCCACAACATCAACGAGATGGTGGGCCGGGTCGATTGCCTCGACCCGCGGGCGGCCATCCAGCACTGGAAGTCCGACGGATTGGACCTGACCAAGTTGCTGACGCCGGCGACGAAGCCCTATCCCGAGGCGGGCACGTATTGCACCCAAAAGCAGGACCATGGGTTGGATCAGTCGCTCGACATGACCCAGCTGTTGGGACTCGCCAAGCCGGCGCTGGAAAAAGGCGAACGGGTTCGCGCTGAACTGAACATCGTGAACACCGACCGCACCGTGGGCACCATTCTGAGCCACGAAGTGGCCAAGAAGTGGGGCCTGGGAATGCTCCCCAACGACACGATTCAGTTCAAGCTGAACGGCTCGGCGGGGCAAAGTTTCGGCGCGTTCCTGGGCAAGGGCATCACGCTGGAGCTGGAGGGCGACTCCAACGACTACGTCGGCAAGGGACTCAGCGGCGGCAAGGTGATTATCTACCCGCCCAAGTCGAGCTCCTTTGTCGCCGAGGAAAACATCATCGTCGGCAACGTCTGCCTGTACGGCGCCACGAGCGGCGAAGCGTACCTCCGCGGCCGCGCCGCCGAGCGGTTCGCCGTTCGCAACAGCGGCGCCCGAGCCGTCATCGAAGGCGTGGGCGACCACGGCTTGGAGTACATGACCGGCGGGCGCGTCGTGATTCTCGGCCCCACTGGTCGCAATCTGGCCGCGGGCATGAGCGGCGGGATCGCCTACGTCTGGGCCCCCGACCGCGACCGCTTGCGAATCAACGTCAACCTGGGCATGGTCGAGTTAGAGGACGTGGTCGACGAGGCCGACGTCGAAGAGCTCAAGACCATGATCGAATTGCACCATAACCACACCGACAGCGCCGTGGCGGCCGACGTGTTGGACCGCTGGGACGAGACCCTGCCGCAGTTTGTCAAAGTGATGCCGACTGACTTCAAACGCGTGCTCATGGAACGCAAGCAAGCGCAGGAGGCGGAGCCGGCCGCCGTGTAGGCGACCGGATTATGTGTTGCGCGCAAAGACGCCAAGGATATCGCCTTGATCTGCTCGTGAATGATCTGGTCGTCGTCGAAATCAAATCCATCGAGGAAGTCCTGCCTGTCCATAAGAAGCAACTGCTCACCTACCTGCGACTTGCTGACAAACGCCTCGGCCTCCTGATTAACTTCAATTGCGAACTCATTAAGCATGGTATCACGCGCATGGTTAACGGCCTCGACGAGTAGCCCGGCATCCCTGCCCTTGGCGTCGTCCTTTGCGTCTTAGCGCCTTAGCGCGATCCACAACACGCACACCTCAAATCACCGTAAGCAGATCGAGACAGCAGAATGGGAAAACCGACCGGATTCAAAGAGTACCCGCGCGAGGCCGTGCCCTATCGCGATCCGATCGAGCGCGCCGGGGACTTTCTGGAGATCTTCACCAACGCGCCCGTCGAGCAGTTGATGACTCAGGGCGCGCGGTGCATGGACTGCG
>JAGQOU010000344.1 GCA_020427145.1 Planctomycetales bacterium | reverse complement strand
CCACCCCGATCGAGTTGAAACGGTAGCACTTCCCGACTCTGCATAATCAACCACAGCGGCGCAAACAGCGCGCAGCAAACCGCCAAAACGCCGCCAATCGCTCGCGGCTGGCGCTGCTTTCTGCTGGATCGTGAATCGTGCGATTACGGCTTGTCGCGCGTGAACACCGGCGCGTCGGCCGTCGACAGTTCGCGGTTGAGCCGGTATCCGTCGGCGCGAAACTTCAGCACGTCGTCCGCATCGACAATGCGCCGCTGCACCAACCATCGGGCCATCGCCCCCCTGGCGCGCTTGGCGAAGAAACTCAGCACCTTGTACTTTCCGTCGTGCCGATCGCGAAAACTGGGCGTGATCGCCTGGCCGGCCAATTCGCCGAGGCGCGCCGCCCGAGCGTACTCCTGTGAGGCGAGATTGACGATTGTCGGCGATTCGGCCGCGCGAAGCTCCTTGGCCAGCAGCTTGCGAATCCGCTCGCCCCAGTACGCGTACAGATTGTCGCCCCGCTCGGTCGCCAAGGGTGCGCCCATCTCCAGCCGATAAGGCTGAATCCGATCGAGCGGTCGCAGCACGCCGTACAGGCCCGACAGGATCCGCACGTGCCGCTGCGCAAACTCCCAGTCGTCGGCGTGAAAGTCGTCGGCGGCCAGTCCCTGGTACACATCGCCGCGAAACGCCAGCGCCGCCGGCTTGGAAACCCGGGCGGCCGCGGCGGCGGTCGCCTTCCAGCTCGCAAAATAGCCGTGCGTCGCTATTGCCAGTTTGTCGCTGATCCCCATCAACTCGCGCAATTCCGCAGACGCGAGTTGCTTCACTTGCTTCGCCAGCCGATTGGCGTCGGTCAGCAGCGCGGGCTCGGTCGTCGGCAACTCCGATTCAAGCGGCGAGAAGTCGAGCGTCTTGGCGGGCGAGAGCAGAATCAGCATGGCGTCGAAACCGTCATGGTTAAGTCAGTCGTACGAGGTGCGTGAAGAGCGGCGCACCATCGATGGTTGCGACTTCACGGTGGGTTGCGCCGCCTCTGGCGCCAGCCTCGCAATGACCGCATCTGCATTCAAACATCCGACATGGCACATCATTCCGACACCCGCCACCGGGCCTGGAACAGCCAGGTGACCACCGCCAGCAGCCCGCCGTTGTACAGGAGGTAAAACGCCAGGTGACCCCAGAAGACCATCACGTGGGCGTAGGCGAGGTTGCCCCCCTTGTCGGTCTCCAGCGGCAGGTTGAACGCCGCGGAGAACGGGCTGGTCACCTGCAGCGCTTCTACCACCGGCGCCGCGGGCGAATCGGGCACGAACGCCCGCACGAACACGTCGGCCGCCACCGGCGCCATGAACAGCACCGTGGTGATCATGTAGGTGGCCATCAGCGCGGTCGACGACTTGCGAAACAGCGTCGAGCAGAACAGCGCGGTCAGCGACGTGGTGAGCGCCGTGACCGCGACGATCCCAAAGTAGCCGATCATCGTGGGGATGTTGTGCCAAAAGTCCAGCGGCATCAGCAGCGCCAGAAACATTGGCCACATCAAAAACGACGTCAGCACGCTGGAGACTCGCAGCCCCGAAAACAGCTTGCCCCAGAGCATCTGCCAGGGGGTGATCAGCGTCACCAGCAACAGGTCGAGCGTGGCCCGCTCGCGCTCGCTCGTCACGCTGCCGGCCGAGAACACGGGCCCCACCAGCATGTTGAACAGCACCACGTACGCCACATACCACGCCGCATGCTGCGGGGCGATGAACAAGCAATACGCCATCACCACCAACGCCAGCAGCATGCTGATCTGAATG
>JAGQOU010000343.1 GCA_020427145.1 Planctomycetales bacterium | reverse complement strand
CGACCCCCTCGGCGATCGCTTCGCGCAGCAGCAGCAGGCGCGCCTCCTCGGTGCCCGACCACTTGCCGCCGTCCTCTTTGCGGCGGCAGGTGATAATCACCTGCGTGCCCGCGGGGCGGTCGGCCATCAGGCGGCGGATGCTCACCTTGCCGGAGAGGTAGTCGAGGCGCAGCTCGACCATCTTGGCCCCTTGTTCGGCCAAGTGCTTGTGCTCCGCCATCACGTGTTTGTGGCGGCTACGACCAATGGCGACGCAAATCATGGCGGGAAGAGTGGGTAGGGGGTAGTCGGTAGTGAGGGCCTAGGACGCGATGATCATCTGGGTTTTGGGGATCCGGACAAGTGGCGGCGGCTTCAACGCCTACCGACTACCGACGATCCACAACCGACTCAATTCTGTCCCGCCGGCGCTCGGCAATCAAATCCTCTTGAATTGCCGGTCGAGCTGTTCTCGCGTAAATACCAGGGCCGTGGGCCGACCGTGCGGGCAGTGATGGTGGTCCTGGGCCAAATGCCGCTGGGCGAGCAAGGCGTCGATTTCGCCCGGGGTGAGCCGATCGCCGTATTTTACGGCCGCTTTGCAGGCGATCATATGCAGCAGGTCGTCCAGCAGGTCGCGGATTTCGACCTGTTTGCCCTCGGTCAGCAGCTGCTCGACCACGCTACGGAGCACCTCGGCGGGGGCCAGGTTCGCGAGCATCGCCGGGTACGCGGAAATCAGCACCGTTTCGCCGCCGAACGCCTCGACCTCCATCCCCAGCTGTCGCAGCAGGTCCTGCCGCTGCAGCACGGCGGCCGCCTCGCTGGCCGCCAGGTCGACCGGCTCGGGGACCAACAGCTTCTGGCTCTCCAGCGCCCCGGCGAGCACCTTCGCGCGAATCGCCTCGTACAGGATCCGCTCGTGCAGCGCGTGCTGGTCGATCACCTCCAGCCCTTCATCCGTTTCGGCCACGAGATAGCGATCGTGAATCTGCAGCGCGCGGGAAACGGTCCCCTGCGGCGCGGGCGCCGAGTCATGGGGCCCCTCGGCCCGTTGGTAGCCGCCGTCGGAAGCCGCGACGCCGCCGCTCTCCGCCCCGCCCTGCCCTGGCGGAGTCGGCCGTCCCATCGGCGGCACGCGATGCATTTCCAGCGGCCCCCGCTGCTCCGCCCCGAGCGGCGGATCGCCAAAGGGGGTGCGCACCTCGTCGGCCGTCGCCGGGGCGAACGTCTGCTGCCGGCGGGCCCAGGCCACCAACTCGCTGACCTGGTCGTTGTCGTCGGCCGTCGTCTCGCCCGGGGCGTGACCGCCGGCCGCCGACGCGAGGTTGCCCCGCGCGACCAGGTCGGTCGACAGAAACTTGGTGCGCAGCGTCGACAGCAGCTGGCTGTAGACCCGGCCGCCGTCCTGGAACCGCACTTCCAGCTTGGTCGGATGCACGTTGACGTCGATCGACGCGGGGGGCATGTCCAGCTGCAGAAAACAGATCGGGTAGCGGCCCGTGAGCAGCAGCCCCCGGTACGCTTCGCCGAGGGCGTGCTGCAGCGAGCGGTCGCGGATGGGACGCCCATTGAGAAACAGATATTGCTGGCGATTGTTGGGCCGGCTTTGCGACGGGTTGGCCACGAAGCCGTGCAGGTGCAGTTCCGGCTCGACGCTCTCCACCGGAATCAGCGCGTCGGCCAGTTCGCTGCCGAAGAGCGCCGCAATCCGCTGCGGCAAGTCGGAGGGGGGCAGGTCCTGCAGCACCCGGCCGCCGTGCGCAAGCGTGAAATGCACGCGCGGGTGGCCCAACGCCGCGCGGGTGACCGCTTCGGAGATATGGCCCATCTCGGTCTGCGCGGTCCGCATGAACTTCTGCCGCACCGGCGTGTTGAAAAACAGCTGTCGCACCTCGATGCACGTGCCGTGCGGGCCGGCGGCGGGCCGCACGCCCTCGCTACGCCCGCCGACCACCTCGATTTCCGCAGCGCTCTCGGCGCGGGGCGGGCGACTGCGAATCGAGAGCCGACTGACCGACGCGATCGACGCGAGCGCCTCGCCGCGAAATCCCAGCGTGGCGACGCGAAACAGGTCGTCGGCGTCCGCGATCTTGCTGGTGGCGTGGCTGGCGACCGCCAACGGCAACTGCTCCGCGTCGATGCCGCAACCGTCGTCCGTGATGCGGATCAGTTCGCTGCCCCCCTTTTCGACCGTCACGTCGACCCGCGTGGCGCCCGCGTCGAGCGAGTTCTCGACCAGCTCCTTCACGACGCTCGCGGGCCGCTCGATCACCTCGCCCGCGGCAATCTTATTGACGACCAGCGGCGAAAGTTGGCGGATGGTGGGCATGGTGCGAATGGGGAAGGTCGAATGGGGAATGGGGAATGGGCGGCGCCCATCGCGATTTCAAAGCGATCTTATGCCTGAGTCGTCAGTTTCCATGCCGCTGCGACGATTGACGAGTGACTAACTTCCCCATTCCCCATTCCCCATTCCCCATTCCCCATTCCACCTTCCACCTTCCACCTTCCCCACTCAATTCAACCCATACTCCTTAATCTTCCGATACAACGTCCGCTCGCCGATGCCGAGCGTCTTGGCGGCTTCTTCGCGGTTGCCGCCGGTCACTTTGAGCGTCTCGGCGATGAACAGCCTTTCCAGCTCCGACAGCGGCTTGCCCACGAGGTCGGCCAACCCGTCGCCGGTGGCGATTGGCAGCGGGGCGGCCCCGTCGTCGTCCGCCAGTTCCGGCGGCAAGTCGTCGAGGTCCAGCACGCCGTCGTAGTCGACCACCACCATGCTTTCGACCGCGTTCTTGAGCTGCCGCACGTTGCCCGGCCAAGGCAGCGACATCAACCGGCGGCGGGCGGCGGTGCTGATGCCGCTGATCTCCTTGTGATGCCGACTGGCGTGCATGCGAATGAAGTGATCGATCAACAGCGGTATATCGCCCGACCGCTCGGCCAGCCGCGGCAGCTTCACGGTGAGCACTTTGAGCCGATGGTACAGGTCCTCGCGAAACGTCCCCGCGGCGATCGCTTCTTCCAGGTCGCGATTGGTGGCCGAGAGGATCCGCACGTTCACCTTGATCGGCTCGTTGGACCCCACGCGGGTGATCTCGTGGCTCTCCAGCACGCGCAGCAGCTTGATCTGCGTCGGCAACGGCATGTCGCCCACTTCGTCCAGAAACAGCGTGCCGCCGTTGGCATATTCAAATTTGCCGATGCGGTCGGCGCTGGCGTCGGTAAACGCCCCGCGGATGTGGCCAAAAAGCTCGCTTTCGAGAATATTCTCGCTGAGCGCCGCGCAGTTCAGGGCCACGAACGGGCGATTCTTCCGCGGGCTGTTCTGGTGGATCGCCTGGGCGATGAGCTCCTTGCCCGTGCCAGTGTCCCCTTGGATGAGCACCGTGGCGTCGGTCGGGGCGATCCGCTGCAGGCGATTGACGACTTCGTGCATCTGCGGGCTGTTGCCGATGACGCCCTCGAAGCCGAACTTTTCGTCCAGCCGGCGGTTCAGTTCCGCATTGGCGCGCCGCAGGTGCTGGTTGCGGGCCGCGTTGTCGACCACCGCCCGCAGCTGCTTGAGATCGAGCGGCTTGAGCAGGTAGTTGAACGCCCCCTGCTGCATCGCCTCGACCGCCGATTGCACCGTGCCGTGCCCGGTGACCACGATCACCTCGGCATCGGGCAGCACCTCGTTGGCCTTGGCCAGCACGTCGAGGCCCGTGGAATCCTTCATCCGCAGGTCGGTGACGATCACCTCGTAGGCGTCGCGATCCAGCATCGCCAGCCCCAGGGCGCCGCTGTCGGCGACCGTGCAGTCGTACCCGACGCTGGCCAGGCTGTCGGCCACCGTCTCGGCGTGCGCATCGTCGTCGTCGATCACCAGCACCTTGATCGGCGGACCAGCTTTGGCGGTTGTCTTGGCCATGGGTGCGATGATACGGGGACATCGCAAGCGGAGAAAGGGGCCCGCAAATTGCCGCGAATTGCGCAGGACAATCCCGTTGGGGCGGCCGAGAGCAGAGGATTCGGCGGCGCCGCGGCAAACCCAGCGCTGCCGCTGCCGCGCGGCGAAGTCGGGATTTGCGACCTCGCCCACGTCCGAGCCGGCCCCCGCATTGCGGACAGGTCGCGCCGAGGCGGCTGGACACTCGACCGGCGCGGTCGGCGCGATCGCCCCGCGAACGGTTCGCGCCACGCAACTACCGCGCGGCCGACGGGGAAGACGACTCGGCGCTTGGCAAGACCCCGCACGGCTTGGCCGACTCCAGGTCGATGAACGCCGTGCTCTGGGCCAGGGGAACCAGCGGAACCGTCTGGCCGGCGCGAATCAGCAGGGCGATCGGCGCCGGGTGGGCTTCCACAACTTGCCAACCGCCGCCGACGAGCCGATCGCCCGTCTGGAAGTTGACCCAGTCGCCGGGCGGCAGGTACATCATGCGGTTGCGACGGGACGACGAAGACGGCGTCGCCTCGTCGCCGCTCGCGCCCGACGCGTCGCCGGCGCCCTGCATCAGCGGCCCCGCCAGCAGGTCGCTGCCGAAGAAATACTCGTCGTCGACGAGCCAGGAACCGGGGTCGTCGGGAAACTCAAAAAACAGCGGGCGGATCATCGGATGCCCGGCCTCGGAGCAGGCTTGCGCCTGGGCGTAGATGTACGGCATGAGCCGATACTTCATTTCGATCGTGCGACGGAAATCGTCGATGAACTCCTCGCCGTATTCCCACGGCTCGCGCGGCGGCGCGCCGTGGCAACGCGTGTGACTCGTCAACGCGGCGAAGGCGAGCCAACGGCTGTACAAATCGGCGTCGGGCCGACCCACGAAGCCGCCCGCGTCGTGACTCCAAAAACTGAAGCCGCAGAGCCCCAGCGACAACCCGGCGCGCAAGGTGGCGGCCATGGCCGAATCGGAGTTCTCCGCGTCGCCCCCCCAGTGCAGCGGATACCGCTGGCTGCCGGCCCAGGCGCTGCGCGCCCAAATGATCGATTCGCCGGTCGTGCGACGGGTGATCTCCGCGACGGCCCGGTTGTAGCGCAGCGGATAAAGGTTGTGCTCGTACCAACCGGTGCGCCCCGACGCGTACACGCCCCCCAGCGGCGCGTCCTCGCCAAAGTCGACCTTGATGGCGGCGACCCCTTGCTCGAGCAACCCGGCCAGCTTCGCCTGGTACCAACTCACAGCGTCCGGGTTGCTGAAGTCGAGCACCGCGTCGAGCGCCGGCTGCCGGCCCTGGTCGCTGCCGACGGCATAACCGTTCGCGACGATCTCATCGAATAGCGCGTTCTTGCGAGTGAAATACGGCAGCTGCCACAGGCTGATGCGCAGGCCTTGCTTCCGCAGGTCGGCGATCATCTGCTGCGGGTCGTCAAACCGCGACTTGGAAAATTGATAGTCGCATTGCCAGTCGGTCTCGAACCAGCCCGTGTCGAGGTGAATCACGTCGCAGGGGATGCGTTCCTGACGCAATCGGTCCGCAACGGCCCGGACTTCCTCCTCGCTCTTATAGGTGATGCGGCTCATCCACAAGCCAAACGACCACCGCGGCGGCGTCGGACTGCGACCCGTGACCGCCGTGTATTCGGTGAGGATCTCCTTGGGCGTCCCCAAGAAGATGAAGAGGTCCAGATTCTCGTCGCCGCTGGAGATCACGGCGGCCTCGTCAAAGTCGTGGCCGAAATCGCAAGTGATCGGAGCGCTGGTGTGGACGAACATGCCGTAGCCGGCGCTCGACAGAAAAAACGGAATCGGCTTGTACATTCGCTCGGATTGAGCGCCCATGCCGTCCTGGGTCAGCAGGCGAACGAGTTGTCCCCGCTTGTTGAATCGCGTGAACGACTCGCCGCAGCCGAAGATCTTCTCATCAGGCGCCAGCGAGAAACTTGCCGCCACGCTGTGCTCCAGGTCGCGGCTGCGACTTATGAACGAAAAAGGCGTCGGCTCCGAGTACGTAGCGGGATCGTCGAGCGTGCGGGTGTGAGTCACGAGTCGGCCCGACGCGTCGCGGATCTCGATTCGCCAGGGGTCGAGTTGCAGACGGACTTCGCCCGCCGCGCTGCGAAACGTAATCGCCCCGTCCGTTTCTGCCGTTTCCCATGAGTCGTCGTTCGGCACGGCGCCGGCGAGCATCAGCGAATCGGAGTCGCCCGCATCGCCCACCGGCCCGCCGGGACGCGTGGCAAACCGCAGGCGAATCGCTCGCGGCGAGACGAAAGACACTGAGAACGGCAACGCCGGGTCGCGATCGTACTCGGTCGCAGGGAATTCGTTCGACTCGGCCCGCGCGTAGGCCGTGTCAATCTTGTTAAACGAGAGATTCGCACGCCGTTGGTAGCGTTCCCACCGCAGCGTCCCGCGGCACGTGGCCAGGTCGATCGCCTCGATCTTGGCCGGGATAAAGTGGACCGTGGCGGGGTCCAAGAAATCGTCCCGCACGTCGACAGGGCCGCCGGCGCGCGGGGGCGGAAACGCCCCGACAAAGCTGGGCGTGAGGAACAGAATTGCCGTGAATGCCAAACTGAAGATTCTCATACCACGCATTTCCCGCAGAAAGACGCACCAGAGCCGCGCAGCTTGAGAGCGCCCGCGCATACGCCGCACGAACTCGTATCACGGTCCGGGCGCCAAGAAAAAGCGCCGGAGCGGGAGCGACGTCGCCCGCGCCCCGGCGTTTGCCAACCAGATCAATTCCGCCGCGAGTTCACCGGCGACAACGTCGCGCGGCGCATAACCCGCCAAGTGCAATCATTGCCAAGCCGATTGTCCCCGGTTCCGGCACAGCCGGGACGGTGCGCAGATTGTCGAGGTACATCGTGTTGTTTGTCGCGCCGTTGCTGCCGCCGCCGACCTGGAACAGGATTTTCGTGGGATTGCTCGACGCGGCCAGAGTCGCACGCATCGCCGCGGGGATCGTCCACATGAGCGTCTTCGGGTTGGAATCGCCGATGGCCGCCGTTTGCGAGTAGCTGTAGCCGTCCAAGGACGTATAGCCGGTGTCCGCGTTGTCGACGATGGCGGTCCATTGCAGATACCAGCCAAAGTCGCCGCCGGTGGGCACGGTCACGTCGACGAGGAGTTGGTCGGCGCCGGCCAGCGTTGACGTGAGCGCCATCGTCGAGGGGCCTTCGATGAACCCGCCATAGTCCGGACCCGCCGTGCCGCCGGCGATCTGCCAACTGTAGGTCTGATCGGTCACGCCAATCGCGGT
>JAGQOU010000342.1 GCA_020427145.1 Planctomycetales bacterium | reverse complement strand
TTCCACCAGCGGTCGAACAGAAACACATACTCGCTGAACTGCAAGTTGAGTCCCACGCTTCCCGCGCCGTAGCTCATTAGCAGAACGTGTCGGTCGGGGTTGTCGCGGAATTCGTTGATCACCCCGTCGCGGCGGCCACTGGGAATGCGTCCGTGGAACTCCAGCGGGTTGAACCGCTCGAGCTTGCCGGCGAGCGTCGTAATCGTCTCGACCCATTGGCTGAAGACGATCGCCTTGCGGCCGCTGGCGACGCACTCCTCCAGGTCGGCGTCCAGCTGCTCGAACTTGGCGCTGGCGCCCGTCGCGGGGTCGAAGTTGCAGATCTGCTTGAGACGCAGCACCAACTCGAACACGTGCTGAATGGTGAGCTCAGGGCCCATGCCGGCCAAGCGGACCACGCCGTCGTCTTCGGCCCGGCGGTAACTGGCGAGTTGTTCCTCGGACAGCGGCAGCTCGGCGTCGCGGATCAGCTTGGGCGGCAGGTCGGCCAGCACGGCGTCCTTCGTGCGTCGCAGCACATGATCGCCCACGGCGTCGCGCACGTCGGCCACGCGCATTTGCGGTCGCACGCGCCCGGGGGAGACGAAGTCGAAAATACCGGCCAGATCGTCGACGCTGTTTTCGATGGGCGTGCCGGTGAGCGCCCAACTGCGCACGCGGGGCAGACTGCAGATCGCCTGATTGGTGGCCCCGGCCGAGTTTTTCACGCGCTGGGCCTCGTCGATGACCACGACGTCAAAGGGTTCGCAGTCGCCCGCGAGCGCCCGGTCGCGCACCGCCAGCTCGTAATTTACGATCAGCACGCCGGGGAATTCGCGCCGCCAGATCCACTCGCGCGTCGCCTGATCGCCTTCGACGACCGCCACGGGCAGCTCGGGCGCCCATTGGGCGAACTCGCGCTGCCAATTGGTCACCAGCGGCTTGGGCGCCACGAGCAGCGCACGACGAAGTTTGCCTTGGTAAGCGAGCACGCGCAGCGCCACCGCGGCTTGCATCGTCTTGCCAAGTCCCATCTCGTCGGCAAGCACGGCTTCATGTCGGGGGAGCAGATACGCGATGCCTTCCCATTGGTATGGGAACGGCGCGTGCGGCAGCGCGAGCGACTCGGCCGCGAGCAGTTGCTCCAGCGGCGGCTGCAATAGGTACTGCAGCCGGTCGGCGAACTTCACGACGTCGCGCGGCGGCGTGATGCGCGTGTGCGTCGTCGTCGCGGGGACCGCCGGCGCCGTGCGCGACGAGGATTTGATTTCGACGCGCGAGCGCGCGAACCAATTCGTCTCGTTGCCGTGCGATGCGAAGACGCGCCCCACGCATTTCACGGCAAGCGCCGGCAACGTCATGCCGGCGGCTTGGGGCGGTTCGAACTCAAGCCGCCGGAACGAGGGCGGCAGCGCGGCGGTCCTACGACCCTGCGCGGGAGGCGGACCCTGACTGCCATCGTCTGGGGTGGAGAACGACAAGCGAAGATCGTCGCCGGTGCAAGCGGCTACCGCCGTCGGCGGCAGCGACAGCGCCCACGGCGTCATGGTCAGGGGACGCACTCGCGCGCCCGGCGGGTTAGGCTGCGGCGCGGGCTTCGTCATGATTCTCCGCCGAATGGTGGGCGACGTCGTGGGCCTCGCGCAACGCCGCGCGGATGCGGTCGAAGGGCTCCAACAGGTCGACTCCGTTGGCGAGCGGGGCCAGCAGTGCGGCCAAGCGGTCGGCGATCTCCGGGGCCGTTGCGACCGGCTGCCCGCCAGAGTCGACGACGACGACCGGCTCGCGGCGCACCGCCGCCAACTCGGCCATGTCGGCCAGATCCGTCACAATCGCCACAACCGGCACGGTGGCGTCAGCAAGCAGCGTGCCGCCGATTAACTCGCCCAGAAGAAAAGGTCTGAGCGAGGCGCCGTAGAGAATTTCCTGAGCCCGGCTGGGCTGCACGGGGGTCGAACAGCGGAATTCCAGCGGCCGGCCGTTGGGCGCCAGCACCAGATATCCGCCGTAAAACCCGCTTCCGGGCTGCTCGACGGCTGTCAGAAACCCAAAGGCGGGCAAGGGTTTAGTCGCTTCGGCATCCATGCCTGCGGCGGCCTCCGAACGGATAAGGGGTCCTAGCCCCGCTGACAGCGGCATGACCGCGCGAAGCAGGAGCAATCATCGGGACGCGGCCCTGTTGGACTTGAGCGTCGCAGCGATCTGGCGGAACCTTCGCCCAACGCTAGAAAAAACTTCAAGTTCGATTAGACTGGACTGATCGGCTTGGCTCGGGATGATGCCGTTATGCCACGTCGATGCCAGGAAATCCGGCGCCATCGTTCGCGAGAGCGATTTTGCCGCCGCCGGATTCTGTCGCCAACCTCGTATGAGCGTCCACTCCCGCTATCGCGGTTGGCATTCCTTGTCGTGAAAGGACACCGAAGCTTCCATGTCGCAGACTCAGCCGACCGCGCTGTCGATGTATTCTCAAGTCGACGTGACCCCCTCCGCCACGTCTCCGCAGATGTTGGCCCATGCCGCCAACGAGCAGACCGAGTTGCTGCGGGAAGTGCTCGCGGCGCAGGATCGCTCGAACGAATTGCTGGAGGAATTGGTCAGCGTGATGGCCGCGTCGCATAAGCAGCGCTCGCAGGAACTGCATCAGTGGAAGACCGCCAACCCCGAGTTGGCCGCCTCCTGCCGCGACGCCGCCGAGCAACTCAGCCGCGTGCAAGTCGACTACTTGGAGCGGATGACCGAGGAGATCCAAGATACGGCCGAGGACATGGTCTGCGGCGAATTCGTCATGAATGAATTCGTCGACCGCTTCGGTCCGCGGCTGGCTCACCTCAACGGCATGATTCAGGTCTTCGCTCAACTGAGCAGCGCGCCGACGAACTCGAATTCGTAGGCCCCGCTTCCAAGCCGGTGGCGCGGCGAGACCAGAAGGACCACGGAGACGCGGAGGGGAATTGAATTCCCGTGTGCTTCGCTGGTGGTCTGCTGATCGCAGTTCGCGTGTGTTTCGACGCTTGGTAGGTGCGAGCCGCAATCGCTGGACTCGTTGGGGGGCGTATTGGCAATTGGATTGCTGAGCGTGCGTCGCCGCACGGCTTCACGGCCATAGCCCTGCCCCGTTGCTGGGCGCCGTGTCTTCGGCGTGGCCGATTCGTGATTTCTCTGCACCGCGCCCTCGCTTTGGTAGGCTGACGAACGTTCGCACGGGCGGCGCGTGTTGTCCCGCCTCGGGGCCTGCGGTATTGTCACGAGGTTGCCGTTTCGCTCTGCGCACGCGCTGCGCGGATTCCTCGTGACCACTTGCGCCGCCATGTATCCTGCTCCGCACACGCCCCCGACCGCCGAGGCGATCGCCGCCGCGCGGGCGGCTCTCGACGCCCAGACGGTCGAAACCGTCGCCTGGCATTTCAACGACGCCACGGGTTGCCCCTTCTGGCTCCAAAAGAAGCGCGAGCTGAAGTTCGACCCGCTCACGGAGGTGAGGTGCTACGACGACCTCAAGAAGTTCCCTGAGTTTGAAGACGAGTGGCTGCGCGGCGGGCCGGTGCGGCGGTGGGTGCCGCAGGGGTTGGCCGACAAGCCGGTGTATGTGTTCGAAACCGGAGGCACGACCGGGGTGCCCAAGAGCCGGATCGCGATCGACGACTTCCGCACCGACTACTCGCTGTTCAGCGAGACGTTGCCCGACGAGTATTTTCCCAAGGGCGCCAACTGGTTGATGCTCGGCCCCAGCGGCCCGCGGCGGCTGCGACTGGCGGTGGAGCACCTGGCCCAAGTCCGCGGCGGGGTCTGCTTCTGCATCGACCTGGACCCGCGGTGGGTGATCAAGCTGATCAAGAAGGGGTGGATGGAGCACCTCGAAGAGTACAAAAAGCACTGCATCGACCAGGCGATCACCGTGCTGGGAGCCGGGCACGACGTGAAGTGCATGTTCGGCACGCCGAAGCTGATCGAGTCGCTCTGCCTGGAATTGGAACAGCGCGGCACGAGTCTGGCCGAGCAGGGGATTACCGGCATCTTTTCCGGGGGCACGGAGTTCACCCCGCAGTGGACGCGGTTCTGCGTCGAAGAACTCTTCGGCGGGCCGCCGGAGACCAGCGGCATCTACATGACGCCCACCTACGGCAACACGCTCATGGGCTTGGCGTGCAGCGAGCCGGCCACGAAGGACAACGGCTACAAAATCACCTACCACGCCCCCCAGCCGCGTGCGGTGGTCGAAGTGGTCGACTTCGACGACTACGACCGCCCGGTCGACTACGGCGAAACGGGCCGGGTGAAGCTGACCACGCTCACCAAAGAGTTCTTCGTGCCGGGATTCATGGAACGCGACGAAGGGGAACGCGAGAAGCCGTACGCGCGGTATCCCTGGGACGGCGTGAGCGGCGTCAGGCCGTTTCACAAGTTGGCCGAGGCAACGACTGTTGGCGTATACTGAGAGGACTTGCCGCGATGAAAGTCCGCGAAATCCTCAGGCTGCTCGCCGACGATGGCTGGGAACAGGTGCGGCAACGTGGCAGTCATCGGCAGTTTCAACATGCCGCGAAACCCGGCACGGTAACCGTTGCCGGCAAGCCGGGCGATGAACTCCATCCCAAAACGGCGGCGTCGATTCTCAAGCAGGCGGGTTTGAGTTAAATCAGGCAAAGGACTGAGACATGCGCTATCTCGTGATCATTCGCCGCACAGGCACCGGCTACAGCGTTGACGTTCCGGATCTGCCGGGATGCGTCGCAACCGCGACGAATGTCGAGCATGCTCGCCAAATGATTGCCGAGGCGATCGAGATGCATCTTGACCTGATGCAACAATCCGGCGAGGCGATCCCGCCCCCTTCCAGGAGCTTTGAATTTGCCGTCGACGCCGAGGCCGACGAAGAGCTTTGCACTTGGGTCGAAGTGGAAGAGCGGCAGGCGGTTTGAGCGGCTCAATCTGATGCATCATGCAATGCGTGCCCTGCTAAGCCGGCAAAACTGACGATGACCACCATTGACCCATTGACGGCCGACGACTTGGCAAGAAAAGAAGAAATCTTGAGTAGTTTTCGCCGTGAGTGTGCTTACAGCGAAGTGGAAATGTCCTCTGAATTCGATTTGGACATACTTCGCCACATACGATACGAGGGTGTGAATGGATCAGCGATCGAAGAGGTCATTGCATCTGCCCAGGGGCTCGTGGTGGGGGACTTCCTGGTACGAGAGTGTGGCTGCAACTGGTGCATGATCATTTCAGGGACGGAGCGACATTTCGCGATTGAACACGATTCGTTTGCCAGGCGGTGGAACATGTCGTTCTTCAAGTGGTCGGACGCGAAAAAGCGATTCCCACGGCGATGGATCGCGAAGTTGCGTCCACTGCCGTAGTTCATGCGTGGAATCGGAATGGCTCCCGGCCACGCGAGATGCAGGAAACTCTAGCGATTTTCCCTCGGGCCAGATCAGTTATATCGCGCTGACAAAAAGAGAAACTCAGAACAAGATGATTGAGTTACCTGCCATCCGCTGGGGCGAACCGTACGAGTCGCTCGAAGTTGACGAAGTGAAGCACTTCATGACCGGCGAGCCGGTCGCGAAAATTCACTCCGTCGGCTCGGGGATCATTGCCCGCGATGCCAAAAAAGCTCGCCACGCCCGGCGGGCGCTGCAGGCGATGTCGCCGGCCGAGCTCATCGCCAAGTGCAAGACCGCCGGTGAACTGTTCGAGTCCGGCACGCTCACGGTCGGCAACGGCCCCGAGTCGCCGGACGACTACATCGCCCGGCAGTCGGCGACCACCGGCATGCCGATCGCCATGCTCGCGGCGAACGTGACCAAGAACGCGTTCGTGCTGAAGAACATCGACCAGATCCTCGACGCGCTCACCCGCGGGCTCGATCTGAATATTCTCGCCCGCGGCTACGGCGACGAGGGGCGCGGGGTGACCGTCAGTTACCAGGCGCAGTGCGACGCGCTGGGCGCCGTGCTGCCGTCCAACTCGCCGGGCGTGCATACGCTGTGGCTGCCGGTGATCGCGCTGCAGATGGGGCTAGTGCTCAAACCGGGCAGCAGCGAGCCGTGGACCCCGTACCGGGTGTTCGCCGCGATGGTCGAAGCCGGCATCCCCAAGGAAGCGTTTTGCCTGTACCCCGGCGCCGGGGCCGACATTGGCGGGGCGATCCTTGCCTCGTGCCGCCGCAGCATGATCTTTGGCGGGCCGCAGACGGTCGCCCAGTACGCGGGCAATCCCGGCGTGCAGGTGCATGGACCGGGTTTCAGCAAGATTCTCATCGGCGACGACTGCGTCGATCGCTGGGAAGACTATGTCGACCTGATGGTCGACAGCGTATACCGCAACGGCGGACGCAGCTGCATCAACTGTTCGAGCATCTACGCCTCGCGGCACACCAAGGCAATCGCCGCCGCACTGGCGGAGCGGCTCGGGCCGATCGAGGTGCTGCCCCCCGACGATCCGAACGCCGGGCTGGCCGCGTTCACGATCGAGGGCGCCGCCGCGTCGATCTGGAAGGCGCTGCAGCGTGAAATCGACGATCCGCAAACCACGCACTGCACCGAGAAGTACGGCGCGCGGCTCGTCGAGCGTCCGCCGGTTGCCTACATTCGCCCCGTCGTACTGCACTGTGCGAGCCCCGAGGCCCCCGCGGCCAACAAGGAATATATGTTCCCGGCGGTGAGCGTGGTCGAATGCCCGCAAGCGAAGATGCTTAGCAGCATCGGCACGACGCTGGTGGGAACGGCGATCACCGACGACGAGGCCTTCCGCCGCGAGTTGATCGGGTCGGTCGATATCGACCGCTTGAATCTGGGACCGATCCCCACGCCGCAACTCGACTGGCTTCAGCCGCATGAGGGGAATCTGATTGAGTTTTTGTATCGCAGCCGGGCGCTGCAGGTGGGGGTAAAGTGACTGGTGACTGGTAACTGGTGATCGGTGATCGGTCGGCGAGCGTTCACCCACAACTTCGTTCCAGTCCCCTCCCCCTGGCGGGGAGGGTTAGGGAGGGGGGAGACGCAGAAGCATGTATCGCGATGCGGAACAACGCGAATTCGCCCGTGAACTTCGCCGTTCCGCGACGCCCGCAGAGCGGCGGCTGTGGCAGTTGCTTCGAGCGGAACAGCTTGCAGGCTTTAAGTTCCGGCGGCAGGCGGCGATCGGGGCGTATATCGTTGACTTCGTTTGTTTTGACGCAAAAGTGATTGTGGAGTTGGATGGGCCGCAGCACTTTGACGCCGCCGCTGAGCAGCATGACGCGGCGCGTGATGCTTGGTTGCGTTCGCGGGGATTCGAGGTATTGCGATTTCGCAACCATGAGATGGACGAAGACATCCACGCTGCGGTCGATGAGATCCTTGCGGCGGTGCGCCGACGCCAGCCGGTAATTGACTGCGTCCCCCCTCCCCAGCCCTCCCCGCCAGGGGGAGGGAGCCGGATCGAACCAAAGCAGAAAAGGTAGCCGAGAACGTTGAACTCCTTCGACTTCACCTGTCCCACGCGCATCGTCTTCGGCCCCGGTCGCATGCCGGAGTTGGGGGAGCTTGCGCGGTCGCTGGGGGAAATCGAGCGCGTGCTGGTGGTCAGCGATCCCGGCGTCGTCGCCGCGGGACATACGGCGCGAGGCGTTGCGGCTTTGCAGCAGGCGGGGCTTGCCACGCTGCTGTTCGACGGCCTGCGGGAGAATCCCACCACCGATCACGTCGACGCCGGGTTGGCGGTGGCGCGAGATTTCCGGCCCGACGCCATCATCGCCATCGGCGGCGGCAGCAGTATGGACTGCGGCAAAGGGATCAACTTTCTGTATTCCTGCGGCGGACGGATGCAGGACTATTGGGGCGTGGGCAAGGCGACCGGGCCGTTGCTGCCGATGATTGCCGTCCCCACGACCGCGGGCACGGGCAGCGAGACGCAATCGTTCGCGCTGATCTCCGACGCGGCCACGCATCGCAAGATGGCCTGCGGCGACAAGCGAGCGGCGTTTCGCGTGGCGCTGTTGGATCCCGAGTTGACGCTCACGCAGCCGCCGCGGGTCACTGCGCTCACGGGGATCGACGCGGTCGCCCACGCGTTGGAGACGCTCGTCACGACCAAGCGGACCGCGATCTCGGCGGCGTTCACGCGCGAAGCGTGGCGGCTGCTGTCGCAAGGCTTTCCACGGGTGCTGGCGAAGCCGGACGATATGACGGCGCGGTCCTGGATGCAATTGGGCGCCTGCTACGCGGGACTGGCGATTGAGAATTCGATGTTGGGAGCGGCCCATGCGATGGCCAATCCGCTGACCGCGGCGTTTGGCGTGCCGCACGGCGAAGCGGTGGGGTTGATGTTGCCGCACGTGATTCGCAAAAACGCCGCGGCCGACGGCGCGACGCTGGCCTATCAGGAGGCCGATGCGATGATTGTCAACGGGGCCGTGGGCTCCGGCCCCAGCCACCCAGGGGCGACCGTGGAGCATTTGGCGGGGTTCGTCGAGTCGCTGGCGGGCGAGGCTGGATTGACGCGGCGACTGGCCGATCTGTCGGTGCCGCGGGACGAGTTGCCGGCGCTGGCGGCCGATGCGGCGCAGCAGTGGACCGGTACGTTCAATCCCCTGCCGTTGAGCGAAGACGGTTTTCTCGAAGTGTACGAAGCGGCGTACTGAGATGCAGCAGACGATGATCACAGAATGCCAAATCACGGCGAGCGGGGGGGGTAAGCCACCTGTTGGCGTGCTGCTGTGCTTGTCGCATGGGGATAGCGCTAGCAAACAGCCGGCTTACTCCGGCCGCTCGCCTGGGGAGTTTGGCTCGTCGGTTCGCGCCTTGCTGGCGATTGCTGTGATCGTTTCGCTGCATTTTGCGTTGTTGCGCGAGGCGAGCGCCGATTGGCCGCTGGTGCGCGGCGACGCCGCGGCGACCGGGGCGGTTGAGCAGCCGCTCTTCGCGCCCGGCGAGGAATTGGAGATTCTGTGGACGTACGAGGCCCCCGACAGTTCCTTTGAAGCGACCGCCGTCATCGCCGACGGCGTGGCGTATGTTGGCGACCTCGACGGCACGCTCCACGCGGTGCGGATGAGCGATGGCCAAAAAGTGTGGACCAAAAAGTTCGAGCAAACCGGCTTCGTCGCCGGCTCGGCGATCGCCGACGGGGCGCTGTTCACGGTCGACTACAACGGCGTGTTGCGGCGACACGATCTCGGCAATGGCGACGAGGCGTGGCAATTCGACGGCAAGAGCGAGATCTTCGCCCCGCCGAACGTGTATGAAGGACTGGTGCTGATCGTCACCGACGCCGGCGAACTGGTATCGCTGGACGCCGCCACCGGCGAGCAACAGTGGATTTACACGATCGACCAGCCGCTGCGTTGTTGGCCGACGGTCGTCGATGGCCGCGTGCTGGTCGCTGGATGCGACGCGCTGCTGCATGCGGTTGACGTAAAAGACGGGAAAGAGTTGGAAAAGGTCGCGATTGCCGATCCGCCGGATTCCATCCCGGCGTATTCTGACGGGCGTCTCTACCTCTGTACTGCCGGCGGCATGTTTCACGTTCTCACCGTCAAACCGCTGGCCGAGGCGTGGCGGAGACCTGGTCGGGGGCAAGGCAACGAACTGCACGCCGCGGCGCTCAGCGACAAGCTGGTCGTCTACGGCACGCATCAAAAACAAGTCGTCGCGCTCGATCGCGCGACGGGCGAAGAGAAGTGGAGCTTTGCGGTGCGCAGCCGGGCGACCAGTTCGCCGGTGATCGCCGGCGACGCCGTGTATTTCGGCACCACCCGCGGCCGGTTCTACGCAGTAAGCGTCGCCGACGGCGCAGAATTGTGGCAAACCAACGTCGGCGGGCAGTTCATCGCGGCGCCCGCGATTGCCGACGGTCGGTTGGTCGTCGGCAACACGGATGGTACCCTGTACTGCATCGGCGCCGCTGCGAAGGATTGAACGTGTCAGGACGTCGAATCAACGCAACAGGATTTCAGGATTCGCAGGATTAGATAGGATCGGCGACGTGGATCGTGACTGTCGAATGTCGGTTCGTGTTTGCTGGCGATGTCGCGCATGATAGTCACTGTGGAATCTTGCGTGGCCAGGTCATCGACGCGTGTTCTCGATTGACTTCCAAATGCTCACGGGCGTTTTGTCAGGTTTGCAGACTCTCGCTACCATTGGGGGTCCTTGATCCTGTTCATCTCACGAATCCTGCTATCCTGTTCTCTTGCTCCCGGCGATTCAAAGAAACCGAGTATCTCGTGGCTGAAGCGACCAAGACTGAAGTTGGCAGTTACTTCGTCAGCAACTACCCCCCCTTTTCCACGTGGTCGGCTGACGCCACGGGCGAGTTGCGCGACGTGCTCGCGACGCCGCCGGCCGACGTGCCGTTGGGGCTATACTTGCACATCCCGTTCTGCCGCAAGCGGTGCAAGTTCTGCTACTTCAA
>JAGQOU010000341.1 GCA_020427145.1 Planctomycetales bacterium | reverse complement strand
TCGATCGTGTCGGCCAATTCCATCGCGTGCAGCGCGGCCCCCCAGGTCGACCGAGCCGCAGAGGGCGCCGGGCCGCACGCCGCGGCCAACTCCTCGATGGCCCGCGCGGCGGCGTCGGACTCGCTCAGTGGAAAGTCCTTGTCGCCCGCGCCGGTGTGCAGCGTCGCGCGGACCGCCCGACCTGCCACGTCCCAGACGACCGTCACTCGCCCCTGTTCGCCGAGGAGCGTCACCCGCATCGCCGGATCGCCGTGGGCGGGGACCACGTTCCAGCGGACGGGCCGTTCGTCGCGGCCTGAAAGCTGCACGCTCAGCCCCGCGTACGCTTGCGGATCGTCGGGCCCCCGGCCGGCGCCGCCGTGGGCTCCCACGCGGTCCAAGCCCCCCACGACCGCGTCGAGCATTTCCACGTCGCGAGCGAAATGCCACATCACGTTCTCGCGGGACCGATCGGCGAGCGCGCGTTCGCACGTGACGCTCTCGACTGTGCCCAACTCGGCGAGGGTTCCTGCCAGGGCGGTGCGTAGCAGTTCCAGCGGCGCCGAGCCCAGCACGGGGTTGAAATGTCGCACGGCGGCGCCGCTCTCGCCGCGGGCCATGTCGATTTCAAAGTAGCTCAGCACCGACGGCACGAGCGGAAACGTGGTCAGCACCGCGCGGCCCTGCTTGACCAATTCCTGCACGCGGCGGCTGCACAGCTGCGGATCCGCGCTGCCGCGACCGACGATCACGGCGTCGGCCAAGTCGTCGTCGAACAGGTCTTCCCACTGCTCGACGGGCGCCAAACAGTCGTCAAACTCTGGTAAATTCGGCGCGTCGGCAACCCAAACGACGGCGTGCCCCGCCGCGGCCGCCGCACGGGCCAGGGCCAAAGCGTCCAAATCATTGCCGAGGAGTGCCAGCTTCATGGTGTACAATTGGGGGGCGTCGCCGAGCGGGTAAAAGGCGAGCGTAAACCAACGTCACGGCGGCCACAACGGCCCCCGCGGCGCGCGGGTCGCTCTTTACGCAACCGTAAATCGCCCGACAATGACAAGCAGGCGAGGGGGGCGCTGCTGCGCCGTCGTTGCTCCAGGCCGCTACCGGGAGGTTTCGCATGCTCAAATTCCATGTCCCGCCAGCGAACGCCCGAGTTGTTGCGGCGACGCTGTTGTGCGCCATCGTCGCCGGGCCATTCGAACGAGCCGCGGCCGACGAGACGCCTTCCGCCGTGCTCCCCGCCGCGTCCCAATCCGCCGCTTCCCAAGCCGCCGCGCCCGAGCAAATCGCCGAGTGGATCGACCAACTCGATCACCAGCGCTATAGCGTGCGCGAAAGGGCCGAGACGCTCCTCAAGGCTGCGGGTCCGCCGGCGCTCGACGCCGTGGCCGCCGCCGCGTGCGATCCGTCGCTGGAGCGTTCGACGCGGGCCGTGCGAGTCTTGCTCGCCTGGTCGGAAGCGGGCGACGCCGAATACCGCCTCGCGGTGTTGGAACGCCTGGCCGAGGCGACCGAAACGCATCCCACCGAAGCCGCCTTTGCCGCCGAGCAAACCTACGCCGTGCGCGAAACGGCGGCGCTGGAATCGCTCGCCAAAATGGGCGCCATCGACAATCTGAGTTCGCTCGCACCCCCCGCGCGGCGCAGCGCCCCGATTCACATCATTATCGGCCCGAAGTGGACGGGGGGCGACGAAGGGCTGGCGATGTTGGCCGATCTGCGCCGCTTGCGGGTGTTGAGTTTCCATTCCGCCCCCGTCACGGCCGAGGGACTGCGGCAGGTGAAGGAGATTCCTTCGCTGCAGCGGTTGGAGGTGTATGGCACGCCGCACACGCCCGAGGTGCTGACGGAGATTCAAGCGTCGTTGCCCGGACTGGCTGAGCTTGCCGTTCGCAGCGGCGCCCAGCTTGGCATCCAAGGCGACGCCGCTCTCAACCAACCGGCGGCCGTCGTCGAGCACGTTTACCCCGACACGGCGGCGGCGCGGGCCGGCATTCAGGACCGCGACGTCATCACGGCTGTCGACGACCAAGAAGTCGGCAACTTCGCATCGTTGACCGAGAAGATCGCCCAGTACCAGCCCGGCGATTCCGTGACGGTCACCGTGCAGCGTGGTGAAGACGAACTCAAATTGCCCGTGACCTTTGATCGCTGGGGCGAGAACGATCAGTTCACGCTGGCCAATATGCGCGCCAACCAGGGCGGGCTGCGCGTCCGCGTGAATGGCGGCGGCGTGATCATCAACGGCCAGCAGCGCATCGTCGTGCCAGCTCAGCCCGCGGCGCCAAAGGCGCGCTAGAGACGTTTTCGCAGCACCCGGTTGCGCCGGCCGTGCTCACAAAAAAACGGGGCGACCTGCTCGCGTGCAGGTCGCCCCGTCGTTGTTTCTATTCAGTTCGCAAACCGCCGGCGGTGGCCGAACCTAGACGGCCAATCCCGACTCGATCTGCTCTTGCAGTTCGGCCAGATGACCGCTGGTGCGCAGCTGGTGCGACAGCAGTTCGCGGCCTTTGTCGGTCCAGACGCCGATGGTGCGTTGGGGAGACTTCGACTCGGGGCAGACAAAGGTCACCTGCTTGGGGGTCAGGCCCTTGATCTCAACCGATTCGCCGTTGCGGGCGTACTCGATCGAGTACGCCACGCGGCGATTGTTCTCTTCGTCCTCCCAATGAGATTCAATCGTGTGCATTGCGCTAATTCCCCGTAAACAGATCGTGAAGTGGACGTCCGGCGTGACCGCGACGGTGCGGTCACCCCGCCGGCGCTGAAGACAGCGTGTCGGGCAGGTTCAGGGCCGCGCCGCGAAAGCGCTGGATTCGTCAAGGTCTGCCGAACCGCCCCGAGTCTCGCAAGTGTACTCAGGGCATCGGCCGCCGGCAGCGTCAAATTGGGCGATTCTGACCAAATTTGCGGATTTTTGTCCGCTGTTGGCACAGTTCGGGCGGGCGCAACGGGTCGTGCGCCCGGCGGCGGCCCCGCTTGGATGTATGTGCTGCCGAATTTCTTAGACCGAGGCCAGCACGTCGGGGACGCGGAAATCGTCGCGGCCGGCCCGTTTCCACAGGGCTGCCGCCGCCGGATTGCCGACGAACTGCTCCGTCTCGGGATCCACGGCGACCCAGCTCCCGGCGACGAGCGCCCCGGGCTGCGAGTCGATGTCGACGTCGTTCGCCCGCAGGTGCGCGGCCATGCGATCGAACGACTGGCTCAGCAGATCGTTGCCGGCAATCGACGCGGAAATGTCGCCTGCAACGGCCGGCTGCCCCACGCGGTGCGAGACGTTGCCCACGTGGCACAGCGAACTGGATAGGTGACCCTGACGGACCGGTGCATTGAGCCCGCTGGCATCGCCGGCCACCGCCGCGTTGAGCCAGTTCTTAAAGTGATTGCCGCCGCCGTGCCACTCTTTCACGATCTTTCCGTCGCGATCGTAAGCGGTCGCCTTGTTGTACGAAGAGTCGGCGTACACGTGGCCGTCTTCGCACTGCACGATCACGCCAATCTGCGAGCCGCGATACTTGTCCATCGAGCGGTCCCAGCTCGACTGGGCCGCCTTGCAGCGCGGCAGACCGCGGGTCTCAAAAATGAGCGGTGCGTCGGGATAGTCGTGAAACACGACCTGGCTATTGGGCGTGTTGCCGGCGTCGTCGTAGCCCAGTCGGCCGCCGAAGCTGATCGTCCGCGGAGCCAAACTGTCGTAACCGAGGAACCAGCGCGCGACATCCATCTGGTGAATGCCTTGGTTGCCCGTGTCGCCCGCGCCGGTGTTGAAATCCCAGTGCCAGTCGTAGTGCAGCCGCGGACGGTAGATGTCTGCCTTCTCAGCCGGCCCGCACCACAGGTCGTAGTCGATGGTGTTGGGAATGACCAGCGGCTGGTCGAGTCTGCCGATCGACGGGCGCGGCTTGTAACAGGTGCCCAGGGCGTATTGGATTTTTCCCAGGCCGCCGCCGCGGACCCACGCCACGGCTTGCTGCAGCGCCTCGCTGGACCGCGACTGCGTGCCGCACTGGCAGACCAATCCCGATTGCTCCGCCTTGGCCACCAGTTGGCGACCTTCCCACACGTTGTGCGAGACCGGCTTTTCGACGTAGAGATGCTTGCCGGCTTGGATCGCGGCAATGCCGATCAGCGAGTGCGTGTGATTGGGCGTAGCGACTGTCACCGCGTCGATATCGCCGCGCTGGAGCAAGTCGCGGTAGTCGACGACCAAATCCAATTGCCGACCGTGGTGTTTCTTGAACCGCGCCGCCTGCGACTCCGCGACGCGCGAATCGACGTCGCAAATCGCGACCACGTTGGGCGCCAGCGCGTCGAGATGACTCCAGCCGCGGCCGTTGACGCCGATCACCGCGATGCGAAAATCGCGCGTCTCTTTGGCGAACGCAGTTCTCCCGGACAAAGCCATCCCGCCAGCGGCTGCGGCGGCTAGGGACAGAAACTCACGGCGCTGGATCGACATCGAGGAACCTCGGGCGTTGTCAGACGAGATGGCAGTGCGAACGCCGTGGGGCGTTGGCAGCCCCTGATTCTAGGGGGTCAGCCGCGTCGACGGCAACCAACCGGCCGCAGCGGGAAACGCCAATGTGTGGGCGCGACTACCACAATTGCCCGGTTTTCACCGTTGATTGCGTGAAAACCGGATTGGCGTGCAACACACCGGCTGTGCCCTCGCAACGCCCGAACCGGCCCGGTGCTAACCGCGCAAGCAAACAGGGGCCTTGCGCCCCCTGCTCGCCGAGCGTGACGTGAGTTCGCAGGCCGCTTAGGGGGCCTCGTCCACGAAGAACGAACCGTTGTCGGCCACGTTGAACAGCGGCTGGAACATGCTGCCGCAGTTCTTCTTCGCCGTGCGATCCCAGTGCCAGTAGAAGTTGATGCCGAGGTTCCAGCTCTCTTCGCGAGACCCGTTGATGCCGGCCGTCTTGTCGGGAATCAGATAGTTGAAGCCGGTTTGCACGCTCCAACGTTCGGTCGCCGGGAACCACACGTCGGCTCCGAAGATGCCTTCGCTGTCGTTGGTGCCGCCGCCCCAGATGCGGAAGTTGCCGCCGTGACGGTAGTTCCATCGCAGGAAGCCGACGTACTGGTCCACCGCCTCAAACGTCGTGTCGCCAGCCATGGGGAGCGTCACGGTTGCGTTGTTCAGGTGCGTCGTGCCCCGGAAACCGACCTCGCGCCCGCGGGGGCTCTTCAAGCTGATTTCGTAGCGCATCTGCTGCAGTTTGGTCGTCGCCAGGTAATCGTCGCTCATGTAGTCCCACACGGCTCCGAACTGCAGGCCGCTGTCGACCCGGCGGAACAAGCCGGCAGTGACAAAGTCCTGCGAACGGCTGGCCGACGAACCGTCGGAGTTGCCCGAAAGCTGACTCTGCGTGGCCTGGTAACCCAGCTGATAGGCGATTCCCGGAAGCAGCCGCCCGATGATCGGGGGCCGACCGGCGATGTTGATGCCTTCCTGGAAGCCGAAGTTTCCGTCGCCGGCTCCGCCGAAGCCTGGGGCGTCGCGCGGACCCTTGAAGCCGTGAACGCCGCCCCAAATGCGCAGCTCGCGGAGCCGCGGCAGGCACACGGGAAAGCACCAGTAGTCGGACCCGCCGTCAACGCAGCTGCCGCACTCGACGCAATCGCCGCACACCGGCTCGGCGAGGCCGCACCCGGGTTCGCAGATGCCGCAGCTCGGTTCGCCGCAGCCGCAGGTCGGTTCCATGATGCCGCAACCCGGTTCCATGATCCCGCAGCCCGGTTCGCAGATGCCGCAACTCGGCTCGCCGCACCCGCAGGTGGGCTCCATGATGCCGCACCCTGGTTCCATGATCCCGCATCCTGGTTCCATGATGCCGCAGCCCGGTTCAATGATCCCGCAACCCGGCTCGCCGGCGCAGTAGTCGTTCAGGTACGTGGTCGGCTGAACTTGACGTGATCGTCGGAACGACGCGGCCAGGCTGCCGCCGTCAGCGGTCCGCACCGCCGAGTCGCGCCGTACGGTCGTCCGCTGCGGTGCCGATGCGACGCGCTGCAGAGTCGGCGCCGGATCGGAGACGTAGCTGGGCTCGCGAGCGGCGGACCGCGGTTGGCTCGGCTGAGATTCGGCCGCCGGCGGCTGATCGAACGCGGCCTGCACGACGGACTTTTCCCGAGCCGCGGCGGCTTGTTGCTGCGCGCTGTCGCTCTTGCGAAGCGGATTGGGCGAAGCGGCCGTTGTGCGCGGGGCCGCTCGTCGCGGCGCCGGCGCCGCGGCCGGTTCGACCGTGTCGACGGACGCCTCGGCCTGCTTGAGGCTGCGGAAGGTCACGCCGCCGGTCGATTCGGCCGGGGCGTTATGTTGTGGTTTCTGGAAGTGGACATGCTGCTCGCCCGTGTGGTGGGCGCGCGCCGCTTGAGGCGCCGCCAGGGCGAGCGTGCCGCAGAGGCCAGCCAGAACGAAAGATCGGAGAGTCTCGACACGGGAGCGTCGCATAGATTGATCCCACGGGGGACCCGCCGCGATGGGCGTGACCGCCGCCTTGGTGCTCGACGTTCGTGTCTCTTGCAGCCCAGCTGCGAGCGCACGTGCGTCTGGTAGCCCCCCCGGGAACCAACACGTCAATGGTGTTATCGGAGCCGGCGCGACTTGCACTTTCGTTAAATCTCTCCCAATCGGAAAATTTTTACTGGGGATCTTGAATCGGCGGGGCCGGAATCCGCTGGCGCCGCTGGCAACGGTGCAGGAATGTCCACCTGCGGAAGATTGCAATCCGGCGCGGTCGCGCTCGGCGCCGGGGTGGGGTGGTAGGGGTCGTTCGACCTAATTCCCGCCCGCAGAGGGGGTTACTGCCGAGAAACGACCCGCGGCCGTTCCGCGTGGCTGGCTCTGCCGACTTGAAAGTCAATGTTGCTTCGTTCGGAGTTTCAGCTGATACTTGAAGTGTGACGTGTGCGCAGCATGCGACTCGCTCGCCCCGCGATGGTGCTGCGGAGCGAAGGGGCGAGCCCGCCAAACTGCCGCATTGCCTGCGGGTGACGCCAGTTGCCCAGTCGGCCCCGAGCGACGGCCCCCCGCTCTTTGCCAATCTCTCCAGTGGTTCGTGCCCCGTGCGCGACCCTTCTTGGCGTTTCGCCCTTCCCTGCGGGGACTCTCGATTTCGCCTGGCGACATTTGTCTCGTTCGCCCGGTCCCGGTTTCCCGCAGTGAACTCCTGCGCGATTGCCAGCGTTGTGGTTGTTGCGGCGGAGCGCCGATCGCTGGCGAGTTGTTCAGTCGAGCAGCCGTTCGCAAGGCGCCGCGCACGCGTCAACCTGCCCCGTTGCCCGCCCATTGGAACCGAGAACCCTGGGGATCCCCACGGGGTCCCCTGCTTGTCAGGAGCAAGGACACATGGCCCGCGGCTCAGAAATCGTTAGCCTGGTCTCCGATCGTCAGGATCGCGATCAGTTTCGCCGGAAAAACTGGATCGGCACGTTCGAACAGTACCTCGACATTGTCGCCGAGAACCCGCTCGTGACGCGCACCGCGTACCAGCGTCTCTACGACATGATCCTGTCGTACGGCGTCGACGTGGAAGAGAAGGGTCGCGAGAAGCACTATCGCTACCGGTTTTTCGAAGATCCCGACAACGCCGGGCGCGACGCCGTGTTCGGCTTGCGCAAGCCGCTGCACAATCTCGTCAATGCGCTCAAAAGCGCCGCCCACGAGTATGGCATCGAAAAACGCGTGCTGCTGCTGCACGGCCCGGTGGGCAGCAGCAAGAGCACGATCGTGCGCCTGCTGAAGCAGGGGCTGCAGCGCTACAGCACGACCGACGACGGAGCCCTGTACACCTTGGGGTGGGTCGACGAGGAGAACCCCGAGGAGGTGCATTGGTGCCCCATGAACGAGGAACCGCTGCATCTCATTCCGATGCGGTTCCGGCCCGACGTCGAGGCGCAGCTGAACGCCGGCCGCGGCGAGGATGATTTCAAAGTCCGCATCCGCGGCGAGCTCGATCCGTTCTGCCGGTTCATGTACCACAATCGGCTCAAGAAATACGACGGCGATTGGACCCGCGTCGTTCAGGACGTGCGCATCAAGCGGCTGCTGCTGAGCGAAAAAGACCGCATCGGCATCGGCACGTTCCAGCCGAAGGACGAAAAGAACCAGGACGCCACCGAGCTGACCGGCGACATCAAC
>JAGQOU010000340.1 GCA_020427145.1 Planctomycetales bacterium | reverse complement strand
CTCGGACGCTCTGAGGGCCAGGACACGGTCCCGCAGCCGATTGCCGCTTCGAGCGTCAGCCGCCGGGAAAGCAGCTGCAGGAGCCGCCACAGGGGCCCGGCGGGGGCCCTTGCGAGGCAGGACTCCCGCTGCCTGCGGTATGGGCGGCGGGGACGCTCAGCAGCCGGGTCAGCCGCACTCCGCCGCATGCTTCGCACTCGGGAAGTTCCTCGCCGCGGACCAGCAGTTCTTGCTCGCGACGGCAATCCTGACAAACAAATTCGTAGAGGGGCATGGCAGGACTTCGACAGTCGTCGGAATTGAGGGGTCAGGGACCGGAAGCGGGCTCGTCGTGACTCGGTCGCCAGTCTTGGCGACTCCAGCGCTCCTCGGGGCGACGAAGGATTTCGCTCGCGAGGATCAGCTGCCGGGCGCCGCCGGGGCGGGTGAGCGTCGTCAGCAGTTCCGCGATCATCGGCGAAGGGGCCGACACCTTCACGTTGGCGTCCACGCTTTGGGCCAGCGTGCCGACTTTGTGCGTGAACCGCTCACGCAGGTGCTCTTCCATCCGCTCGTCGGCTTGGCCAATACCCTCGGCCAGGTGACGAGCATGCTCGGTCACCGGATGCTCGCCCAGATGGGTCCGCACATGCTGCGCGACGGACTCGTGCGGCTGTTCGACCTCGGCCGGCGGTTTCAATTGCTGCGGCCGGCGTGGCGTGACCGTGGACAAGGGTTCGCGCAGCGGCGGGCGACTCCGCTGCACCGGCTCCACCGGTTTGGCGGCGCCGGGCCGGGCGGGCGATCGTGCGGCCGGACGCTGTTGCACGGGGCGCGGCTGTTGCTGCGGCGCTTGGCCCCGCGCTTTGCGAAGAAACTCTTCCACCTCGCGGCGGAGCGCATCTTGCGGGGGACCGGCGGGGCCCGCGCCCGGTGCGGCCGGTCGGACGCCGCCCTGGGGACCGCGAACCTTCGGCTTGGCCCCCTTCGCCTTCTCGGCCCGCGCTCCCAGCAGACTCCCCAGCCCCGAAAGGATCACAAAGATGATCGGCACGACCACCTGCAGGATGTCCTGCATATTGGCGGCGAGCAGGAAGTGGGACGGCAAGGACATCGCAATCGAGTGGAAAGTAGGCAGTGGACGGTCGCCTGCGCACCTGGGCCTGTGCCGCTGGGGCGGACAGTCCTAGTCATTCATTCTACGAAACGCCGTCGGCCGAGCGCGTCGGCGTGACGCTCACCCCTGCAATCGCTTCGCGCATGTCGGTGTCGGCCTGGACATTCTTCAGCCGGTAATAATCGAGAATGCCCAGCTTGCCGCTCCGCAGCGCGTCGGCGATCGCGATGGGCACTTGGGCCTCCGACTCCACCAGCAGCGCCCGATTCTCTTCAATCGAGGCGACGTTTTCCTGTTCTCGGGCGACGGCCATGGCCCGCTTGCCTTCGGCCTGGGCGCGGGCCACGCGGGTGTCGGCCTCGGCCTGATCGGCTTGCAGCCGGGCGCCAATGTTGTCGCCCACGTCGATGTCGGCAATGTCGATCGAGACGATTTCAAACGCCGTTTGCGAGTCGAGTTTGCGGGCCAGCACGGTCCGCGAAATCCGATCGGGGTTTTCCAGCACGTCGGCGTGGGTCACCGCCGAGCCGATGGCGCTGACGATGCCCTCGCCCACGCGGGCCACGATCGTATCCTCGGTGGCGCCGCCGATCAGCTGATCGAGGTTCGCTCGCACGGTGACGCGCGCCTTCACCTTCAACTGGATGCCGTTCTTGGCGATCGAATCGAGCGACGGGCGCTTCGCGTCGCGGGCCGGGCAATCGATCACCCGCGGGTAGACGCTGGTCTGCACGGCTTCCAGAATATTTCGCCCGGCTAGGTCGATCGCCGTGGCCCGTTTGAACGTCAGCGGAATGATCTTCGCCTTCTTCGCGGCGATCATCGCCCGGATCACCAACGGCAGGTTGCCGCCGGCCAGGTAGTGAGCTTCGAGCGCTTTAGTGCTGATCTCCTCCTCGTCATCCAATCCCGACTGCACGGCCATGATCTTGGCCCGGGTGATGATGGTGGGATTGACCTTGCGCAGCCACATGCGAATCAGGTCGAAGATGCCGATTCCCGCGCCGGTCGTTTTCGACTGAATCCACAGCTTGGCGAATCGCCAGAACACGGCGATGAAGACCATCGCCACCAAGATGGCCAGGATTCCGCCGACCAGCAGCGCATTCTCCCAGAGAGAACGGTCGCCAAGCTGAAGCAGCGGCAGGGACTTGGGGCAGAGAAGCATGGGGTCGGTCTCCGATTCGTCGGCAGCGTCAACTCGCTACAGCCGGTTGTAACGCTGCAGTGTACCGCAAGCAAGTCGCGCCGCGGTGCGGCCGCCCCCAGCGGAGCCCAGGGCCCGCGTCCCCTGGCGGTGCGGATTGCAGCGTGGCAGACGCTCGGCCGCGCCCCACCCCTCGCCGTGCTGGCGCCCCGGCGGCCGCGGCGCGTCCGATTGCCCTTGTGCCAACTCGCCAGTTTTCCGACCATCCCGCCGCTCGATCGAGCCGCTGCGACCCCCGCGTCGTCTTGTCTCGCCCGGAGCCCCTGCGGCGGCAGTTGGTCACCCCCGCGACAAAGATGGATCTTTGTCGTTGACTTGCCTGATCGCCGAGAACACCCACGATTCGTCGCGGCAATTCCCGCGGTCGACGCATTAGGCGTCGGCCCGCCGTCCGCGCCGTTTCGACCCGCCCGGGCCGGCCCGCAAGCCGGCTCAGGCGATTGCGCATCCACGGAGGGAAGCCATGGTTCGCCGCCGCATCGCCGGCCAGTGTCTGGCCGCACTTATCGTTTTTGCCGCGTCCGCTGCGACGACCGCCGCCGACACCGTCCTGTTGGATTTCTCGTCGCCTACCTGCGGCCCCTGCCGACGGATGCGGCCCATCGTTCAACAGCTGACCTCCTCGGGATATCGCATTCGCGAAGTCGACGTCTCGCGGGAGCCGCAAATCGCCAGCCACTACGGCGTGAGCAGCGTGCCGACGTTTATCGTGTTGGTCGACGGCCAGGAACGAGCCCGGCTCACTGGCGCCACCAGCCGCGAGCAGTTGGTGGAGATGATCGCCAAGAGCGAGGAGATTTCCGCCGCACGGCAAGCCAACGTGCGGGCCCAGTCGCCCGACGGGATCGCCGCGGCGCAATTTGACAGAACCCCCAGCGGTTTCGACAGCGGAGCGGACCTTCATTCGCCGCAAGCGGGTCGCATCGTCGAACTCGAACCGCCGAGCAACGACTACGCGACGCCCGCCTCGTTTCCGCCCCGCGCCAACAACCCGTTTCCGCCCTCCGCGCCGGCCGCCTCCGCGGCGCCTGCGGGCTCCTACGCTGATCAATCTCAGCTGACCGCCGCCACCGTGCGGCTGTCGGTCGAAGACGCCCAGGGCAAATCGACCGGCACGGGCACGATTGTCGACGCCCGCAGCGGCGAGGCGCTGGTGCTGACCTGCGGCCACATCTTTCGCGAGTCGCAAGGCCGCGGTCGCATTGAAGTGACGCTCTTCGACGGCGGCCCCCAAGGCGCCGTCAAACGCGACGTCGTCGAGGGCCGGCTGGTTGATTTCGATTTGGACCGGGACTTGGCGCTGGTGAGTATCTGGATCAACGCGCCGGTGCAGGTGGCCCCCATCGCCCCGGCGACGGCCGCGGTGCGACCCACCGAGCCGGTAACCACCATGGGCTGCAGCAGAGGGGCCGACCCCACCCCGCAGCAAACGCGCGTCACCAGCATCGATCGCTACACGGGCCACCCCAACGTGCAGGTGGCCGGGGCGCCGGTTGAAGGCCGTAGCGGCGGCGGCCTGTTCAACGCCGCCGGTCAGGTGGTGGGCGTCTGCTTCGCCGCCGATCCGCAGGGCAACGAGGGGCTCTACTCGGGCCTGCCTTCGATCCATGCCAAGCTGGACGAGTTGCGGCTCACGGCCGTGTATCAACAACCTTCCACCGGGCAGGGCTCGGTCCAACAAGCGTCGACGCTTGCCGCCGAGCCGCAGGTGCGCGGCCAGGACCCGGCCGCCGGATTCCCCGCCATGCCCCCGGCGCCGTTGGGTTCGTCCCCCATGACCGTGCCGCCAACCGGCGATAGCTTTGCCGCGGCCCCCGCCGGCCCGATGGGCGACTTCGACGTGACGCCGACCGCCGGCGGAGTTCAACTCTCCGCCGTCGAACAGGCCACGCTGGAAGAGCTTGCCAACCGCGGCGGCAAGAGCGAAGTGATCTGCATCATTCGTCCGCAGCAAGCGGGCGGCAAGAGCGAGGTGATCACCGTCAGCGGCGCCTCGCCGGCGTTCGTCAATGCACTGCAGAGTGCGGCCGCCGCCGGCGGATCGGTCCGCCGTTAGTCGGCAGGCACCGTCGCGGGCGTCGTCCCCGGCGCCCTGCGTTTTCAAAACGTACTACACCGCCCGCACCACCACGCGGTTGCCTGTCGCCGAGACGACAACCACCTGCGTGTCGCGATCGATCACATCGCCTTCGGCAACCACGTCGACCAGTTCGCCGCCGAACCGCGCCTTGCCCGAGGGCCAGAGATTGGTGGTCGCGCGACCCGTGACGCCGATCAGGCGGCGGTAGTCGACCACCGCCTCGCGACTGGTGCGAATGATGCGCTCCTCGGGCGGCGGCGGGGCGAGGATCATGCGGTTGAACACCGGCGCATTGGGCAAGTAGCGCCGGATCACCAGCCCCAGGGCGATCATCCCGATAAAGCCGCCGGCCACCGTGGTGACGCTTCGCCGCAGCTCGCGCAACTGAGCTTCGGAATGCGGCAACACGAACGTCTGGCTGGCCAAGATCAGCGAGCAGACCGTCAGCAGCCCGCCGGCGAGCCCGAAGATGCCGAATCCCGGGATGACAAAGATCTCGATGAGAATCAGCACCAGCCCGGTCAAGAACAACACGATCTCCAGGGCGCCGGCCGTTTGGTCGAGATACTTGGCCCAGAAGAACAGCACGAAGCAGATCGTGAAAACGACGCCGCCGATCCCCAGCCCTGCCGTCTTGATTTCCACGAACAGAGCGACCAGGCCGATCATCAGCAGGAACATGGAGAACCCGGGCGACGCGAGCGCCTCGATCAGCTCCAACGCCCAGTTGGGCGCGAGCACCGTCGGCTCCGTCTCGATCGCGTAGAGCCGTTTGAGTTGGTCGTACCCGTCGACCGTGTGCGTGGCGACGCCCAGTTGGGCCGCCCTCGCGCCGGTGAGCATCAGCGGCTCGTTATCGGGTTGCACGGCCGGACCGCGGGTCCACTGGTCGGAGTCCGGCAGGGCGCCCGCCGCGTCCGCCGTCATCAAACGCTGTTCGCCGGTCGCTTTGTGAGTGTACTGAAACAACTCCAGCGAGCGGTCCACCATCGCCGCCATCAACGACCAACTGCGCCCGGCCCGCGGGGCGAGCGAATCGCGAATGCTGGAAACCACGGCGTCGAGCTGCTGGGCGTCCTCGCCAGGAGCGGGCGGGGGCGGGACGCCGCGACCGGGCAGTTGGCCAGCGGGCGGCCTCGGCGGCGGGGCTTGACCCTCGCCCAGGCGCTGCGGTCCGACGCCCAGTTGCGCGTCGTCGTGCATCACCAGGTCGTTGCACGCCAGCGCCACCAGCGCCGCACCGCCGCGGGCTTCCACCGGGACGTAAGCCACGGTGCGCACGCTTCGGCGGTCCAATTCCGCCACCGTGAGCGCCAGTTGCAGGCAGGCCGTGGGGTCGCCCCCAGCGCTGTCGATGCGCAGGCCGATCCAGTTGCCGCCGTTTTCCAGGTGTTGGCCGATGAGTGTTTGAATCTGCCGAGCCCGGCGCGCGTCGATTTCGCCCGTGACGTCGATGATGGCCGGCTTCCAATCGTCGGCGAGCGTGTCTCGCGGCGCCAGCGACGCCACCGGTACGCCGAGCGCCTGCGCCACCGCGGCGCGGTCGGCGGCCATGAACTTCACAAACCCCAGCCGCCGGCCTTCCGCCCCTGTGAACCGAGCCAGCGAACCGGCCGCGGCCACGGTCTCTTCGTTAATGACTTCGTGATTCGCCCGGTAGTCTTCGAGCTCGTCAGTCAGCAAGATCCGCTGTCCCTCCTCGCTCTCCACCAGCACGGCGGTCTTGGACGCATCGACCATCGCCGCGGCGATCGACTCCGGCATCACGCCGCGGGATCGGGCCATCTCTTTGTAGGCTTCGATCACCACGTCGCCGGCCGCCTGCGGGTCGTCCTCGTCAATCGCGGCTTCGCCAAACTCGGCCGTCGGGCCAACCAGCAGTTCCTCGCAAGCCAACGCCACCAGCACGCCGTGGCCGCGCACCGTGTGCGGCATCCACGCCACCGTCTTCACGTCGGCCATTTCCTGGCGCGCAATCAAGCGGGCTACCGCCAACGCCGTCTCAAACGGGGTCTTGGCGTCGCCGGGTTGAAGCGACAGCTCGAACACGAGAATCGGCCGCCGCGCGTCGCCCCGCTCGCGGGCTTCGGTCAAGAGCCGGTCGCGCGTGCGCAGAATCTGCGCTCGCAACAGCGAATCGTCGTTCGCCTGCAACGGCAACCGCACGACAATCAGCGCGGCGGGAGGCGCATCCTCCACGGCTTTCTCGACGGCGTCGCGCGGCGCAGCGTCATTCGCAGCGCGTGCCACGGGCGCGTGAACCACTGCCAGCGCCGCCGCCAGCAAGAGCGAAAGCCGACGCCACGCAGCCGAAGGCGGTTGCGTCAAATTGTCCGTCACTAAAGACATTCCGTCATCCGAGGGCAGCGGGCAAAAACGTAGCGCCAAACCGGCGCCCTGATTATACGCCTCCCGGCAAATGCCGAGAAGTTTTGCCGAACCGGGCGATTCTCACGGCGTTCACAGCATGCCGCGAAACTACCGCCCGCGGGCTTGTTCGCCCGCTGGCGGCCATTCTTGGCGGCCCGACCTGGCGCTGCGCGAACGCGATGGCGGCCGCATCACGGCAGGCGGTCGACAAATTGCTGCACCTGGGCGGCAAGCTGGGCGTAGTCGCTGCCGAACACGCCCGCAAAATCCCGCACGCGGTCCGCCGGCGGGTACTCGGCAAACAGCGGCCTCGCCGCGACCTTTCGTAAGTAATCGCTGTACTGCTGCGGCTGGGTCTCGCTGAGATAGAACGACAACATCCAAGCCTCGGCGTAGGCCGTCAGCACGTCGCTCGTGAAGTTGCGATCCGACGCCACGAGCCCGGCGATCCACTGCGGCGAGCGTTCCCCCGCCGTGCCGCGGAAGTGCGACAGACGATAGCGGTTGATGCGATCGGCCCGCTGGGGCGACGGGCCGGGGTTCCACACGCCGGGCGACTCGAACATCATCGCCAGTCCCTCGACCAGCCACCGCGGTTGCTCCGCAAATCGCGTGTGAACGCCCGTGTTGTAGGCGGCCTGATGCGTCGCTTCGTGAATGATCGTATCGCCGCCGAGCGTCGAGTCCGCGTCGCCGTTGCCGCTGTCGTACAGATAGATGCGATTGGTCGCCGGGTCGTAGTGCCCCAGCGTTCCGGCTGGCAACGACCTGCCCTGCGCCCTGGCGTAGGCGAAATAGCTGGATTGGTTGCGGAACACCACCGCCACCAACGGCGTCGGCGGCGACTTGAGCCGGATGCCGCGCACCTGCATGTAACGCACGAAGTTGCCGTACAACCCCTCCAGCCGTTCGGCCCAGGCGCTCCACGCCCCCGTCGGATGCACGGCCACGAAGTGCGCGGTGGCCGTGGCGTCCCAGCCGGGGCCGAACTCCTCGCGCAGCCGCGCCTGCATATCGATGTTGCTATAGGGAGCGAACCGGTTAGCGGTCCGCTTGGCCTGCTCGGCGTCCGCCGCGGCAAAGTCGTACAGCGCCCCGTCGCGGCCCAGCAGCAGCACGCGCTCGGCCGACCACGACAGCGGCTGGCCCTCGACGAGTCGACTCTCGACCAGCGCGCTCATCATAAACGGCAGCGGCTCAGCCGCCGCGGGCGCGGCGAGCGCCAGGAGCACCATCGTTGCCGTGAAAACTCGTCCCGCCATCGACGTTCCCCAGGCCCCGCAAGTCGCGCGCTTCATGAGATTTCCCCTCGCAAAGCCTACCTCGCCCAGCCAAGGTCGGCGCCCGCGGCGCAAGCCAGCAGGCGGCGTGAGTCCCCTATTACCATGCCGCCGAGGCTGGCCAACTTCGACGTTCGCCCGCGAAGCGGTACAATCGTTACAGCTGTTCTCCCGCGCTCCTCCGCTGGCTCGATACTCATGCAAACGCACCCGCTTCGGCGTCCCCGCAGATTCCTGCCAATAATCGCCGCGGTCCTGGCGGGCTTCGTTGCCCTGCCCGCGCGGCCGGCCCTGGCCAAGGTCGACGCCCAACGCGTGAGCGCCCTGGTCCGGCAACTCAATGCCGAAGCCGCCGCTGATCGCGACGCGGCCGAGCAGGAACTCATTTCCCTGGGAGCCGCCGACTCCGCGGCGTTTCTCGCCGCGCTGCCCGCCAGCGACCCGCGTATGCCGGCTGAGGTGGCGCAGCGGTTGGACCGCGTGCGATCCGCGGTGCAGCGGGCCACGGCGGAATCGGCCGTGGCCGCGTCGCGGCTTTCGCTCGACCTGCAAGGGAAGCCGCTCGCCGAGATTCTCACCGCCATCCACGCCGCCACCGGCAACCAGCTGATCGACTACCGCGAGCAGTTCGGGCAACAGGCCAGCGACGTCTCGCTTTCCCTGTCGGCCGACGATGCCGAATTCTGGCCCACGCTCGACCGGCTGCTTGATGACGCGAATTTGTCGCCGTATCCGTATTCGGGGGCCGAAGGGCTTGGCATCGTCGAGCGCGCCGCCGAAGAATTGCGCCGCAGCGGCCGGGCGACCTACGCGGGGCCGTTCCGGCTGGAAGCGACCTCCGTGCAGGCCCAACGCGGCCTGCGCGTGCCCGAAGAAAGTCGCCTGCAGGTCATCGTCGAAGCGGCTTGGGAGCCGCGCCTGGCGCCGATTGTCCTGTCGCTCGACGCGGCGTCGTTGAAAGTCACGGCCGACGACGGCCGGGCGATTCCGTTGGGCACCGAGCAAACGGTGATCGACGTGGAAATTCAACCTGGCAGCTACGCCAGCGAGTTGACGTTGCCGCTGCAGCTGCCGGCCCGGGAAGCGACCATGCTCGCCAGCGTGGCGGGCGAGCTCACGGCGCTCGTGCCGGGCAAGGTCGCGGAGTTCAAATTCGACAAGCTCGCCGACGCGGACAAGATCGAGCGGCAGATTGGCGGCGTCACGGTCACGCTCGACCGAGTTCGCAAGACGGGAGCCGTTTGGGAGATCTACATGCGCGTGCGCGTGGCGGGCGCCGAAACGGGACTCGAGTCGCACCGCTCGTGGGTCTACCAAAACACCGCGAGCCTGGTCAGCCCCGACGGCGAGGAAATCGAGGATGTCGGCATCGAAACCGTCTCGCAAACCGAGAGCGAGATTGGCTTCGCCTACCTCTATGAGATCCCCGAGGACAAGACCATCGCGGACTACACGTGGATTTACCGCTCGCCCGCCGCAATCGTCAGCGTGCCGATCGAGTTCGAGATGAAGGACATCCCGTTGCCGTAAGCCGATGCGTTACGGGCCGCGACCCAGCAGCGCGTCGATTGTCACCAACTGCGCGTCGCCCAAGCGCAGCTCGTCGAGCCACGCGGCGAGCCCCAGCGGATCGGCAGGATCGGCGGCGAGCAGTTGCTCGACGACTTCGACGGCCAAGTCGCGCATGTCCAACTCGCGCAAGCACCAGGCGAGTCCGCGCCCGGCGTCGAAAAAGGCGCGGTTGGCGGGGTGCAAGGCCGGCAACGGGTGCGGATTGCCGGCGCGTTTGAGCGCCCGTTGGCCCAGCTGGTAGCCGAACCCGAAATGCCCGCGCGCCAGCGGCACGTCGCCGGCCGCCTCCGCCGCAAGCTTGCCCAGCAAGAAATGGGCCTCGATCATCTCGCTGCATTCGGTGAGCAGCCACCGCAGTTCGTCGGTCGCCACGTCGGTCTCGCCGGCGGCGATCATCTCGCGCACCTCGTCCATATCGTCCGCCCGCTCGCGCACCCCCGGGGGGTGAACCAGCAGCCAGCTGCGGCCATCGGCCGAACGCTTCACCGAGACGCCAGCGGGCGGGCGACCGCGCCGACTGCCGCCGGAGCGCTTTTGCGGGGGACGTTTGGCCATAGAATGCTGAGAGCTAGCGACGACAAAGGGCGGGAACCGTCAGATGCACAACGGCCTGCCACGTTACCGCTCCCACGGCGAATCGTCCAGCGTCGCCGCGACGACTCTGTATACTGCCGGGCCAACGACCCGCGCCGAGCCGCCGACACCCGCACCCCCGCTCAGCCATGCCCGATTCTCCCGAATTGCCGCGCCACTTCGGCGCCGACGCGCTGCACGCCGATCGCCCCGAATTGACTCGCGTCGAATACATCACGGCGGTGATTCACTTCTACCGGGCCGAGATGCAGCGCGCCACCCAGTGGCGGATGCGGCTCGACAACACGACCAATTGGTCGATCCTGGCGACTACGGCGGTGGTGACGTTCACCTTCGGCCAGAAGGAAAACTCGCACGCCTCGATCATCGTCGGCATGCTGATGGTGCTCACCTTCATGCTGGTCGAAGCGCGCCGGTTTCGCATCTTCGACGTCTGGAGCGAGCGAACCCGACGCCTGGAACGCAACTTCATTAGCCCCATCCTGCTGGGCGATCCCGCCGCGGCGACCCCCGATTGGGGACGACAAATGGCCGCAGACCTGCGCGAGCCCCGCTTCAACATGACGTGGCTGCAGGCGGTGCGCGCCCGGCTGATACGCAACTACGCGTCCCTGTTTCTGCTGCTGTTGGCTTGTTGGATCGTCAAGCTGCAGGGTCGCAACAACGGCAACCTCCACGATCAAGCATCGTGGCTCGAGGCGATGCGCGTCGGCCCCGTCGCAGGCGGCGTCATCGCCGGGGGCGTCGCGCTGCTCTACGCCGGCCTCATCGCGACCGCGATCCTCGGCCGGCGATCGCGACGGGAAGAGGACTTCTTCTTGGGTCCCGAGATCGACCTGGAGTGAACTCCGCGGGGCGTCGATTGCTCAGTCGGCGAAGATTCCGTCGGGCAACTGACCGCCGTCCCCAATCGCGGCGAGCATTGTCAGCGTCTGCACGTCGATGTCGTGCGGCACGCCGTGAACGCTGCCGTCGAGGAACGCGAAGTGGCTCACCTGGGGGTGATCGCTGCCGAACTTGCCCGGATAGTCGTCGTCGGGACCGTTGGGAAAACCGGCCGAGCTGCGCCGCACGACGGTATGCCGCGCGTCGCCCCCAAAGATCGCCGTGTCGCCCTGCCGCAGATGCTGCAATCCGGGGTCCACGTCGTCCGGGGCGGGAGGCAAGTACTTCTCGCCCAGCGCGTAGGTCTGCGACAGCCCGTCGGTCACTTGGCGCGCATTGATTCGCGAGAGCGTGTAAATCGGGCCGAACTCGGTCTCGTCAAACTCCTGCTGCCCGGGCATGCCGTGTCGCGTGCTTGTGCCTGAGTTGGCCGCATAGTCGCCCGCGGCCGCCACGCCAGGAACCTTCGAGGGGGCGTCGTCGTCGTCAAAGTCGCGATCCGCCGACGGAGTCCGCCGCGAAGGGCAAAACATGATCGGCACGGCGGTGCGCATGGCCGTCGCGTTCGCGGTCGCGTCAACACGCTCGGTGGGAACGAAAGCGTCGTACTGCGCCTGCTGCTCCAGATAGGGCAACAACAGAAACGCCCACGAGACGGAGTATTGGTCTGTCCCCTCGGGGTGAAACTTGGTCCCGGACCGCGCAGGGGGGAAATACCCTCTGACATCGTGGTAGTTTTGCACCGCGAGCGCCAGCTGCCGCAGACCGCTCTGACACTGTGTGCGGCGAGCCGCTTCGCGAGCCGCCTGAATTGCCGGCAACAACAAGCCGACCAGCACGCCAATGATGGCGATCACCACCAACAGTTCTACCAGAGTGAAACCTTTACGAGAAAGGTCCTTTTTTCTTAACGACATCTTGACTCGACTTCTGTACACGGCGCAGCTCCGTGGTATGACTTAGGGTAGTAGCGGCTTGCCGCAACGAGTGCTTGTTTCAGCAGAACCGCAACCCCTCGCCATTGGCAACCGGCGGCGAGTCGCCGGTGTGACGCCGCTCACAGTTTCACGAGATACACGCCAGCAACGCCGTCGCGTCGCCATGTCGACTGTGCGACGCGATACACTCGCCGCACAGCCAGCTGCCAATTTCAACGCCAAACCTTGTGCCCATCGCGGAGTCGGTCATGGGACTGTTCAACAAATTCTTCGGCGCCAACCAAGACGGTTTCGCCAACCTCGTTCTCAAACGCCTGCGGAAGATCGGGTTCCCCGGCGAGTTGACCTACGACGCCGAGAATTTCGCGATTCACGGCCCCGACGGGCAGGTCATCAACCTGCACAACGCCTATGCCGAGTACCAACGCGCTGAACCGCGCCGGCGCGACGCGTTGCTGGCGAATTTCATCCGCGCCTGGACCGCGCCGATGCGCGAACCGCCCGAGGAGTTTGACGATGCCAAACCCGATCTGTTGCCCGTCGTCCGCAGTCGCAGCTACTTCGAGGTCGATCTGAAACTGAGCGGAGTCGACGATTCCAAAGTCAGCTTTCCGTACGCGGTGCTTGCCGAGCACCTGTGCGTGTCGCTCGCCTACGACCTTCCCACGTCGCTCATTCAGGTGAAGGACGACGACTTGACGAAGTGGGGCGTCACGCTCTACGAGGCGTTGGAAGTTGCCAAGGAGAACCTCCTGCAACGCACGGAGCAGTTCGCCAAGATCGGCGACTCGCTGTACGCCGTGATGCACGGCGACTCTTACGACGCCAGCCGACTCGTGCTCACCCAAGTTCCACAAGTCCTCAAGCTGCCCGGCGACGTCGTCGCGATGGTCCCCAACCGCGAAACGCTGCTTTACGCCGGCAGCGAGGACGACGACGCTCTACAGGCCATGCTGAAGGTGGCGAACCAAGCGATTGACCATGAGCGGTACATTTCCGGCCGTGCCGTGCGGCTGGTCGGCGACGAGTGGGAACCCTGGCTCCCGCCGGTCGATCACCCGCTGCATGGCGAGTTCGCCCTGCTGCGTCTGCAAAGCGAAATGCACGACTATGAGAACCAGAAGGATTGGCTGGAGCGCGAGCTCGAAAGTCGCGGCGAGGACGTGTTTGTCGCGTCGTTTCAGGGCGTGCGAGACGAGGCGACCGGCGCCGTGCAGTCCTACTGCACCTGGACCAAAGACGTGCCGACGCTGCTGCCAAAGACCGACGTCGTGACCTTCGTATCGATCGACGACGAAGACAATCCCGAGATCGTCGATGACGTGCCGTGGACCGTTGCAGAGCGCGTCGCCGGCCACTTGCTGGAAGCGCGCGAGGTCTATCCGACGCGATACTTCACGACGGGATATCCCACGGACGAAGAACTGGCCCAGTTGGCCCAGGCTTCGTAGCAGCGGCACTCCGCGGCCCTCGGCGATCGGCGATTCAGCCGCGTTTGGCGCGAAAGAACTGACGCAGCACCTCGCCGCACGGCTCCGCCAGCACGCCGTGGGTCACGTCGCACCGGTGATTGAGCCGCGGATCGTTGAGCAACTCGTACAAGCTGCGCGCAGCCCCGGCCTTGGGGTCGTCGGCTCCGTACACGACGCGCGGAATTCGCGCCTGCACGATCGCCCCGGCGCACATGGGACACGGTTCGAGCGTCACGTACAGCGTGCAGCCCGACAACCGCCAGTTGCCCAGCGCTTCGGCCGCCTGGGTGATGGCGATCATCTCCGCGTGCGCGGTGGGATCGTGCAACTGCTCGCGCTGGTTGTGCGCAGCGGCGATCACCACGCCGTCGTGAACGATCACGGCCCCCACGGGGGTCTCGTCCTCGTCGGCGGCAATCCGGGCCTCGGCCAGGGCCATTTGCATAAAGCGGTCGTCGATCATCGGCACAGCGGTCGCTAGCGGTCGATCAGTGGCAGGTTTCGGCGGACGACGATATTGTGCAAGCAGCGCCGGCGTCTGTCGACGCGGCGGGGGAGAACTACTCCGCAGGTCCCGCCGTAATGATCGGCGAGCCGGGCCATGCCGGGCCATGCCGGGCGGAGCCGGGGGGCGGTTTTCTCTGCCGCAGCCGGCGAAACTGATTTATGATAAAAGGCCTCGCCGTGGGCGACTCGCTCGCAACCCCCCGTTCAACCTCGCTCGATCGCCCGATGTCCGCAGACGCCGCCGCTCCCGCAAGTCCGATTCGCCGCTGGGCCGCCCGGGCGCGGACCCTCGCCGTGGTCTACTTCCTGCTGCTCGCCACCGCCACGCACTGGCCGCAGTTGTCCACCCACGACTTCACTTTGAGCGACAAGGTGATGCACCTGGGCGCCTATTTCCTGCTGACCGTGATCGTGCTGCTGGGCTGGGAACTCACGATCGGGCAGCTGGAACCGAAGCACTTCTTTGCCGTCTGGCTGGCCGGCACCTTGTACGGCGTCCTAGACGAGATCCTGCAAGTTCCGGTCGGGCGCGACTGCGACGTTCACGACTGGGTCGCCGACGTCCTGGGTCTGGTGCTGGGGATCGCCGCCTACGTCGCCGGCCGCAAGCTATGGCGCCGCATCAAGCGATCCTACGAGCGCCCCGCCGCCGCGACTCAATAGTTGGGGGTCGGCGCGCGATAGTCCTTGAGATTGATCGTGCGAAACCACGCGATCGTCTTCTCCAGCCCCTCGCGCAACGGCGTCTGCGGTTCCCAACCGTCGAGGTGCTTCTTCGCAAGCGTGATGTCCGGACGACGGCGCGTCGGGTCGTCGGCCGGCAAGGGTCGCTCGACGATCTTCGACTTGGCGCCGGTCAGCTCAATCACCAACTCGGCCAGCTGGCGAATCGTGAACTCGCCCTGGTTGCCAAGATTCACCGGGCCGATGAAATCGTCGGAGCCGTTCATCATCCGCACGATGCCTTCGCACAGATCGTCGCGGTAGCAGAACGACCGCGTTTGCGAACCGTCGCCAAACAGAGTGATGTCCTCGTTGGCCAGCGCTTGTCGAATGAAATTCGACACGACTCGGCCGTCGTAGGGGTGCATACGGGGACCGTAGGTGTTGAAAATCCGCACGATGCGCACGTTGACTTTATTGAGCCGGTGATAGTCGACGAACAGCGTCTCGGCGGCCCGCTTGCCTTCGTCGTAGCAGGCCCGCGGCCCCACCGGATTGACGCAACCGCGGTAGGTTTCGCGCTGCGGGTGCTCTTCGGGATCGCCATACACTTCGCTGGTGCTGGCCTGCAGCACCTTGGCCCGGCATCGCTTGGCGAGTCCCAGCATGTTGATGGCGCCCATCACCGACGTCTTCATCGTCTTGATGGGATTGAACTGGTAGTGTCCCGGCGCCGCCGGGCACGCCATGTTGTAGATCTCGTCCACTTCGAGAAACAGCGGATGCGTGACGTCGTGCCGCACCAGTTCAAAGTTGGGTTTGTCGAGCAGGTGAGCGACGTTGGACTTCTGACTGGTGAAAAAATTGTCGACGCAGATCACGTCGTGCCCTTCGCCGACGAGTCGTTCGCACAGGTGCGACCCCAAGAAACCGGCCCCGCCGGTGACGACAATTCGCTTGATGCCGGACATACGCGTCTGCGCTCGAATGAAAGGGAGTGTTGCCAGGGAAAGCGACCGCCGCGAGCATCACGGCTCGCCCCGCGGTCAGGGCCGTGCTCGCCAGCCAGCCATCCTCGGCGGGAATCGCCAGGCCGGCGTTCGCGGCCGACGGCGCGGAGCGTCCATCGTAATCAAGAATCCGCCAAATGCGAGCGGCGGAACCCGTTGGAGTGGTGAGAATCGAACGTCGACGCGTCGCGCCTCACAGCGCCCAGATCAACAGAATCGCGTAGTTGAAACTATTGGGCTCCGCCCCGTCGGGGGTGCTGTCGTACCAGTCGATCAGCGAGAGCTTCAAACTCACGTTTTTAGGTTGGTCGAGGGCAATTTGCCAACCGATGTCGCTCACCACCCGGTACCGCGAGAAATCGGCCCACTCGGGAAAATAATCGACCTTCGCGGTGAGCTTTTGGGTGGGAGTGAGTTGCTCGCTGTAGTCAATGCCGAACAGGGCCTGCGGTTCCCAATTGCTATTCACGCCGCCGAACTCGCGCGTACCGCCGGCGCCGAACCGACCCGTGAGATCAAAGACGGGCGTCTTAAAAAACTCGTAGCCCACGCCCGCATTGAGCGACATTTGGACGTCCCAGGCCTGAAACTCGTCGTAGATCAGGTTCTCCAAGAAGAACAGCGACCAGGGCGATTCCGCGAGCAGTCGATCGAGCCGCACGTCGAGCTTGCCGTTGTTCTGAGTTTCGAGTCCGTTGGCAGTGTTCTTGTTGTAAACGAGCGACGAGTCGAACTTCCAGTCGGGCGTCTCGCGTTTGAGATGTCCGCCGGTGCGCATGCTGAACGTTTCGTTGGAACCCTTGCTGCCGTTGATGCCAAGTTCAATGCCCGCATCCCAGGGCACGGGCCCGAACCAATAAGCGGGCTGATACCAGTACGGCGTCGGCGTGACGTGCTCCCCGAACAAATCGTCGATCACGGTCTTACCCGACTCCGCTTCGGGACCAAGCAGCAGGTACTCAGGCGGGGCGGGCGGCGTTGGCGGCGACGGCGGAAAGACGGGCTCCGTGGGCGCCATGCTGGGCGGCGGCAGCACGGCTGGCCCCTCGGCGGCCACGGCGGCGTGCGTCCAGGCAATCGCGATTGCCACCGCTGCCAACAGCGGCAGCGCACGACGCGGCCTCTCGACGAAACGGAGTCTCACAGAAGTCATGCCAAACTGAGGTGCGACGGCTGCCGAACCCTATGATGAGCGAAGCGAAGGCGCGGCCCGCATCGGACCGATTGCGGCGGAGAGATAGCAAATCGAGCGTCGCCCTGACAAGGCGGATCGCTGGCCGGCGCCGGCGTTCCACGGGGCTGCTAGCACGGCCGCAATCGGGCGCCACGCGCTGCCAAGGCCTGTCGCGGCGCTACAGTCGCGGGCGTCAAAAAAATCAGGGCCGGAATCCCCGCGGGATTCCGGCCCTGTCGTCAGTCAATCGTTATGGAGCGAGGACGCTCTCGGCTCAGTTGCAGCCGCAACCGCAGGCCGGAGCCGGAGCGGCACAGCCACAGCCAGTGCTAGCAGCACCGCAGCCGCAACCGGAGTTCACGGTTTCTTGAACTTCCTGAGCGACCATCTTGCAGACCTTCACTTCGACCTGCTTCTCGACCTGAACCGGCACGCAAACCGTGTAGGTCTCGGTCTTCTCTTCCGGCACGCACTCGTAGGTGGTGACGTCGTAGGTGCGGGTCTTTTCCTCGGGCACCATCACGCACACTTGCACTTCCTTGGTGGCCTGCTCGGTGACGTAGCTCGTGACCTGGTACTCTTGAGTCCGGGTCTCGGTACGGCACTTGTTGACGCAGACAGTGCGGGTGCGCTGCTCGGGCACCATCTTGCACACCTTGACGGTGTGTTCCACGGTCTCGGGCACGCACTTCACGACGTTCACGGTGCAGGTCTTCTCGACCGGCACCATCGTGCAAACCTTGACCTCGCGCTGGCGAGTCTCGGTCTTGCACTTGTTGACGCACACGGTGCGGGTCTTCTCGACGGGAACCATCGTGCAGACCTTGACCTCGCGCTGGCGGGTCTCGGTGCGGCACTTGTTGACCGTCACCATGCAGGTCTTGGTCTCCTGACGGCACTTCCGCACGCAATACGTGTAGGGCACCTCTTCGGTGACGCACTGATAGGTCGTGCAGGGCACTTCCTTGGTCTCACACGTCGGGACCCACACTCGCTTGCAGCAAGTCGTGGGGCAACCGCACGAGTCGGTTCCCGCAACGGTCTCGGTGGCCCAGTGGCCGCCGCTGACCTGCACGGTCTTCATCGTCGTCACGGGCACGCGCTTCGTGACCGTACGGCTGGCCGTCATCTGCTCGGTGTAGGGCACGTTGACCGTGTAGGACTTCTCGACCTGCTCGGTGTACGGCACG